>JABDDE010000001.1 GCA_013287775.1 Chlamydiota bacterium
CGCTGAGTTCTTGAATACGCTGTGATGCCTCCTCCAACGTAGTGAGAGATAAACGATCCAAGTGTATTCCTGTTGGCTCATCGAAATCGGCATGTACTATATTTACTATTTTTCTTACTTGTTCTTCTGGAATTGATGGATCAACAAGAAACGCAGTTATTTGATTTTCCAGCTCTAGATGTCTGCTCCTGTATTCAGACAGCTGAGGCTGTATTCGTTGGATCAATCCTGAAAGCTGCTGCTCAGGAAGACGCATAATATGAGCGCGCGCGTCCGATACGAGAATGCTTAGCCCATCTGCACTTAGTATTCTTAATACTTCAAACATCTCATTGACATCATCGCTTGGACGCACAAGCATGCGAAGAAGCTCTTTAGCACTCGAAACTTGCTCTGAAGTGCTTCCTGGTTGTGTTGCTTGATAAAGAGATCGAACTATACTATATGTCATCTTTTCTAGTATATTATCTAATTTTTCTTCTACAGTATTTGCAAAAGCCTGCACGCGATTGCGTAGTGCTTCGTAATCACTGCCAGATTGTTCAGTAATTGTTGCAAGGGCTGCATTAATGGCATTATATTCTGCTTGTAGACCATCAGGATTTGCATAAGACATCTCATTTGGAGGGAGAAATTGATTGTGAGATAGTGCAGTAAGAAAGGCTATGCTTGGTTGCTGCGCGTCCAGTCGCCGTCTCATCTGTTCTCCTCCTTCTCTTCGTGCAGCAACCTGGCTGACTTCTTGTGGGGATACTGTGGTTGTCCCCTCATGTAAGGATAGGAGTTCTACGGGTTGGAAGGTGACTTCTGGTGCTATTGATGGCGGCTGGACCGAAACAGGAGGTGTTGTAACAACTGCTGGCGTTATTGTTGATTGTATGTCTTCCATTCGTGAAAATAGCTGCTGCTCGCGCCTCTGCAACTCGGAAATTTGTGATTTGAGAGTAGTCATCTGAGGAAAGACAGACGTTATTTCATTGAGCACGCTTTGAAAATCTCGAAGTAGGTCATGAATAACATTAATATGTGGTAAGCATTCATCAAGAGTTGTTTGATCTGGTTGGGATGATAATAAAGAGTCTACACGATCAAGATCAGCGATGCAGTCTTGCACTCTGTTTCGAATGTCTACAGCGATCGCAGCGTGTTCTGCTCTTTGTTGATAGTTTGTAATTTGTGTCTCTATTTGTGTGATTTGATTGAGCTGTGTTTGTGCTGCGGCGTCCAAAGGCTGTCGATTGCTAAATTGGGCATGAATATTGGCGCAGGTAACTTGTAAAGCTGCTGTTCTGCTCTTAATGTCATTAACATACGCATCAGGTGGTGGTGTTTCCATAGTCCATATTCGTTCTATATCATCTCTAAGCGTGTTTTGCCCCTCTTGGAGAGTGGTAATAATAGCATTGCGCAAGACATTGCCAGTTGCTCGAATATCGGCTTGATCACTTTGCAGATCTCTTTGCAGAATAGCAGCGTTGGTTGTATATGTTGTACGGTTTTGTAGAGTTTCAGCTTGTGTTATCAACGTATCGAGCACCCCAATGGGTGCATTTGGTACAGTCTTCTGCTCCTTTAAGAAGAGTAATACTTCATTAATATAGCTTCCGTATTCTATCAATTGTCTGATATCCTCGTCTAAGAGAGGTTGTGATATGGATGCTATTTGTGTAAGTGTATCATCTACGGTTGCCATTCCTTCCCTTACACTGGTCAATGCTTGTTGCCATGAGATGGAAGGTTGTGACGGGAAGGGCTCGAGTGCTACTTGTGGTGGCTGTGGTTGCGCAGAGACTACAGGTGCAGATTCTGCGGTGACTTCTACTTCTGGCACTTCAGTTGTTAGAGCTGGTACTTCAGTTGTTAAAGCAGCAGGCGTAGTGGGCGATGCGCCCTGCAGGGTAATGGCCGTTTGCGTTATTTGCCCTTGTCTATTTTGTGTTTCTAGTCCTAGTGTTATTTGGGAATGTGGATCGCTTATGGCTTCCAGTATTTGGGCAATTGTTTGCGTTTGGTTGAGCTCTTCACTTGAATACAATGTTACCGATTCTTGGAGCGGCACGAGGGCATAAATAGATTGCGATGTGGTACGTGCTGTTGTCTGTTGCAGTTGTGGGAAGGAGATAGCTAAATTCAGGCCACTAGAAGGTCTTATAGATATTACTGCATTTGTTATAGTATTTAGCCGTATCTCTGTTTGTGAAATTGCGTGAGAGATACGTGAAAACAGTGAATTGAACTGTCTTGACAAAAGTTCATTTTGTTGGAATAGGTCATTAATCTCATTTCGTGACAATGTGACGCGGTGTGCAAGTCGAGTATCGTGTGCTGCAATCAATTGGGTTTGTTCTGGTGAGATTGATGGTGGCTGGAGCTCTGCTGCTAGAGGTGATGGACGTGAGGATCCTGAAACTGTGGGCAGAGATGCGGCAGGGGGCATGGCGGATACGGCCTGTTGCTGCGGCTGCGTTGCTGTCGTTGATGGAGTGATGGGGGTAGTAGAAGGTTGGTTAAGAACAGCCCACTCTTGTCTGAGCATTTCCAATTCTTGGTCAAGAGCTGTTTCGCTCGGTATTACTGGCTGATCCACAGTAGTGCGAAGGGGTTGTTCCTGAGATTGTTGCTGTAGTTGAGATGGTGGTGGTTGTAGCTGTTGGACCGAAATAGGGGGTGGTATTACTGGTGGTATTGATGCTGTGACTGCTACTGGTATTTGTACTGATTCGGTGGCTATTGTGGGTTCTGGCGTCACTATGCGCAAAGGACGTAATCTATTTTTAGTATTTTCATCGAGTAAGTTGTTAAATATAAAATTTTGTTCATTAGTATTGAGGCTGTTAAATATCAATATTAGCTTAGTGCCTAATTGGGAATAGCGTGCTATTTTTGAAAAAAGCACTGTTTTTTGTTCTAAATTCAAAGAATTAAAAAGTTCTATTATTGATTGATCTTCAGTTGAAAGAAAGATATCTGTGTACATACTATCATGCAACTGTGGAAATATTGCTTTTTGTTGTTCTAGATTTAAGGTGTTAAACAAGATAGGAACATTAATATTATCATTGTAAGAGTGGCCGCGAATACATTCTAAAAGCGCTATTTGTTGTAGTTGCGTTAAGTCTCTAAAAAGATTTGTATAACGTGTTTGGGGTGATTGCAGTAAGCAAGTTCGTTGATCGGCCGCTGACGAAGCAAGAAAAAGTTTTGTCGATATCGGGGAATTCCTGGCAACCGCATATTGAGCGAAGAAACTAAGTTCATTAGGTGTTTGTTTTAAGCAATTTATAAATTTATCTTGGTTTTCAGATGAAAGATTTTCCAGGCATCTTAAATGCTGAATGGGATCAAACCTTTCTTGTTCGGGTAAAGCCGAAAAAAGGGAATAAGCGAGTGATAAATTATTAGTTGTTATTGCCTCTGCAATTAGATTTTGCACCTGGTCTGTGGATATTGCTATGCAAGTATATAATATGCCTATTGATTCGCGACTATTGTTAAATAAATTACAGAGTCTGAATAATGGTTCTCCGCGTTCAGTCTCTGGGGCGTTTAAAAATGCTGATATATTATTAACAAGCTGAGCTTGCGAAGTTGGGTCAGAAAGACGATTGTATAATGTATTGAATGTCTCTACCCTAGTATTGGTGCCCAAACGCTCCCTTATTTGCTCGGGTGATATTGTTAGTAATTGCGGTTGGTGTGAAGGACGTAATCTATTTTTAGTATTTTCATCGATTAAGTTGTTAAAAATAAAATCTTGTTCGTTGTTATTTAGGCTATTAAATATCAATATTAGCTTAGTGCCTAATTGGGAATAGCGTGCTATTTTGGAAAAAAGTACTGTTTTTTGTTCTAAATTCAAAGACTTAAAAAGTTCTATTATTGGTTGATCTTCAATTGAAAGAAAGATATTTGTGTACATACTATCATGCAACAGCGGAAATATTGCTTTTTGTTGTGCTAGATTTAAGGTGTTAAACAAGATAGGAACAGTAATATTAGCACCGTAAGAGTGGCCGCGAATACATTCTAAAAGCGCTATTTGTTGTAGTTGCGTCAAGTCTCTAAAAAAATTTATATAATGTGGTCGGGGTGCTTCCTGTAAGCAAGTTCGTTGATCGGCCGCTGTCGAAGCACAAAAAAGTTTTGCCGATATCGGGGAATTCCTGGCAACCGCATATTGAGCCAAGAAACCAAGTTCACTAGGACTTTGTTTTAAGCAATTTATAAATTTATCTTGGTTTACAGGTGAAAGATTTTCCAGGCATCTTAAATGCTGAGCGGGATCAAACATTTCTTGTTCGGGTAAAGCCGAAAAAAGGGAGTAAGCAAACGATAAATTATTAGTTGTTATTGCCTCTGCAATTAGATTTTGCACCTGGTCTGTGGATATTGCTATGCAAGTATATAATTTTCTTATTAATTCATTTTTATTGATAAATGTGTTAAACAAATTACAGAGTCTGAATAATGGTTCTGCACGTTCAGTCTCTGGGGCGTTTAAAAATACTGATATATTGTCAACGAGCTGGGCTTTCGAAATTGGGTCAGAAAGACTGTTGTATAATGTATTGAATGCCTCTACTCTAGTATCGCTTCCCAAACGCGCCCTTACTTGCTGGGGTGATACTGTCGGTAATTGCGGTTGTTGTGGCTGTACCTGCAGCTGTGATGCTGATGGTGTCGGTTCCGGTTGGTTTAGTGACGACTGAGATGGTAATGCGTTTTGCCCTGAGCCTTGAGTAGATAATAGCGATGGTTGTTGGAGCTGTTGCTGCGGCTGTGTTGCTGTCGTTGATGGAGTGATGGGGGTAGTAGAAGGTTGGTTAAGAGCAGCCCATGCTTGTTCGCGCGTTGCCAATTCTTGGGCAAACGAAGTTGTTGCCCTCGTTATTACTGAGTGGTCCACAGTAGTGCGAAGGGGTTGTTCCTGAGATTGTGGCTGCTGTTGCAGTTGGGGCTGTGGTGCTAAAACGATCACATTCCCTATTGTATGTGAGGGCTGCCCTGTCGGTGCAGAAGGTGGTGTAGATGGTAAAACTCGTGTTATAACGTCCCTCAACGTCTGTAAGCCCTCTACCTGATCTGTATCTGTAATGCTGGCATTTAATTGCCCTAGTATTTTTGCAAGATTTTGTTGAGCTGGCGTTGAAGAACCACTACGAATGGGGGTAACCAAAGTGGCAATTGTCGGTATAGCATTACGATAGTCATCAGCCCTGTGTTGAGCACCATATATTCTCCCAAATGTTTTGCACCAGAGCCAATCCAACCCCCGGATTATCCAATTGTGTTTTCTGCTGACGATAATATTAGTAATTCTGCCATTTGTATCAGTTTCTACGCTCACAAGAATTTTTGATGCAATGGCTTTAATTTGTTTATCATTTAAACTATCGAGGCTAGTGTTAGGACCAACAATAGCTGGCACGATTTCATTAAAGCTAGTGGTTAATGAGGATAAATCTAAAGACATAGGTAATCTTCTCCATCTTTATTTTCATCGTAGCATAGCATGTTATTAAATTCAAAATTTTTTATTGTATTTTGTTGTTCTTCAGGCAACAATATCAGGGGGCATTCTGTACGTAGGGATGAGGGAGCCTGGCTCCCTTATACCAGGGCCCTCTGGTTTTTTTCGAGTCCGAGTCCCCATGATGCCAACCACAAATGGGTGTCGCTGCTACCGCAGCTCTATTTTTTTACCCGTTTCCCCAACCCCACGTTCCGCTCGGCCCGCGCGCTAGCGCCGCGGCCTTCGCTGCACGCGGGGCTAATGAATTCCACCGCTACCGCGGTGGGGTCCATATCAACTAGCGCGAGTTTATTATGAAATTCGTAAAAATGACCCACAGATATTTATAGAGCCGTTTTTTGTGTATACGCTAACTCTATAAGGCCCAGTTGACAGTGAAGATTGAAAAAACTTCACAATAAACTCACGATAGGCGGCCACACGTTTAGTCCTATTGTCGTCATATGCTATGTACATTTTCCTTCTGGAAAATGTACATAGCATATGACGGCACCACTTCCATCTTGAGCATAAAGCTACAAATCCATAGAATCGAGGTAGGAGGGACTTGACAAATTGCCGATTTGGGCCAAAATTCGTTCCCAGGGCGATGCCCTGGGGGTTAGCAATTTCAGCCTTTCGGGCTGATACTCAAATCATCTAATTTTGCAAGTACCTCAGAGAAATAAACAAAAGGAGGAACCATTATGACACGAAAGGAAAAAATGCTTGAGCTCAATCAAGGGTATAATATTATGGTCACAGGGCGCCATGTGCAGATCACAGAGCCTATGAAAGACTATGCCATTGAAAAAATTTCAAAACTCGAGCGCATTGGGACGCGCATTATTGATGTGACTGTGGTGATGGATATCCAGAAGCTACAACATAAAGTAGATATCACCATGAAATATGGCCGCCACACCATTATCAAAAGCTCTGCAGCTACTACCGATATGTATATCTCTGTCGATCAAGCTGTAGATAAGTTGAAGACGCAGCTTAAAAAATATCTGGGCGCCCTCCATGATCACCACGCAAAAGGCCACGCAGTGACAGAGATGGCAGAGACCGTCTACGAGGCTCCTTGGGGCGAAGAAGTTGAGGTTGATGAAGTAGATCTCGATGAGGTCAATACTGAGATCGAAGCTGAGTCGGCACGGCGGGTCGCAAAAGCGCTGCAGCTGCCACGTATCGTTCGAAAAGAAACGCAGCCGCTCAAAATTTTGACCGTCGAAGAGGCTATCATGAAAATGGACCTCTCACAAGCCCCTGTCATCTTATTCAAAGGCGAAGAAGATCAAAAGCTCAAAGTGCTCTACAGACGCGCTGACGGCAATCTCGGAGTTATCGAGCCAGAATAATTCTTACATCATGTGCAATTTTCCTTACGGAAAATTGCACATGATGAAAAAATCCACACATGCCATTCATTAGATGTATTATTCGCCAATGTGACGTGAAAGAGACCCCAGAAGAGGTTTGCAGACAGATGATGCTTCGGAAAATGGTGGAAGAGTGGGGCTATCTTCCGTCACTTATAGCAGTTGAAAAACAAATTCCAGAAAAGCGGCGCCGCGTTGATATTTTTGCCTATGCTGCTGTAGAAGGAAGCCTTAAGCCACTTATAGTCATCGAGTGTAAGCAGAAAAAAATCACACGGCAAGCAATCAGGCAGGCTTTAGGGTATAATATGGCACTTGGGGCCCCTTTTGTGGCTCTCGTTGATGCACAAGGCAATTGGCACTGTTTCCACAAGCAACAAAATGGATATGTGTCATATACAGGCGAGCCGACATATCACGCCCTGTGCAAATTTTCCTGACGGAACTTTGCTTCCCCACGCTGTCATCAGGCTAAGGTCATGATTCTCACAGGCTTTGGTACATTTTTTTAACAGGGAGAGCTTCAGGAGAGAGCTTGTCAGAGGCGTGTGGGGTGCTAAAGGCATTGATAATAAAGGTCTGGGCAGAGAGATTAGAGAGAAAGCTAAGGGATTATTATGGGTTTATAAGAAGCACTAAAAATGCATCGAACATCCCAAACCGTTGCTGGTCTCTGCAGCTCTCTCTCTAAAAAAAGCAACCCAGGTCATAACCACCAACACCCCAAACACCCCTAACGCCTCTGACAAGCTCTCTCTGCAGCTATTCTCCTGTGGCTCTCCCTGTAAAAAAAAGCAACCAGGGCTTGTATTAGCTATAACGTTGCTATGCTAACATCCTTAGCCTGAGCCTGATGCGTATGCCGCTACCACAGCGCGAAACTGTTATAATCCTGTTTCTTGATTAACATGATGTGCCATTCTCCAAAGGAGAATGGCACATCATGTTAATCAATGATCAAGAAGGGCTGCTCCCCTTCCATTTCAATAGGGTAGCTTTGCACGCCTTCATTCCACAAATTTTGATTCTGCCCCGTGGTGATATCGAACTGCCAGCCATGCCACGGGCATGTGACAGTAGTGTCATCAAGGCTGCCTTCCCCAAGAGGGCCGCCTTCATGGGGGCAGATGTTGTCAATAGCATAAAGCGTGCCTTTGTAGGTAAACACTGCCACCTCACGCCCATCTTCTAAAAGAAGCCACGTGCCTTTTCCTTCATCTGGAATTTTATTTTTTGGTATTGGAATTCTCATGTATAATTCTCATGGATTATAATAAATTATTTGTGTTAGGATGCGGTTTCAGGGGTCGTTAAGAAATACCTCGTACATTAACGACCCCTTGTGGAGTATTTTTGTGTATGGACCCTGAGTATAAAAATAATGATACTGCTGGATCGACTCCAGTGACACCCGTGCTACAGAACATTGTACGACAACTTGAAGATCTTGTACACATTCTCGTCACATGCGAGAAAAAAGAGCTTGCAGAAGGAGTGTCGTTTGAAATGGTGAACAAGCAGCTAGCACAAATACGCCAAGATCTCGATCGCTTACATGAAATGTATCTTGAAACGCTCAGGCTTTTATCGCTGAAAGAAAGCGATATTCAGGAGCAACTAAAAACCCTACCCGAGCACAAAGAAGAAAGACGGTTATTTGAAACCCTGGAGCGGCTTAAAAAAACGGCAGAAGAAGGGCGTGAGAGAGCTTTTCGTGCTATGCAGGGCAATACTGCAGCTACAAAACAAGCAAAAGAATTTTTTCTTGATGAAAAGCGAAAAAAAAGGTACAGAAAGGGAAAATTTAAATCGGTTGGTGGTAAAGAAGGATGGATACCGACGTAATTCAGGTTGCAAAAAAGTGAATTATGGTGTAAAATAATAATTTATCAAGGTGTGTATCATGCAAATACTACATGCGCTGCTTGGTTTTTTACAACCAGCGCCTTATAAAGATGAGATTGAAGACAAAAATGTTGTGAAGAAAGAGTATACCTATTGGCGGTATAGAGTCTTTTTTTCGATGTTTTTCGGGTATGCGCTGTATTACTTTACCCGCAAAGGGCTTTCGATCATCATGCCGACCCTTATTGCGGACTTGCAGTTCGATAAAAGTGACCTTGGGCTTGTGAGCTCTGTGTGGGCCATTTCCTATGGAGTAAGTAAGTTTGTATCTGGCGTGCTGGGTGATAAATCCAATGCGCGCTCCTTTATGGCCTTTGGGCTGGCAATCACTGGGCTTTGTAATATCTTATTTGGCCTATCATCATCACTTTCTTTCTTTATGCTGTGTTGGGCGTTGAATGGTTGGTTCCAAGGCTTTGGCTGGCCATCGTGTGCAAGGCTGCTGACCCATTGGTATTCTCAGTCGGAGCGCGGCAAATGGTGGGGATTTTGGAACGCTTCTCATAACATTGGAGGGGCAATTATTCCCTTGGCAACTGCCTACTTTGCCTATCATTATGGCTGGCGCACAGCGATGATTCTTCCTGGCGTGATCAGCATGGCCATGTCAGTTGTACTACTCAAGTGCCTCTGCGATACACCGCAATCACTGGGACTGCCGCCTATTGAAAAGCACCGAAATGATTACCCCTCAGGACAGGCGAAAAATGAAAAAGAGCATGAACTCACTGTAAAGGAAATTCTTTTTAGCTATGTACTCAATAATCCCTACATATGGCTCTTGGCAGTTGGCTACTTCTTTGTCTACATCGTGCGCCATGCAGTTGGAGAGTGGTCACTTCTCTATCTAGTAGAGGCGAAAAATTATACGACCATAGAAGCGAGTAGAGTGGTGTTTTGGTTTGATATTGGCGGTATGTTTGGGGGCCTCGCTGCTGGCTGGATGTCAGATAGCTTGTTCTCAAGTAAGCGCGCCCCTTCGATGATTTTCTTCGCCATCGCTACAGCTGCTGTCTTACTCGGCATGTGGTTTTGCCCGGTTGAAGTATATATACTGGATGCGATTCTTTTGTTTGCTGCGGGCTTTTTTATATTTGGCCCACAAATGCTCATTGGTATGATGGCTGCTGAGATAGCGCACAAAAAAGCAGCAGCAACAGCAAGTGGCTTTACCGGCTGTGCTGCCTATCTAGGAGCTGCTGTCGCAGGCTTTCCTCTTGGCTACCTTCTGCAGAACTTCGGCTGGACTGCATTTTTCTTGGCACTCAGTGTGTGCGGCTCTATAGCGGCGCTCCTGCTCATGCCCCTCTGGAATATCAAATCGAGAGAAGACTGTCTTGCAAAAGAAGAGCCCGCGTCAATTTCAGAGACTATAGAACAAGAAGTAGACGCGCGTCCTGCGAGCTAAGATGCACACTTTTGAAAGAAATTTAGGCTACTTTCAGAAGCTGAATCCGCGTGCAGCGGCGCTTCTTTCGTGTGCAAACACAGAACATCTGCAATTTTGCCACACACAAAAAGGTGAGCTGAATCTCGTCGATACTCGAATACATCGCACATACCACGACCCAAAAGGGGCTTTGGATGAGGCTATAAAGACTGCCCAAGCTTTTAAGCTTCCCCACCACTATCTGTGCATATATGGCGTGGGGCTGGGGTTTCTCTATCAAGCGCTCTCACAGTGGCTGCATGAAGATGAGAGACGTCTTCTTATTATCTTGGAAGATGATTTAGCCGTTATTTCGCGATTTTTGGAAACCAAAGCAGCGAGTGAGCTACTACTAGACAAGCAGGTATTTCTATACTATTTTGAACATGGCGAGCATTCTGAGTATATTGCGCAGAGTATTGCGTGGATCACATTTTCAGAGCCTTTAGTTTTCTATGCATCTCCTGTCTATCGTGAAAGGCAGGCATTTGAGGAGATAGAAAAAGTACTGCTGAATGAGCAAGCAATCGTATATATGATTCTGGGGGAATATGAGATGCTTGGCTGCCCCTTTTTTTGTAATTTTTGGCAAAACCTGCGCCATTTACCGCATTCCTATAATGCTGCAGACCTTTTTAGAGCCTTTAAAGGCATTCCTGCGTATGTTATGGGAGCGGGGCCATCACTCACAAAGCAGCTCCCTCTTCTTCGCACTCTCTCAGATCGCGCCCTTCTTATTGCTGGTGGTTCTGCTATGAATATTGCCTGTGAGGCAGGTTTGCAGCCTCATTTTGGTGGCGGGGTTGATCCTAACCCAACACAGTATTTAAGACTGCGGCAGAGTTTAGCAGTGGAGATGCCGTTTTTTTATAAGCTCAGAGTGTGCTCACGCGTTCCAGATATGGTTATGGGAACAAAATTCTACCTTAAAGGTGATGATGCGTATGGGCCTGGGACATGGTTTGATAAAACGCTCCGTATTCGGGGCAAAGAATTTGAAGGCGGCTACAGCATAGCCAACACAAGTATTGCCCTCGCCCATGCTCTTGGATGCAATCCTATTATCTTGGTTGGCTTTGATCTTGCCCTGACTGAAGATCGTCACTATGCTAAAGGGGTAGAGCATGATGAAGAGGAGCCTACCATAGTTGCGTGGAAAGATTATCAAGGCAAGCCCACAAAGACACTGTGGAAGTGGGTGATGGAAGCTGAATGGATTTCAGACTTTTGTGAAAAGCACCCCTCAGTGCAGTGTATCAATGCCACAGAAGGTGGGCTCTGGATTCCCAATGTCACCCATATGCCACTCCAGGATGCTGCCAAAAAGTGGTGCAAAAAGGAATATGACATGCAAGGGCTTGTGCATATGGCTATACAAAACGCATCCCCACTCAAATGTACACATAAGGCAATTCAGCGTCATATGGGGCGCATTGTAGATAGCCTAAAAAAAGCGCAGGAGCTACTAGAACACGTTCTACAAGATAGCAGCAAAGTAAAACTACACGATCCTTTTGATAATCCTGATATTGCGGCTCTCTTTTATCAGCTTCAAGGAGAGCCTGCGTTTTTGGCAGTGCTTCAAGAGTTTTACAAAAAAGAGATGAAAAGGATACAAGTGAGATGTGAGTGGTTGCAGCATCCTGGAGTTACAGATTTTGAGAGGAACAAAGCCATTTACAACATGCGCTGCGAGTGTTTTGAGTGTTTATTGCAAGTGACAAAAATGAATATCTCCATTATTGCAGAAATTCTTATGTCATGTACGAGTTTTCCTGCGGAAAACTCGCACATGACAAAAAATAGCAGCTCAGGCGATGTGGTAGCGAAACGTGGGGTTGTGTGTCAATATTTCGATGATGGGAAGCTTGCGAGCCAAACAGAATATGCGGAGGGGCGCCGTGAGGGAGAAGCGTTTTTTTATTCACGAGAGGGAATATGCGTGCGTAAGGCGACATATACACATGGGGTGTTAGATGGCAAGCAGTACTATTACTATCCAGACGGCGTTCTCAGGGCTGTTGTGGACTATAAAAATGGAGAGCTCGATGGCGAGTACCGTCATTACTATCCTAATGGGAAGATAATGCGCCAAATTTCGTGTCAGGCTGGCAAGCGTCATGGGCTTGATACGCTATGGGAGCAAGATGGACAAAAGCAAGGTAAAGAGCGGTTTATATTCCGTTATGAGCATGGTGTCTTAACAGAGGAGCTGCTTGCTGACCGCATTGCAGATGAGTATGATGTTCTTAATATTCTATGATGACACCTGTGGTATGTGTCAAAAAAGCTGTATTTTTTTTCTCAAGCGCGATCAAAAAAGGCGTTTTTTCTTTGCACCACTTGGGGGCACAACTGCAAAGCATGAGCTGAAAGAGTGGCTTACAACACATTCTGGGGTAGATAGCATTGTATTTGTAGAAAAGCAGGCTGTAACTCAATCTGTTTATTATTACAGCCGTGCTATCTTTCGAATGCTATGGCAACTAGGAGGTCTCTGGAGTGTTGTAGGGCTTCTTTCGTTTCTTCCTTCATGGCTTTTGTACCCTGCAGATGTGGTGTATCGCTTTATTGCACGCCATCGACGCAGCGTGTGTCTTTTGCCAAAAGAGACTGCGTTTCAGCAAGAGCATAAGGAGCAGTTTTTGCCATAGAGTTTCCAGGGCGTTGCCCTTGGCTGTTGCAATTCCAGCCTTTCAGGCTGGCGTCACAATCATCGAATTATGCAAGCGGCTCATAGTGTAAGCACTTAGCGCAGCAATTAGGGCGATGTATACACCTGCAACGGGGAGATAGCCTGTTTGTTGGTAGAGCCATAAGGTAAGTGCAGATACAGGCGCTCCAATACACTGTGAGCTCACTGCAGCTCCTAAGGCAAGCACCATATAGCGGTGCTCAGGGGCTATTTGTTCTATTGCCCACGCTTGATAGGGAGCCGCATAGGCGCATCCAAGGGCCATAATAGCCGTGCGAATGAGAAGTGCAGTGGTAAAAGTACTCCCTTCTAGCAGCTGCAATAAGGGACATATTGCGAGAGCAAGTACAAGAGCGGCCCCCTTCATAAGCCGCTCCTTGCCTATCTTTGCCGCTATATAGCCAAAACCAGGGAGCAGTAGCATATCTCCTATCAAGAGGAGGGTATTAGCCTGCATAACCTCGGCTTTTTTGATTGATGTCACTAAGGGAATCAGACCATTCATGAGCACAAATACCGTATCATAGGTCACGTAGGACATACCAGCAACCAGAATAATGGTCATGAAAGAGCGGCGGTTTTGCCATACAACACGAGGTATTTCTTTGTATTTAACCACTATATTGTTAGTATTTATATCAATGTGGCGAAATCTGAGGATGATAGCTGGGATAGAGGTAAGGGAGCCGGCCCAAAAAAAGAGGTGCCAGGTATGTTCTACGGATGTCCAAGCGCTTACTATAGTGATACTTGCTGAGGCAGTTAAGTACCCAATAATCCAGGATGTGTTATACCAACCACTGGCAATGCAGTGATTCTTTTTTGGGGTTTGCTCGAGGATATAGAGCCCGGCTCCCACTTCTTCGGCAGCGGCAAAAAAGTTTTGTGTCATTTTTATGATGGCCAAGAGGAGCGGGGCAAGTATCCCTATACTCTGATAGGAGGGAATGCAGCCCAGAGCAAAAGTAGCACACGCAGTGCCAAGTAGCGAATAAAAGAGAGCGTATGAGCGCCCTCGTGTGTCGCCAAGCCGGCCAAAAAAAATCGACCCCAAGGGCCGTGTAAGCAGGCCAAGCGGGAGTATGGCATAGGTTAAAATGAGGGATGTTACAGGATCCCCTGCAAAAAAATGCGGGGCAATAAATGGGGCCAGCAATCCAAAGAGCGCCTTATCGTAATGCTCTAAGATATTGCCAATAAAAACAGAAAAACGCATATAGCACACTCCTTCCGCTAGTATAATCTAGATCAAGTTGGGAATCTTAGGAACATAGATACCTTATGCTATGCATAAGGTATCTATGTTCGTAAGAAACCAGGTAAGGGTTGGTTTATAAAAACCTCTCAGCCCAAAAGGGCACCCCTGGCGCAAAACATGTCCTCAGTATAACAACTTTTGTGGAAAGCAGCAAGCAGCGTTTAGGAAAATGGCACACAGACGTAATTCCCTCTTGCAAAAAACTCTCGATATGTGAGATATTGGTAGTAATTTTAATTAAACGTCGTGTGCTATTTTCCGCCAGGAAAATAGCATATGACGTCTGAAATTTAAGGAGACACAATGGTTCGTTATACTGGCCCTAAGAATCGTGTATCAAGACGATTTGGGATAAATATTTTTGGCAGAACGCGCAATCCTTTGGTACACAAGCCACATCCAGCAGGGGTGCATGGAGCGAAAAAGAAAAAGAAGTCTGACTTCGGTATGCAGCTTGATGAAAAGCAAAAGCTGAAAGCTGCATTCGGTATGCTGACTGAAAAGCAGCTCGTCAACTACTACCAAAAGGCGGCGCGCTTTCATAAGAACACAGCTGAGATTTTCATGCAAATGCTCGATCTTCGGCTTGATAATGTGGTATATAGGCTTAAGTTTGCCCATACGCAGTTTCAGGCGCAGCAGCTCGTAGCGCATGGACATGTGCTTGTGGATGGTCAACGTGTAGATAGACGCTCATTCCAAGTACGTCCCGGCATGGTGGTTTCTATAAAGCCAGCATCTCAGAAGCAAAAAACAATTGTGGATGCTGTACAAGGGACAAGCCGCTCAGTGCCTTCCTATTTCGAAGTCGATGCTACCAATTTTTCTGGTAAACTTCTTTCTCTCCCACCTATGGCCGAGATCTCGCTTCCGCTTGAAGTGAATGTGCCTATGGTGTGCGATTTCATTTCGCATAGAGGGTAATATATTTCTACCCAGGGCGTTGCCCTGGGGGTTAGCATGTTGCCCTTCAGGCAACAATGTTAGGATCATCACCTGACCCAGGGCGTTGCCCTGGGGGTTAGCATGTTGCCCTTCAGGCAACAATGTTAGGATCATCACCTGACCCAGGGCGTTGCCCTGGGCTGTTGCAATTGTTGCCATTCAGGCAGCAATTTATTCTTTTATTCTTTTCAATTGATTTAAATATTTATTTCATGATAAAATCGTTTTTGTAATAAAAAATAAATGAGGTATTTATGAATAATATAGATAGTTTATCAGTAAAACGTGCAGCATATGTTGTTGCTGGCCGCCACACTCGGTGGTGTAGGGGGATACTTGCTTGGGCGCGGGGTTCAAGTTATTGTCGAACCCATGATCAGAATGGATCTTGCATATGAGCGTGCCAAGATGCATGCCAAGATAGATGTAGAAAGAATAAATCCGAATCGTATAATGATGACTCAGGTGATTGGTAACGTAGTGAATACATGGCACTCTTTTGATGATAGAATGACTGAAAGAATGTTTGAGTTCGGGGCCAGGGTTTTGGGGGCCGTACCTTCGCTTCTTCCAGGGGCTGGCACAGCAATCGGAGTCGTGGCTGGTGGATATGCTGGTAACTGTTTATTCGAGGAGCACTATGCTAGAGAATTGCAGGAAAGACAAGATCGCATTTGGGAAAGGCAAGAGCTCATTAGAGAAGAAACAGCAAGAAATAATTTCCTCCAAAGTGGTGAACAAAATGCAGTACAAGCACTCAATTCTTTAACACCCGAGCAGCAGCGAGCAAGACGTGCTGTATACGAGGGTTAAGGCCCAAGTTAAGGCCCAAGGCCTTGCACATGGCGTCAATTATACCAGCCCACCTAAAAGGCGGGCATGGTATAATTACTTCCATATATGCCAGATAAAGATCACTTTCAGGGGAAAGATCCCCTAAAACATATCGTCGAAGTACAAGCGCGTGGGGTGCTCGCCTCCTCTGAAATTCATGGGGCCGAAACTCCTGGCTCACTCTTTGCAGCCTTTGATGCTGCCAAAGATATGGCCCTTGCTCTCTCACTATTTCATATCACTGTTGGTGGCTCTATAACTGCAGCGCTGGCCTTTTCATTTGGGTTTCTCGTATGGAAATTTGGACGCGCGAGTTATCTTGCTTGGGCAAGGCTGGAAAGGCTGCACAGAATTGTTATTGAAGAGCAGAGCGAGATTCAGACTAATCGCTCACAAGAGCGCGAGGAGCTACGCGCCCTCTATGCAGCTAAAGGCTTTCAAGGCAAGCTCTTGGATGATGTAGTCGATGTGCTTATGGCAGACTCTGAGCGCCTCCTGCGAGTCATGCTTCAAGAAGAGATGGGATTTCGTCTCGAAGAAAATGAACACCCGCTACAGCAGGGTTTGGGGGCAGCTTGCGGGGCTGTGTTTTCTACTATAATCATTTTGTGTCTCAGCTATTTTTGTGGGCAGATGTGTGGGTTTCTTGGCGCCATCCTCGCAGTTGCATCTGCTTCGGGCATAAATGCATTCTATGAGAAAAATCGCATCATTTCCGCTGTTATTTGGAATATAGCGCTTTTAGCCTTTTCCTCTTTGTGTGCACACTACCTTATGCAGGTATTGACTGCAGTATGAAGATTATCCCCCCTCTTGGCGCACGAAGAAAGAATCCTTTTATTTTTCGTACTTTTTTTGAAATGGGCTTTGAGGAGAGTGCCTCGCCCTTTTTAAATACTATCGCTCGCTCTATTAGCCGAAACCTCCCTCTCAAGGCATCGTGTCTTGCTGCGATATTTCTTTTTATCTCCTATCTGTGCACATATGGCAGCGGAGGCGCTGGATTTGTCTCACACACACTGCTCGGCTCGGTCTATCTCATTGCTGGTGTGCCGCTTCTTATTGATTCTGTAGAAGATGTTGTGCTTCGAAGAGATATCAATATTGATCTCTTGATGACCCTGGCAGCCTTTTCCTCTTTTTTACTGGGCGCAGGCTATGAAGGTGGCCTTTTATTGGTGCTTTTTGCCTTTTCAGGTGCGCTAGAAGACGTTGTAACGCTAAAAGCAAAGAAGGCACTGAGCTCACTTGCACATCTGACACCCACGCGGGCATATATATGTGACGATAGTGGCAACCTTATCGAGCGTGCTGTAGAGGATGTTACAGCGGGACAAGAGGTATTTGTGCGCGCAGGGGAGATGGTCCCTCTCGATGGTATTGTTATTGAAGGTGCCTCCTCTATAAATATAGGACATATCACGGGCGAAAGCCGGCCTATTCGTAAAATTGTCGGGGATGAAGTGCCTGCTGGGGCGTATGTCAATGAAGGCTCGCTCAAAATTCGAGTGACATGTAGCGCAGCGGATTCTACTATTGCAAAGATTATTGAGCTTATTACAAAGGCACAAAGCTCAAGACCCACCCTTGAGCGATGGTTTGATCGCTTTGGAAGATACTATGCCTCTCTCATTATCCTCTTTTCTATACTCTCTGCTCTTTTCTTTGCCCATGTTTTAGATCTTCCCTATTTTGGCAAAGAAGGGGCTTTGTATCGCTCCCTTGCATTTTTGATAACAGCCTCCCCCTGTGCGCTTATTCTTGCGGTTCCCATCGCGTATCTGAGCGCCCTTGGTGCTTGTGCAAAGAACGGGGTGATTTTAAAGGGAGGCATCGTTTTTGATCAGCTCAATCAATGCAACATGGTGGCATTCGATAAAACAGGAACACTTACGCGTGGCGAGCTTTCTTTTGTCTCTCTCGATCCCATTCAGGCTGCAGGCTATTCTGAAACAGATGTCTTGTGTGCTGCGCTCTCCTTGGAGAGGCATGCTGTTCATCCTATTGCCAAGGCAGTTGGGCACCTAGGGCAGATGCGTAGCCTCTCACCACTGCCTACACGCGATGTACGGGTCATTGCAGGCGTTGGCATTGAGGGGCAAGTGACTATTGCAGGCAGGGCTGTGCAAGCGTTTATTGGGGATGCATCCCAAAAACTGCAAAACGTGTCAGAAGAAATAGGAAACAAGTGGCGTGCACTTCTGCGGCAAAAGGAAGAGGCGGGCTTCACTGTGGCACTTCTTACTCTTGGCGATGCCCTCTTTTTGTTTTCCTTTGAGGATGAACCGCGAGAGGGCACGAGTGAGCTCATCCAGAGATTACGATCGAATGGTAGAGAATCAATAATGCTTACGGGTGATAATAAATCAAGCGCTGCGCGTATAGCTGCGCTTGTAGGGATTACTACCTACTATGCCGAGCTCAAACCCGAAGATAAGCTACAAAAGATTGAGGAGCTCTCTCACTGCTCTGGTCTTGCTATGGTGGGTGATGGGATCAATGATGCACCGGCACTGGCGCGCAGTACGGTAGGTATTGCTATGGGCAATATTGGCAGTAAAACGACGCAGTCGGTTGCTGACTGCATTTTGCTCCATGATACCATCGACGTGCTTGACTGGCTGTTTCAAAAAGCGGCCGCGACCAAAAAAGTGGTCATACAAAACCTGAGCCTTGCGCTCAGTGCTATAGTCTTTGCTAGTGGCTTTGCCCTCTACGGCCTTGTACCCCTTTGGCTTGCTGTTATCTTACATGAAGGGGGAACTGTGCTCGTAGGGTTAAATGCGGTGAGACTGCTGCGAAGATAATTTTTATGCATTGTTAAGTGAATCGAGCACATCAGGAGAGATGCCTGTGAAATGAGACAGACAATTTTGCATAGCTTGCTGTACAACGGCGTGAATAATGGGTCTCACAATTGGGTTGGATGTAACGGTATGAACTGTGCTGACAGCGGTTTGTAAAAGAGTAGGCTGACCCGTGTAGCCAATGCGTAGTGTCTCTCCCCCTCCTGTCCCCAGTGTAATGGGTGTTCCTTGAGGTGCCGCTGTTATTGGTTGCAAGGCGCTGTCCATGGTCCTGCTTGCCTGATTGATCCATTTATTGATTTTGCTCAGGCTTGGACGCGGGATAGCGCGCTGCAATATGCTTCTTGCAATACTTTGATCGCAACTTCTTAATCCTATGAATAAGTCCTGTATTATCTTTTTTATTTTCGCTGCTTTTTCAGGATCAGAAGATGTTGCGATTCGCCGCACTTCCCGAACACACCAATTTTCTAACGCATCTCTACTTATATCAACCGTGTAGTTTGTGCTAAAAATACCCATAAATTATTAGTAAATATAAAATATAATTATTGATTTACTCTCGGGGTAGGCGCGCCGCAATACTTCTTACTAACGTAGTAATCCGGTCAGACAAGGCATCTACAATCGCTGCATTAACAGTATCGCCTGATCTTGCTGCACTCCGTTTGGAGTTAATAATGTCAGCTGCGATCTTTCTTAGTGAATTATGTTCGTCATCTGTTAGTGTTGGATCGCTGCCGAGAATACTTGCATATAGACGTACGACATGTCTCTCAACAGCCTCGTTGTCCCCTGGTTGGCTTGCACGCTGGGTAAGATAGGGCTTTACATACGCGTTAGTGGTCCCCAAAATATCAGGAATACTCATATTAACCTCATATATTTTTATATTTTTTAATAAAATTCATATATATCTATAATTATTGTTATAGCTTATCTTTATATTAAAAATTTATTATTTATTTTTCAATAGTTATTTTTTTGTTATTTTCTATGATGGCGGCGCAAAATCCATTTGAATACGGAATTATTGATTGTTCCCCTGGTCTTCAATGTCGCTTCGCGGCATGAAGACCGGGGTATTGAATACGGAATTATTGATTGTTCCCCCAGTCTTCAATGCCGCTTCGCGGCATGAAGACTGGGGTAGTTAATCGGAATTTATTGATTGTTCCCCAGGTTTCAGATGTCGCTTACGCGAACACTGAAACCTGGGTAGTCGGGCACGGGCTCGGGCACGGGCACGGGCACGGAAATTCGGAATAATTAATAAACCCGTTGGCCGAGCGGACGCTCACGCGCCGCTCGGCCCGGAATCAGAATAATTGATTGTTCCCTCGTTCTTCATGCCGCTCTGCGGTATGAAGAACGAGGGCATAGGTTTCGCTGCTACCGCAGCTCTATTGTATTTCATGCACCTGTAACCCCACGTTACCGCCGACCGTAGCGCGAGGCGCTACGGCCGCGCTCCACGCGGGGCTAATGAATTCCACCGCTGCCGCGGTGGGGTCCATATCAGCTAGAAGTATGATATGTTATGCGTTTACCCTATCAACTACCCCGCCCTTCATGCCGTGTAACGGCATAAAGGGCGGGGAATAATCAACTATTCCGATTCCGGGCCGAGCGGCGCGAAGCGTCCGCGAAGGCAACCGGAATAATCAACTATTCCGATTCCGGGCCGAGTGGCGCGTTAGCGTCCGCTCGGCCAACGGATTCATCAACTATTCCGAATTTCCGTGCCCGAGCCCGTGCCCGTGCCCGTGCCCGAATCACCCCAGTCGAAGCGCTCGCGAAGCGGCTGCGAGACTGGGGGAACAATCAATAAATTCCGATCAACTACCCCAGTCTTCATGCCGCGAAGCGGCATTGAAGACTAGGGGAACAATCAATAAATTCCGATCAACTACCCCAGTCTTCATACCGCGGAGCGGCATGAAGACTAGGGGGAACAATCAATAATTCCGATTACGGGCCGAGCGGCGCGTTAGCGTCCGCGAAGGCCAACGGAACAATCAATTATTCCGAATTTCCGTGCCCGAGCCCGTGCCCGTGCCCGACTACCCAGGTTTCAGTGTTCGCGTAAGCGACATCTGAAACCTGGGGAACAATCAATAAATTCCGTATTCAATACCCCGGTCTTCATGCCGCGAAGCGACATTGAAGACCAGGGGAACAATCAATAAATTCCGATAAAAATGTGTCCAAGTCCGTGAGAGTCATGGCCTTAGCCTGATGCATATGCCGCTGCCGCGGTGGGGTCCATATAAGCTTATACACTTGCCCTAAGTTGACGCCATTGGGCTAAGGCTATGGTTGTATTAGCTATAACGTTATTGATATAATAAAGAGGAAAACGATGAAGAAAAATCAAGAAAACATCGACTACGCAGTATCATCCGGCAATGTTTTTGTTGATTTGGGACTAGATCAACCAGAAGAACTGTTAGCAAGAGCAAAACTTCTGTGTGAGGTAAGTAGGCTTATAAAAAACAGTTCTTCAATAAAAAAGAAAGGCAAAGTCTGTAAAGACTTTGCCTTGCTTATATATTGAACGCCTACACTTACCAGCCCATGCTGCTTCTTGTAGTATTGCATTTCGCAGTATTGCATTTTGCAGAGTTGCTTCGTGCAGTATTGCTTCGTGCAGTAGTTTTTGCACTTGTTTTACGTGCTGTTGAAGATTTGCGTGCGGTAATCTTTTTTGCCGCAGGCTTTCTTGCAACTGTTTTTGCAACTGTTTTTGCAACGGTTTTCCTTGCAACCGTTTTTTTAGCCGCAGTTTTTCTTGCTGGGGCTTTTGTTGTTGTTTTCATATCCCTCCTTGGGTTTTTTTGTTTGACATTAACTTTTTTTGTATACGCTTTTTTTTCATATGCTGTTCGTTCATGTGCTGTATACTTTTGCAGTACTACTTCCACTGAATTTCCAATGACATCGCATTCAGGGAAGGTAGAACATGAATAAAATGGTTTACCAAAGCGCGAGCGCTTTTTCACAAGATGCCCTGGACAACCTATTGCTGGACATTTTGTTCCTTGCCCGCTCTCCTCTTCCGTACTTTCGCCTTTTTTAGGAATATTGACAATACCTTTGCATTCAGGATAACTCACGCAGCCTAAAAAAGCACCGAACTTGCCGAAGCGTATTTTCATCTCAGAGCTACATTTGGGGCACTTTTGCTCCCAATCGAAGTCAGCTGCGTACTCTTCTTTATTAAAGGCTTCTTTTTCAAGAGAGCTTGTGTACGAGCAGTCCGGGTAGTTGCTGCAGCCTAAAAAGTACTTCCCCTTTGCCCATATTTTTTGGAGTTTGCCGCCACACTGAGGACAAATAATATCTGTGAGGATTCTTGGCACCACAGCATTGGTTTCAGCGAGCTTGAGAGAAGGCTCAAATTCCTTCCAAAAATCATGCAAAAGCCCCTTCCATTCCTTTTTATTCTCTGCCACAAGCTCAAGGCCATCTTCCATAGAAGCTGTAAAGCCAACGTTTACAACGTCCTTGAAGCTTATCTCGAGCATGTCAATGATAATTCTACCAAGGTCGGTGGGCTTGAGCTTGCCTTGCTCTTTGGTAGTATAGTCACGGCTTTGAATCTTGTTCATAATGGCGGCATACGTAGAAGGCCGTCCAATGCCTGATTTTTCAAGTTCTTTCACGAGAGAGGCTTCTGAAAAGCGAGGAGGTGGGCGTGTAAACGACTGATCCTGTTTAAGCTCACACAGTGTCAAGGGCTCTTTTTCTTGAAGTGGCGGCAGCATCTTCTCCCCATCTTTGTCACTTTGCTCGTCTTCATCTTGCTTTTCTTCGTAGATGGCTAAGAAGCCATTAAACTTCATGACGGAGCCTGTAGCGCGCAGCAGAAACCGTACTCCTGCTTGTATGTCACATGAGACGGTGTCATATATTGCGGCTGCCATTTGACAGGCAACAAAACGCTTCCAGATAAGTGAATAGAGCTGAAATTGTTCTTTCGAAAGATACGCTTTTATCTTTTCTGGATGATGGTGGAGATTGGTTGGCCGTATCGCTTCGTGAGCATCTTGTGCGCTCTTTTTGAGACTAAATGTCCTGACTTCACCTGGTAGGTATTTTTCTCCAAATTCAGCCTGGACATATGCACGTACCTGTGCGACTGCTTCTGGTGCGAGGCGTACGGAGTCAGTTCTCATATAAGTGATAAGGCCCTCAGCACCTTCTGAGCCAAGATCTATCCCTTCATAGAGGCTTTGTGCAACCTGCATCGTTTTTGCTGGTGAGAAGCGAAAATGCCTTGAGGCCTCTTGCTGCAGTGTCGAGGTGATAAAAGGAGCTTCAGGATTTCTTCGCTTTTCTTTGCGCTCAACGCGGCTGACTGTATATGAGGAGCTTTGCAGCTCTTTTACAATTTTCGTCGCACTCTCTTCATTGTTAACAAGGACGAAATCTGTGCCCTCTTGCTTACCAGGTGGAGGCTCTTTTTCTAAACGCTTGCCATCAATAGAATAGAGAGTTGCTGTAAAGGGTTTTTCGCTTTGTTTGGACTGTAAAAGCGCGCTGATGGTCCAGTACTCTTTGGGAATAAATGCCTCAATTTCTCGCTCTCGGTCAACGACGAGTTTGAGCGCCACGGACTGAACACGCCCTGCAGAGACGCCCTTGCCTCTGCCGCGCCTGAGCCTTCTATTTAAGAGTGGCGATATACTGTAGCCCACGAGCCTATCAAGAAGTCTGCGTGCTTGCTGGGCGTTCACAAGGGCAAGGTCAATGTCATGAGGATTTTTGAGGGCCTCTTTCACCGCATCCTTGGTGATAGAATTAAAAGCCACTCGCTTTATTTGCGTATCTTTTGGCAAAATCTGGCTTATATGCCATGCTATGGCTTCTCCTTCGCGGTCAGGGTCAGGGGAGAGATACACGACATCAGAGGCCTTCGCAGCCTTTTTGAGTGCAGCTATGACATCTTTTTTGTCTGGCAGGGTTACATATGTCGGCTCGAAATCGTGTTCGATGTCAACGCCAAATTCACTTGCTGGCAAGTCCCGAATATGTCCATAGGACGATGCAAAATGGAATCCTGGCCCAAGAAACTGCTTGAGCGTTTTGATTTTTGCAGGAGACTCAACTATAATTAAAGATTTTCCCATATTTTTGTAGTTATCAAATTTTATTTTTTTTGTAAAACATTTTTTTCTAATTTTTTTTTTCCGCTCGTACCTTCAGGTCGCCCAGCAGCGAAAATAGCACATGACATCAACATACAATTGTATACCGTTTCCCTGGATGTTCCAAAACGGTTTTTTTTAGCATAAGCTTTGTAAGTGTTACCTGCAGAGCAGAAACAGGAAGCGGAATCTGCTCTGAGAGCTCTTCTAGAGACATTTCTGATTCTGAAAGAAGCGCGTAAATTTTTTTCTCCTCCTGCGTGGAAAATAGGTCTGGTACGCTCTTTTTTTGTGGAGCTGTCGGTTGTTTTGTATGTCCGAGCGCATGTAAAATTTCTTCAGGATGGTCGATGAGCTTTGCCAAACCCTGCTTTATAAGGAGATGATTGCCTTGTGTATAGGGGCTGCCTGCCTTTCCAGGAAGCGCAAAGAGGGGTTTTTTATGAGACAGGCCAAGCTGCATGGTGAGCATAGCCCCGCTTTTCTCGGGGGCCTCTGTAAGCAAAAGAGCGTCACTTAATGCTGAAAGAATACGATTTCTTTGTGGAAATGAAAAACGCGAGGGAGGCTCTTTCATAGCGCATTCACTGATAACAGCGCCGCGCTCTACAATTTTTGCTGCAAGGCCTGTGTTTTCTCGGGGATAGAGGCAGCTAATGCCAGAGCCGATGACAGCAACGGTTGTGCCCGTCAGGAGCGCCCCCGTGTGGGCAGCAGTGTCAACGCCACGAGCAAGGCCACTTACAACAATACATTTTGAAGCTAAGGCCTTTGCAAAGTGCTGTGTGAGGTCTTTGCCTTGTAGAGTTGCTGTGCGGGTGCCAACAATGGTAATCCATGGGATCGTAAAATCTGGTAGGCTTCCCTGTACATACAAAAGAGGCGGTGCATCATGGATAGCACGGAGCCGCTGAGGATATTGGGTGCTCGTGTATGGTATAAGCTGTATGCCCGCTCGCTCTGCCTCCATAAGATCTTGCTGCCAGGATTTTTGCTCAGTATATGTGCGAAGATACTCGAGAGATGCTTGTTTAAGGGGTACTGGAGTTGGATGATTGTTTGATAGAGCTTGAACTACGCAAGACGCCTGCCCAAAGTGAGCAAGTAAGGCGCTGGTTGTTGCTGGGCCTAAAAAAGGTGTATGGGTAAGAATAAGGGTGGCTATAATTTCGTTCATGTGCAATTTTGTACACATGTGTAGCTGACGCTACACAGTGTACAAATTGGATTAAAATGACACGGTAATTGTCCCATCAATCCAAATGGTTTCTCCGGCTCTGCTCAGCGATGATGTATGCGCTTTCGCAGTCCGGTGTTGTTGCGCCTGCTCTGAAGCTTGGGCGCCTGGAAATAAAGACGACATATGCTCATAAAGGAGCGTCAGCGGCGTCTTAGTATGCGCAGAACTTTGCGAACATACAAATTGAGTTGCTATCATAAATACCTACCTACTTTGGTAGTGGATAAAAAACAGCACGAATATGAGTACTAGAGAGCGTCGCCTCTGTTCACCTCCTTTTGTCTCGACACGCTACACATTCATGGGCAAATTATTTAACGGTACAGGGGCAAATTTCTGGAATTTGCCCCTGTACCTCTTATACGAGCCCCTTTGCCAAATGGGGCTTAATTTGCAACTGCTCAAAAACTTGAGGTAATGAGCAGATGCCTTAATCTGTTTCTACAGTAATCAATCAAAAACTACAACAATTTTATTTTAAATAAAAATCTGTTATCGATTTATTTTTGTCTTGCAAGTGGGCTGAGAACTCTACATCTGTGATCTTTTGGAGTTCGTTATATCGTTGTCGTGCTGCTTCGTCATTGCCGCATGCTTTTTCAAGCGCAGCCTCTTGAAGGAGAGCGAAGGCGATAAGATGTGGATTTTCTTCTCGATCATTTAATTGTTCTTGTAACTGCTCTCGGAGTTTTTTGACGCGTGCAAGGGCTTCCTTTTGTTTGTCTTGACTTATGAGAAGCGCAAGAGAAGAAAAGGAAGCAAAGCTATGAGCACCAAGGCTTTGGAGCTGCTTGCATGCATAGTTTGCAAAAGGAGCCGCCACAGCCACCTGGTTTTTAAGTAGATACTCTTCAGCTAAGATGCCGCTACATCGCTTCTTTACTTGGGTGTTGCTATTGGCAAGTGCGTCGAGTGCTTGAAGAGGATTCTTTGTTTTTGTGTGTTCTTCACTATCATCTTGGTCAGCAGAGTTTGGCTGCTCCAATGATTCCATATATGTTACTGCAGTAGTATACTCAGTCGCTGTTTTTTTCTGAGAGCGTTGCAGCACAAAGGCTATGAGAATTAAAAGAAGAACAACAGCTCCTGCATAGTAGGCTACTATTTTCTTTTTTTCGATAAGCTGCTGCATCCATGAGGAAGACAGGAGCTGTTCGTACAACGAAGGCTTTGATTCTTTGTGATCTTTGTTAGACATGATGTTTTCGATTCTACGAGAACAAGGGGATTATTTGCAATAGTAATAATGTCATGTGCAAATTTTCCTGACGGAAAATTTGCACATGACGAAAATGACTCACATGTGAGGTACTTGCAAAATTCCGATTTGGGCCAAAATTTGCGCTTTTGTCGCTGTGGAAAAACCTTTTGCAAATCGCCTACTCGAGGGAGTATGTCGATTTGCAAAAGGTTTTCCCCATCACCAAAATCATCAAATTTTGTCTCCAACGGAATTTTGCAAGCACCTCATGTGTGAGTCAATAAAGGACTGTGTGAGTCATAAGTGAGTCAAAATGAGTCATTTCTTAATCGATTTTGACTCAAATGACTCACATATGATATAGTGATCTTAAAAATGGCTCACAGGGAGGTATATGAAATATCCTGAATATGAATCGGCAACGGTAGAATGGAAAAGTACGTTTCCGAAAAATGACCAAATCGCAAAACCAATTATAGGGTTTTGCAATCGCAGTGGTGGTAAGCTGATTATTGGAGTCGATAATACAGGCGATATAGTTGGTGTCGACGAGAATAAGATACAAGACTTGATGGAATATGTGGACAAGATGATTTATGACGCAGCTGCACCACCGATTATCCCATTGGTATATTCACAGCGTATTGGCGATAAAACACTTCTGATTATTGAGGTCTCAAGTGGTATGAATAAGCCATATTACCTTAAATCAGAAGGCTTGGAAAAAGGAACCTATGTACGCGTAGGCAGAAGTACCCTGAAAGCAGATGCAGGCATGATCGAAGAGCTTAAATGGCTCTCTCGTGGCCTTGCCTTTGATACCATGCCTGTCTATCATGCTCGAGAACAAGATATTTCCATTGAACGAGTCGAGCATTTTCTCAAAGAGCGTGAAGGTAGAGGTAAAGAGAGCGTAGCTGTTTCTAAGGAGCTTTTTTTATCATACCATATACTGGTAGAAGAACACTCAAGGCTGTATCCCACGGTTGCTGGAATGCTCCTTTTTGGACGGGAGCCGCAGCATTTTTTTCCTGAGGCATTTATTATATGTACGCATTTTTCAGCAGAAGAGGGCGCTGAGAGGCGGACAATTGCCACTATGGATTGTACGGGAACCCTCTTTGAGCAGTATGAACGAGCTTTTGATTTTATCGTTACTCGATTGTATCGCTCTTTTGTTATTGAAGGGAAAAAAAGGCACGAAGAACTTGAAATTCCCCCTGTTGCAATCCGTGAGATTTTATTGAACGCCATTGTGCATCGTAACTATCACATACAAGCGCCTATACGTGTTGCTGTATATGCAACACGCGTTGAAATCTTTAGCCCAGGAGATTTCCCTGGACCTATAAATCCTAATAACATTCTCTCAGGGCTTACTTACATTCGAAATGGCGCTATCTGCAAAGTATTTAGGCAAGCTGGATATATTGAAAAGCTGGGATCTGGTTTTCTTACGGTATTCCAAGTATATGAAAAACAGGCGCTTCCTGCTCCTCAAGTAGTTGAAGGGGATAATTTTGTAAAATGCATTTTGCCACGAAAAGCAAGTCTGGTGTATGAGGAGAAAAAGGATGTAGAGGATGCCTATACCAAGCAAATACTACATCTATTCGAGCTCAGTAATGAGTTAAGTATCTCAGATGTCATGAATGTGCTTCATATCCCCCGTGCAACCGCTGGAAGACGCCTCCAGGCTCTTGTCAAGGCAGGTATTCTCAAAAAGGTGGGTAAGGCACGTGGATCGGCATATCGGAAGGTGTAGATGGCATGAGCAAGTATATAACAAAAAATTGAAATAAATTTTTTAATTTGATAAACAAGAGTTATTTTAGGAGGAAATATGACAAGCGTTGTCCAAGGACAAGGTCCTATACCAGAGCCAAATAGCTCAATGTCTGTACAAGATATAAAGATACAACTACAAAGTCTTGAAGCCCGAATAGAGCAGAACAATATTGGTGATTTGATAGCAACTGGAACTTTTTGTCGTGGATCAACGACTGCTGGCAATGATATTTGGCTCAATTTTACTCTAATCGAGCAGATAATCGATAGGTTGAATACACTTTCTGTGGCACAGCCAGCAAATGCGGCAACTATACAATCCCTAAGAGAACAACTCAATAGAGTCGCTTGTCGTCTTATAGACGTTAATGATGAGCTGAGAAGGCCTACAGATAGGCCGTTTAACGATCCTACAGACCCTCAGGCTATGGTTGAACTGAGATCTGGAGATACGTACGAAGAGTATCTACGCAGGATGGAAAATCGAGGAACATGGGGTGGACAAACTGAAACTATAGCAGCAGTACAAGCGTTTAATCGCAATGCACGTGTGTATAATGTTTCCAATATAGAACAAGCAGGCGGACGACAGACAGTGGGCGTGATAACCTATAACACCTTGGCATCATCGTCAGCAGCGCCTCTGCGTCTTATTTATCGCCCAGGACATTATGACGCAGGGATAGTGGCACAATAATCATCATCATCATAGATGACCTCTGCCGTAGGCATGAGGTCATCTATAGATGATGATCGTATCCCACCTAAACCATCGCCTCAGTTTTCTTCGCTACACGCTTAGCCAGGTAGTTGCCCTGATACTGTTTGAGATCATCGATGTGGATGACCCATGCAGCACCTTTGCGAGATGCTTTTAAGTAATTTGCGCGCGTTGCGTAGTAGAGTTTTTGTGCAGGCACGTTGAGCAGCTTTGCTGCTTGGTTAATAGAATAATACCCCTTGTTATTGTCAAAAAGGAGCTCTCCATCAAATGTCGACTTGGTTCGTGAATATTTTTGTTTACGATATTCATTGAGATCTTCTAGATTGATCATCCATCGACTCGTTTCTTTGACGGCTCGCAGCTTTCTAAGCTTAATAGCTACATAAATAGCTTGACGAGTCACGTTATTGATTCTTGCAGCTTCTGTAATTGAAACAATTTTTTTGTTTCCAACTATGGAAACCACACGCTCTTCTTTTGAGCCATCGTGGCTACCGTCTTTAAGGTTTTTTATCACTGGTTTCATAATATTTTTCCCATATTTTATTGGTTTCTAAAAAAGTAACTCGTACGTATGGCCCTTAGGGATTGTTAAGAAACAACTCATACATTTGAGAGGGGGTTGTAGCGAATTATCTTCTGTGCCTCCTAGCTTGAAGATATTGCTTTGTAATATCTCCCGCGCAAGGTCTGCTTGAGAATGTAATTTACTCTAACGCCCTCTGGAAAGTACGATTTATTCCTTAACGACCCTTACCACATGGGGCAAGGATCGTACGCATTTAATCAATTATTATATACCAAGAAAGAATTTATTGGCAATCCATATTTTTTTGATTTTTTTTGAAGCCAAAAATCATGCATTCGTTCATAGTGCAGAAAAGGGAGTACAAATAATGAAACATCTCTATAATATAATACTTTTTTCCATATCGTTACTTGTTTGTCAAACAGTTGCGGCTAAGCCTGCAGAGCTTTCACAGCAAAATGTAACGGATAAAATGCATGAAATTATGAGGGCGCATGTGCTCTACAAGCATTTTTCACCGCTTCTTGCAAAGCGCTCTATTAGTAACTTTATCGAGGCGCTCGATCCTACAAAGACCTATTTTCTCTTTAGTGAGATAGAAAGGTGGTTAGATCTCGATGAAGATGGTCTTAAACAAGTTGTGGAGGATTTTGAGCAATCTGAGTTTCCTCTTTTTACAGCTATTTTTGAGCAAATGGATCAAGCGCTTAAAAGACGTGATCTATTCGAAGAGAGGTTGAAAGGCGTGGCTCTGCCAAAAAACGTCACTCCCAAGGAATTTAAAGACATGAGTTGGTGTGCCAATGAAGCAGAGCTGTATAATCGGTTAAAACGCCTTCGAGCGCTACAGCTGGAGGCTGCGGGAAACATTGGCGATGATGCCACTTTGAGAGCCAAACAGCGACTTGCAAAAAAACGTAAAATCATGGAAGAAGAGTTTCAAAATACCGATCCTGTCCTTCGACAAGAAACTATCTGTACACATATTATGAAGGCACTTGCTTCTTCTCTAGACCCTCATACAATGTACTTTACTCCAGATGAAGCGTCGCAGTTTTTGTTTTTAATACAGCAGCGCCTTGTGGGCATTGGTGTGCAGCTACGAGATGATGTAGATGGCTTTACCATTGTCAAGATGGTAGAAGGCGGGCCTGCAGAAGTGTCTAAGGAAATAAAGGTGAAGGACAAGATTATTGGGATCAACGGTGAGCCTGTGATCGGCCTTGATGATGCTGAGGTAATCGATATGATCCGAGGCCCCTCTGGAACGCAAGTTGCTCTACGCGTTATTCGTGAAATAGGCCATGATGGGGCAAAAATGCAGCAGGTAAAGGAGATTCATCTTACAAGAGGCGATGTTATTGTGAAAGAAGCTCGTCTCGAAACGGCTATCGAGCCATTTGGCGAGGGTGTTATTGCGCACCTGCACCTGCATTCTTTTTACCAAGATGAAGATAGCTCTTCAACAACTGATATCATAAAGGCCCTGGGCGAGATACGCAAAAACTACAAAGTAGTTGGGGTTATGCTAGACCTTAGAAATAACTCTGGAGGCATTTTAACGGAAGCGGTTAATATTGTTGGTCTTTTTATAAAAAAAGGCGTTGTTGTTTCTATTAAGGATGAACAAGGCAGCGTACATCATATGAGAGATTTAGATTCAGAGCAAATATGGGATGGGCCTGTAGCTGTTTTGGTAAATCGTTTGAGCGCGTCGGCGGCTGAAATTGTGGCGCAGGCCCTGCAAGATTATGGGAGAGCGCTTATTATAGGGGACGATCACACCTATGGGAAGGGCACTTTTCAGACATTTACGCTGACAGGGGCGACTATTAATCCTGAAGGCGAGTATAAAGTGACGCGTGGCTGTTACTATACGGTGTCTGGCAAGACGCCGCAGCTTGTTGGTACCAGAGCAGATATTATGATTCCAAGTGGTCTTATGGGGCTAGAAATTGGCGAAGAGTATGCAAAATATCCCATAGAAAATGACACCATAGCTCCGAGCTTTAATGATACCTTTAGCGACATTTCGTTCTTTCAGCGAGACAGGGTTCGAAGGCTCTATGGTAACAATGTACAAAAGCCTGACCCGCACATTCGGAGCTTTTTTGCCCTCCTTCGCAAAAATAGCAAAATACGACAGGAAAATAACAAGGCATATCAACGCTTTTTGTTGGAGATGAAAAAGAGTGTGGATGAAATGGAGAGCGATACTTCCCTTGAGCATGCTCCCGATTTTCAGCTTCAAGAGGCGATGAATACGATGAAAGACTATATTATTGATGTTGTGTGCAATTTTCCTGCGGAAAATGTGCACACAACATCAATAAAATGATACTAGGAAACCAGAAATGCCTATGACCCAGTTTTTGCAGACACAGGCACTCCTCATTTTGTTTTGTTAGTTAGATATTGCCTTAATTAAGATGACTTGCAAATTTGGCAAAGCTCGCCTGAGCGCTGCTATTTGAGGGTGGTCAATGCGACTGCTAGGGTTCAACACTATTAAGGTACACTGTGCTACTCGCTCGAACAGGGTAAGTGGAGGCAATCCATGCCGCCCATCCGCGTTGTAAAGGAAGTCATCTGTAACTGTTAGGTGTGTTAGCTCACGGCATCTTGCAAGTGGTAATAGATTGGTGTGAGGTATCTCCGCTACGTTGAGAGTTCTCAGTACAGGTGCAGCAGTTGCAACTATATTCATATTGGTGAAGTAACCGACATTGTAACCAGCACACTGTAGATTTAAATCTCTAAGATTATTAAATACAGGGAATGGGCTTGTATTGCCAATATCACCACACCGCGAAAGATTGAGGCTGGTGAGGTTGGGGGCGTTAATGTGCGTAAGATCTTGTATTTGTGTGCCGGATAGATTTAAATCTCTAAGATTATTAAATACAGAGAGTGGGCTTGTATCGTCAATATCAATGCAGTTAGAAAGATTGAGACTGGTGAGGTTGGGAGTGTTGATGTGCGTAAGATCTTGTATTTGTGTGGCGGATAGATTCAGGGTTGTAAGATGCTGCAGTTGACTAATGGGGGAAAAATCACGTAAGGTAGCCCCATGATTATTTAGAAGATCTAAGCTTACAAGATTTTCAAGCGCTGGGAGATCGTTCAAGGAATCGATATGAGCATTGCGAAGCGCTAAATGTGCGAGCCGGGTGGCTGATGCTAACGGAGCAAAGCTCTGGATATTGGACGCGCTGGTGTTATCTATCTCAAACCGAGTGAGTCGATTAAGTGTCACCAGCTGTTGTAGTGCAGAGGGGTTTGGCCCATTTGGTAGATGGAGAGCATGAAGATTAGGAAAAAAGTCAAAAAGTCGCAATATCTCGAGTTGCGAAAAGCTACATGGAAGACTAAGAGAAGTAACAGAGCGGCGGTATTGTTCAATAAACCTCATTTGTTCATCAGTCAGGGCATCAATTCTCTTACTAAAAGAAGTCCCAGGAGTTCTTTGTAAAAGATTCTGAATATGCCTATTTTGGACCTCAGCGCTGGATGCAATGATTTGTTGTGCTGCCGATCTTGCCTCTGCCCTTATCTCGCTTGCAGCTATAGGTTGAGTAGCTCCTCTTCGTGACAAAACAGTGATAACATGGTGGAAAGCATCAGGAGTCGGACCAAGGAAGGCTATAATTTGGCTTGCAATAGGAGTGCCACCTCGAGATCTAAGGGACTCTAGTGTCAAAGGTGAAGTGGGACTGCTTGAAGGCGCTGAAGGGATAGACTGCGTTGAGGGAGCGGTAGCGGTAGGCTGCGTTGAAGGATCAGTAGTAGATGAGGAAGCAGAGGAGGGTGGAGCCGCTTGCCGGATTGTGTTTATAACAAAATTTCTGAAACTCGCTGGGTCCGATGAGCTAAATGAAGTGCTGTTTAAAGTATTTGCTACACTCGCCGCGATAGTGTCTCTGTTTGCAATATTGCCAAGTATGTCTTGAATAACAGGCGTAACATCATTCCCTCTTATCGGTTGTGCATTCCCATGCATCTGTTGCAGATTTTCGAAAATATTATTATTAATTTGCATATATTTCCTCAGTATTGATTTATAATTTAAACATATCATATTATAATTTTCCTGAAAAGATTTATATTATATTTCAAAAACTGATGGTTTTTATGTTGTCGTGCATATATTTAACGTCATGCACCATTTTCCGTAGGAAAATGGTGCATGACGTCTACTGATACAAGCACTGCAAGATAGCCCCTGCAGCCCGTATTCGGATGACAGGTGAGGGATCTCCCAGCACATCATAGAGAAATGGTAAGGAATTTTTTGAGCCTATAGCGCCCAGGCCGAGTAAAATCTGCTCTTTATGCTCGCGCTTCGTATGGGTGTGGGAAAATGCTTCTTGGAGCGCCTTAAGCGCTTCTCCATCTTGGAAGGCAACGCATAAGATGAACGCTGCCTGAAGACGGATGACATCCGACTGGTTTTGTAAAAGCTCGCTAAGTTGTGTGGCTACTTCAGTATTTTCATCAGCCTCTTGTATCAGAAGCATAGCTGCTGCAGCTGCAATGCCAAGGGTGTGTTCATGCAAAAACGTCGTGCATATGTCTTGAATGATGGAAGGATCACAAGTGGCAAGGACTTGATAGAGTTCGAGGCGGCAGTAGAGATCCTTCATTTCTGGCAAGCGAGGCATGAGCGGGCTGTGAAGATCATCTGCGCGTGCAATATAGCGAAAGATGCCTTTCGTGCTCCATGTTATTCGATCCTTCACTGCGATAAGTGCCTCTTGGAGTATGGGTACGGCGGTATCAAGGTGTGTTCGTTGTTTTATAAGATGAAGAGATAAATTGATTGCCACCAAAGGATCTGTTGTAGCCTCCAGCCATTTTTTTGAAAGGTCAATGCCCCTTGCGCCTGTGTGCATAAGCGCCCCTGCGCTCAGGGCGCGGTATGCTGGATTTTCAGCCCCAAGCCACCTCTCGAGCACTGCTGCGCCCTCGGTATTTCCCATAATGATATCAAGCCAGCAAGCAGTGATGGCAAGCACCCCATCCTCTGTATGCATAAGGGGCTGATGTGTTATCCCATTCACACAGTTTGGTAAGCCACCTTGTGCTTGCAGCGCTGCTATTTGCACATCAATTGACGGGTCTTGTATGAGAGGGCCGAGTAAGTCTGAGCAGTCCCCCAGTTGCTGGATCCGGATACAATCTGCGGCAAGTTGCCTTTCTTCAGGGACTTTGCTCTGACACAGCTTCTCAAGGGACGATCTCTCTATTGTAGGCTGTATGTAGAGCTCAGCAAGTATTGCGGCCTGTCTTTCTGCATAGGAAGCCGTCATATCTCGAAGACGTGCACTGATAACATCCCTTCCTTTGAGCGAGCGCATTTTGCCAAGCGAAATGAGCGCCGCACATCGAACAGGAGGTGATCGATCATGCTGACTTGCTAGTATGAGCTTGGTTTCTAGTTTTTCATCGCGAAAAGCTACTGCAAGCTCGGCTGCCATACAGCGAAGTGCCACGTTTTGATCTTGTAAAAGCTCGCTCACCACCGAAACCCCCTTTGCATCGTGCGTGCGATGCGCAGCGTAGGCGGCTTCAAAGCGGATAAGAGGAGAGGGATGCTGAGCTGCCTTGCGTATTACTGCCCACGCTACCGCTTCGACAAGATGTTCTTCTTGATTATGATCATTTTGAGCTACTTCGGGATGGTTTTTTCTAAAATCTGCCCAAGTAGCGAGCATGGATTTTTCATCTTGCAAAGAGGCTAAGAGGAGGATTTTTTGGCGAAGAAGATCTGCACGTGCAGGGTCATTTTTCAGGGCCGTCTCCACCACTTCGAGCGCTCCATGAAAATCGCGCACAGTACTCAAAAGCTTTGCACGATGCAGCGCCGTGTCACTATTGGCCCACAGCTGACAGGAAACTAGGAGAAAAATTATGTAGAAGAGCCTTGTCACACTAAATGCTGCAGAGGCCTGCCTCCAAGCAGGTGAAAGTGGAGGTGAAATACAGTTTGCCCCGCATCGGTTCCATTATTGGTAAGCACTCTAAAGCCATCTTCAATATGAAACTGCTTGGCAAGCTGCGATGCAATGAGAAGGCACTCGCCTAAGAGAGGAATATCTTCTTCAGTGACTTCAGATATACTGGCAATGTGCTTCTTGGGAATAATCAAAAGATGCACAGGGGTGTGCGGTGCAATATCTTTAATAGCGAGCACACGTTCATTTTCAAACACTTTTTCTGCCGGAAGCTCGCCGTCAATAATTTTTTGAAATACCGTTTTCATCTTATTTTTCCAATATTTTCTGCAGCGCTGTAAGCGCATCTTCTTTTGTTTGCCATACTGAAATAAAGCGCCCTTTATGGCAAAAAACAGCGCCCGGGATGCCACTTGCTTGCTGGAGATTCCTATCCGAGAGGCCTGCCCATTCTATCGGAAGTGACTGTCGAACCTTCATCTTTTCATCAACAGTAGGAGGAATTCCCCTAAGCTTCCAGTATGTGCCTGAGGGCATAATGACAAAGCGAGCGGGATGATGCTCGCCGCCTTGCTCAAAGAAAGTGTCCATCCAGGGAACGGGTTTCTCAAAGATAAGGCAGTCGCGAAATTCCGCCATTGCGGTGCCTACAACATCTTTGCATGACTGGTTGTATCTGTAGCGTTCGAGGAGTCTGGCGATATGGCCTAGCGCAAACGCAAGGGCCTCAAAAAATGCCCTGTTTTGCTCCTCAGTGGTTGCATCATAGCATATAGGGGTAAAATTGGAGATGATATGTGAGAATGTACATACACCAGATGTTTGTAAATCCCTCCCATTATCGTGGGCATCTATGCCACGGACGAGAGAGTTATTGAGAAAGTCGTAGTCGCTTGCTGTGATGATACTTCGGGTTTTGAGATACTCTAGGACCATTCCGGCACTGCTAAAAGTACCTTTATATTCCACCTGATGATGGTCAAAACGCTTTATATCAGGATTGTATATGCCGCCGACATCGCATACATATTCGCAAGAGGCAAGCTGTTGTAGATCGCGTGTGCGAATAATTGCCTGCTTGTCAATCAAATTCAAATAAAGCAAAAGGGCGGCAGCGGTCACTTCGTCCGCATGAAAGGTGCCATCATGCGTGCCAAATGAGCGCTCTCGTATAGGTGTTGTATTAGACATGACATAAGTATAGCAAAATTTTACTACAAAATCATGTGTTTTTTTAGTAAGGTGACGTTAAGTGCGAATTTTCCTGTGAGAAATATTATGAGAATAGACTTATCACAACATGATCTTGTGACGCCAGATGGCAAAATTGTCTCCATTACAAAAAAAGATGATGGGATAAGTATGGCCGAGGTGGTGATTGAACATATTCATTCTTCCTTTGTGGGGTTTGATATCGATCCAGCGCTTGTTACTTTTAATATTAAGAGTACGCTTGCGCAGCTGGGCATTAATGGGATTGGGATGCACTATGAGCTGCATCGAGGGCATAGCAAGGCTATGGTTCTTGTAGAGCTTAGGGCTATCGGCTCGATTGGGCGCGAGCTTTTGCAAGAGCTACCTCTGGGAGCATACATAGGCAAGCTTTTTGCTGCCGATGAGCGAAGACGCGTTCGCGATCCTATCTATCTTTCTCGTATGTTTGGTCGCTCAGATCGTTGGGGAAGGCCTCTTTTATCGCTAGGAGGCTTACATGGCAGTGACGAGCTTATTTTGGACAAGATTGATGGTCGCACCGTTGCGTACCTTGCATTAAAAAGAGGAAAAATCACCTATGATGCCTCGGTTTTTGGCTTTCTCAGAACGCTTGCAAAGGGGCTTACGACCAAGCACACGTTTCGAGAGCTGCTGCAGCTTCATCAGGAATGGAATGCTGGTGCGTTTCGTAATGTCGAAGAGGATGAGATTTTACTTGTAAAAACGCAGCCTCTTCATATTCGCACCGTTTTTGCAAAAGTGGTAGATTCGCTCTTAGCTGCTGGTTATTGCCATACCACAGCATCTGTTTTACAGCCCGACACGCGTGCCTCAGGTGACATTTACGAATTTTATGGCAAATCAAAGCGAGAAATTACAGATCTTCCTCTTGAATTTTACACTCTTGACCCATACAGAGAACATGTTTTCTTTGCAGATCGTGACCAGCTGCAAGCGTGTCTTGAGGATCCTCAGGCGCTCTTTAAAGCCTTTGAGACAGCTCCGAAGCCCACAGAGGTCCCTGTGGCTACGTTTGTTGTGAAGGGTTCACAGCTTCTTTCCTTGGCGGCAGATGATTGGGTGGCTCGTGAATCAACTTTTCATGACTTTCCCGGTATTACTCATGGGGCGCGGCAGGCCTTTTTAGTGGAGCGATATATTGAAAGTCAGGCAGTATTTCCTTTTTTGAAGGCCATAGAAGAGGGTCGTATTACGAGTCAAGGGGTGTTATTTCTCCGCTATTTCCCCTCTCCCATGATGAAGAGGATGCTTCTTTCTGCAGCGGTAGCCCGTTCTGTGCAGGGGATTTATTTCCAACATCCCTCTAGATCTTATGGGGGCTTTTTTTCGCAAGAGGATCGAGCACTACTTACAGACCTTCATAAGTTTGCCATTGGAGTGTTTTGGGTGGATGCTATTTCGGGAAAAATCCTCCAGTACATGCAGCGTAAAGATCGAGAGTCCGGCATGTTTGTCCCTATTGGAAGGGGTGAGGAATATATGAAGGCAACGGTATTTGGAGTATATGGCTCAAACTTAATTTCAGGTCACTTTGAAGAAGAGCTGCAAGCGTTATTGAAAGGAGTGCTGGAGCTTCGAAATACCGTGCATCATCCGCTTTTACAAAAAGATACCCCTCTAGCGCTCATCACGGGAGGTGGTCCCGGTGCCATGGAAGTGGGCAACCGCATTGCCAGGAAGCTTAATATCCTTTCATGCGCCAATATTGCAGACTTTCATGAAGAAGGCGGGGTAGTCAATGAGCAAAAACAAAATCCCTACGTGGATGCAAAGATGACCTACCGCCTGAAGCAATTAGTGGAGCGACAATCGGAATTTAATCTCGACTTTCCCATTTTTGTCATGGGAGGTATTGGTACTGACTTCGAATTTACGCTTGAAGAGGTACGTAGGAAAGTCGGGGCTACTGCTGCAACTCCTGTGCTTCTTTTTGGAGAAATCGAATACTGGAAAAGCAAAATCACGCCCCGTTTTTTGCAAAATAAACAGAGCGGTACCATTGTAGGATCCGAATGGGTAAGCAATTGCTTTTTCTGCATCCAAAAAGCCACGCAGGGGCTAGAAATTTATTCTCAGTTTTTTCATGGCACGTTGCCAATAGGAAAAAATGGGGCAGAAACGGATGTAGGATTTGTCTGTCCTTAACCTATGACGACCGCAAAATCCGGTGGATTTTGTGGTCGCCATAGGTTAAGGACAGACAATTGATATCGGGCCTTGACTCGGGCCTCGACTCGGGCCTCGACTCGGGCCTTGACTCGGGCCTTGACTCGGGCCTTGACTCGGGCCTTGACTCGGGCCTTGACTCGGGCCTTGACTCGGGCCTTGACTCGGGCCTCGACTCTCACGGGCTTGGACACATTTTTATCGGAATTTATTGATTGTTCCCCTGGTCTTCAATGTCGCTTCGCGGCATGAAGACCGGGGTATTGAATACGGAATTTATTGATTGTTCCCCAGGTTTCAGATGTCGCTTACGCGAACACTGAAACCTGGGTAGTCGGGCACGGGCAAGGGCACGGGCACGGGCACGGAAATTCGGAATAATTGATGAATCCGTTGGTCGAGCGGACGCTCACGCGCCGCTCGGCCCGGAATCGGCAGTTATTGATTGTTCCCCCAGTCTCCAAGTCGCTTCGCGAGCGTTTCGACTGGGGTGCTTCTTAAGCCCATAATGATCCCTCAGCTTTCTCTCTAATCTCTCCACTGCCCAGACCTTAATCATCAATGCACCCCAGCACCCCTAACGCCTCTGACAAGCTCTCTCTGTAAGCTTTCTCCTGTGGCTCTCCCTGTAAAAAAAATGTGCCAAGCTTGTGAGGGTCGTAGCCTTAGCCTGATGCGTATGTCGCTACCGCGGTGGTGTCCATATTAGTCACAACTCGGAGACTAAAAGATGTGTGGTAAAGTATGTCGGTCACGCGGGGTTAATACCAGCCGCCACTACTGTGGCGGGGGCTATGACACTTGCTCGTATTGGGTGAACAATCATACCAATGAAACGCATATGCATTTTTTCATCTGTATTCTTCCATGTTATGGGATGTGCTTGCACATCCCATAACATGGAAGAATACATGTTGCTTTTTTAGAAAGTATCCTATACTTCTTATAAGGAAGAAGGGTTTTATGAGAACACATTATATAGCAGCGCTTTGTCTCGCACTCTCCATTTTGAGCTTTTCGCCTTGTGGAGGCGAACAGAAGGACATTTTAGCAGCAGAGCTCCCAGAGGACGCAAGGTCGCCTGTGGCGCATGTGGCAGATACACGTCTTGCCCATGATAAACAGCTTGAGGCATATATTCAAGGCGTTTTGGATTCAAAATTTGCCAAATACAATGTAACGGTTTCGGTACGAAATGGGGCTGTGTTTCTCACACACCTACCAGGAGATGAAGCCAAGGCGAATAGGATTATAGCATTTGTAAAAAAGCATACTAATGTCACAGATATTAGCAAAACCGAAGATGTCAATGCTGAAGAGATAGCAAAGCAAAAAGATATCGCAAAACAGGGCTACAGCGGTATTTGGCTGCCGCAATCCACAGTATTATTTCCAACGCAAGTGGCAAATCCTCGGCAAATTTGTTTTTCCATCGGGCATCGAATGAACGACAGCTGTATGGGTAGAAATGCCTCTATAGTAACGTTTGGGGATCAATTTCCTATGTATCGTTGGGCAAATATATGGCGCTGGAAAGGCGATTTGCAGCTTGAGATTGAAGCTGGGGTCTTTGCTGTCTTTAACCAAGATAGGGACACCAAGCCTCTACGAAATGCTGACTATTATGTGGGGGTCCCTTTGAGTTATGCTGTCGACAAGTGGGCATTCCGGCTTCGCCCCTATCATATTTCTTCACATCTCGGTGACGAGTATATGCAAGAGCACCCTCACCGCAGACGCAAAAACAAAAGCTTTGAAGCACTTGACGTGTTTACTTCCTATCAAATGACAAATGGTCTCAGGCTGTATGGTGGTGTTGGAGCCGTCGTGCATTCAGACTCTGAAATGCATGTAAAGCCTTTATATGCGGAATATGGTTTCGAAGTGCGAGCCTTCCGTCATGACTTTACACAGCTTTTTGGACAGCCTTTTCTTGCGACGCATTTTTGCAATGCTCAAGAACATGATTATCGTTTCGATGCTACCTATGCCCTTGGCTATGAGTGGGGTAAAATCCATGGCGTGGGTCGCAAAATCCGCCTCTTTCTTGAATACCACGACGGCTATTCCTATGAGGGGCAATTTTCTAGGCATAAGACCGATTATCTTGCGCTCAGACTCGCGTATGGGTTTTGATTTGTTACATATAATCACATTGTGATTATATGTAACAAATAATATCACATCTTGCTATTTGTTTCGTTTTATTGCATAATGGTTGAGGTGCTTGCAGAATTCCGTTGGAGACAAAATTTGATGATTTTGGCGATGGGGAAAACCTTTTGCAAATCACCGCAGTGGCCTGTAAGGCCACAATATGTATAGCCCAGGGCAACGCCCTGGGTGACGATTTGCAAAAGGTTTTTGCCCAGCGACAAAAGCGCGAATTTTGGCCCAAATCGGAATTGTGCAAGTACCTCAGTGGTTCCATGGGGGGCGTTAGCTCAATTGGTAGAGCGCAACAATGGCATTGTTGAGGTCAACGGTTCGACCCCGTTACGCTCCAATCGTTTTCCCTATCTATGTGCGTGCTCTGGAATGAGAACTCATAATCTCCCTCCACTTATTCACGATCGCCGCCGCAATAGGCGCTGCATCCTTACCATAGCCCCCATAACGCAAATATACCACCACGACAAGCTCAGGATCTTGGAAGGTAAAGACGCCATTATTTTGTGGAAAGGCAATACCCCCATACCAGATATGACGATACATATGAGGGGTGTCACCCACATCGAGGCCTATTCGCTCAACTACTTCTGAGGTACTTGTTTTCCCAATAAGCCCTTGCATTGCAGTAAACTCCTTATAGACACGCGGTAAAAAATGGCAGCCTGCACCTATAAAGCGTTTTCGCTTATATTCTTCTTGTGCATGGGAGGTACAGCGACGCATGCCCTCAAAGAGTGTGTTTTGAATTTCAACAGGCAAAAAAACGCTCCTGCGCACGTGTCTGGAGAACTCTTCTACCTCATTTACAGAACTTGGTTGCTCTGAAATGGTTCTTCCAGCGGCAAGGAGGGCAATTTGAGGACGCAGGAGATCCCCGCCATTGGCAAGTGCCGCAATCATGCAAGAGCTTTGAAGGGGAGTGTTGACAAGAGTGTGTTGCCCAATAGCAGTTGCATACAGCCCCGTTTTATTGGTCGCGATATCTTGTGGAAGGTTGCCTTTGATCTCGTAGGGGAGCTGTATGCCACTTTTTTCTCCATACCCAAAATCTTGGGCACATTGAATAAGCGTGGTAGGATCGTGTAGGAAATCGCCTGCGAGAAGGGAAAAATAAGGATTTGAGGAGGTCTCTATAGCGCGAAGAAGATTCATGGTGCCAAGATGAAGATTCAAGCTTTTTGGAATTCTGCCTCCTTTATAAAGCTGTGGGATGGGTTGACCATTTGAAAAATTGCCAACAAAGGTTTTCCCATGCATTTTGTAATAGTGATCTGAGATTTCAAAAAGCTGCATATCTTTTGGAGACACGCTGCCCTGCTTTTCAAGGTAGAGTTGTTTTAAGGCGGTATATCCCGTAATGAGCTTGAAGATCGATCCTTGGATAGAAGATTCACGAAACGCATATGAGCGCAAATAATGCCCACTTACTGATTTCATAAATGACGAAGCAAGGGATTTTGCATCAGTGCCAAGTCCACGATAGCGGCCATATAAAGGATGTGTTATATCCATATACCCTTTGCATATGTGCAAAAGCTCTGGGGCATAAGGAAAGAGTGGTTTTATTTTGTCATGAAGCTCTGCAAAGCGCTCAATATAGGGCTCAAGCTCTACAAATTCAGTTCCAAATGCTGCAGAGTTTTTTGTGCATGCAAAGGTTAAGAGTGCCTCTTTCCATTTTTTCCAAAATGCATCAAAGGCTTCCTTTTCATGCTTGTCTATATATTCTAAATAGGGGCGAGGATATTTGCCTGCTCGCTTTTCTTCTACTCGTTTTGCTTGTAAAAATGCCTTTTCATGGGTACTTCGCCAGGCTTTCATAGTATGAAGGCGAAATATTTTTTTTGCCTCTTTTTTGAGAAGCTCAGATATAAAAACAGCTGTCGATGAAAGCGCACGAAATTCACGTATGCTATAGCGGCTAAGCTCAGTAGCTGCTGCTCCTCGAGTGTTTATCTCTTCTGCTTGGATGATAAGACGGCTAAGATCCAGAAGCAAAAGGCGCTCTTTTGTATTTTGAAGGGGCTGCAGCGCTCTGTCAAGGACTGCCTTGTAGGTGGCGACATCTTGCAAAAACTGGCCTACATATGGCTCATCGCCTTGTTCATAGAGGAGTGACATCACCTCTTCAGGGCTTAATGTAGGGGCTCTTTTGAGTATTTCGTTAAAAGCACTTTGAAGCGCAATGATATGTTCGAGAGAGGTGTTTTCTGATAGAAGAGTTTTGATAGGGCAATGTGGGGGCAGTATCCATTCCAGAAACCTATCCCATTCAAGAAGCTCTTCTTTTTCTTGCATGCTGCCGTCAGGGCCAACTTCTTCTTGTACAAGGCCGATTTTTTGATTCCAAGTTGCGGCTTCATACTCTTCATTCTCAATCCAGCGCTTTACATTTTCATTGGCTTGTATAAAGTCATTAGGATCAAATCTGGGAAAGCTTGCCAGAGCAACGACTTGCCCATTTTTTGGATCAATTGCTACGATGCTACCACCGCGAATCCATGGCTCTTTATAACGCTCATGTGTTTTTTCTTGTTCTTGCTTAGCTGCACTTTTGCGCACTTTTTCACTTTCTGCAAGAAGTTTTTCTGCATATTCTTGGAGCTGCAGTGAGATTGAGAGCACTAAGCGCTTACCTGAAAGAGGTGGCTGCGATTGCAGGCTTCGCACGAAATTGCCTTTAGCATCAGAAAAATATTCTTCTTTACCATAAAACCCTCGCAAGTAGTTCTCAAAAGAGGCTTCAACTCCAAGTGTGCCTATATGATCATTTATGGTGTAGGCTCGCTCTTGCAGCTCTGTCAGGCTTTTTTTTGCCTCTTCAATAGTGGTAAAAGGTGCTGGAAGTCCAAGACCCAGTTCTGCTACAGTGATTGCCGAGGCAGTAGTGTGGATGTCAGAGAGCACTTTTTCATACTGCTCTTTTTGTATGGGTGCAAGATATCCAAGAATATGACAGAGCGCCTTGCCATGAGGATAGCTGCGCTTTGGAATACGCTCGACATGCAATCCTGGCCAGTCTTTTTCAAGCATTTTGAGTCGATAATATTCTTGTTCTGTAAGATGATTTTTGAGGATGTAAGGAATATTATTATTCTGAGCGGCGTATGAATAGATGAGGTCAACGACTCGCTCTTGATCAAGCCCTACCTCACGCTCGATCAGTTCAGCGAGGGCGCGAATATACATTTTGCGAAGATATACCTTGCGTCTCTCTCCAGTACTCGTTTTGTCAAAAATGACTTGGGGAATCTCACGAAGAGAAGCATAGATGATACCAAGACGAAAATCTGTAGTGTTTGTTGCAAGTACAATATTAAAGCGATCGCGGATGGTGCCGCGCTCTGCTGCTTGTACGACCACTTTTGTGCGTGCCAGAAATGCCTCTTCTGATTTTTTGTCGTGCTGGATAATAGCCAAATGCCACAGGCGCAGCGCAATAAGCAAAAGCAAAAAAAGCACTACATTCAGAAGACGGTTAGCCTTTACTGGAATGGATGCAAGGGATGGAGAGTGGTCTCGGCGTATATTTCTCACACCATTATGGTATTTTGTTTGTGAAAAAAACGCAACATACGTGTATAATGGAGACGTCATATGTCATTTTCCTAACGGAAAACGACATATGACGAAAATAGCTTGTCCTTATGCGCCTGTAGTTCAATGGTAGAACTGTAGCCTTCCAAGCTACGAGTGTCAGTTCGATTCTGACCAGGCGCTATTATCCTCCTCACGTTTCACGCATACGCATCAGGCTAAGGGATATTAGCATAACAAAGGTTATAGCTAGTACAAGCCATGGTTGCTTTTTTTTACAGGGAGAGCCACAGGAGAATAGCTGCAGAGAGAGCTTGTCAGAGGCGTTAGGGGTGCTAGATGCATTTTTCCACTGAAAGTGGAACAGTCCAGGCATATAAAAATCGATTGGCAAATTTATTTGCCATGCGATTTTTATATGCCTGGACTACAGCGAGCATACGCTCGCTGAAAATGCATCTTTGATGCTTCGTATAAGCCAATACAGATCTCTTAGCTCTCTCTAATCTCTCTGCCCAGACCTTTATTACTAATGCCTTTAGCCACCCCACACGCCTCTGACAAGCTCTCTCCTGCAGCTCTCCCTGTTAAAAAATGTGCCAAAGCCTGTGAGAGCCATGGTTTAGCCTGATGCATATGCCACTACCGTGGCGGGGCACCAGTTCCAATTGGGCATGTTCTAATTTTCGTCATGTGTAATTTTCCGTTAGGAAAATTCACACATGACTAGTCTTTATGCATCATGCGTGTGAGCAGTTCATGTACATGCTTTTTGTGAGCCTCTACGATGGTAACAAAGGGGGCTTGCCGCTTGTTCTTATCAAGGATGACGATGGCATGGTGCTCACGGTCAAACAGAAGCCTTTCTGGTTTTTTAAAGGGCCCATTAAATGATTTTGTGTAGATAGCATACAGCTTACTCTTCTGAGCCACTAAGAAAGGATAGTCGCCATCTACCATGTTGCCTTGCGTCGTTGTTGGTCCATGTTGAACTATATATGACTTTTTAGAAAGTCGCAGTTCTTTGACAAAGTTAAGGCCAGCTTTGGTGCTGCCTCCATTTTGTTTTTCAACCTCATTATATACTGCAAGCCACGCATCGATCTTGGTTTTATTGATATGTGCCTTGTTATCGTTTCTGAGATCAAAGTACAAAACTCCTAGCTGTCCATCTTCAGTGATAGCAACGAATGGAGAAAATGCTTGAGGGTTTTTGGCATGTTTCGGTGTTCGGCTGATGCGTACGGGCTTAGACCATGTTTGGCCGCCATCTCGAGAGGAAGAGATCGCAATTTGGGGTAGCTTGTCATCGCGAAAGTGGCCTGTTTGCCATACGGCATACAGAAATCCATTTGCTGGATTTACGCAGAATGCAGGGATGATGTCTCCAGCTCTAATTAAGGCTCCAATGCCACCTGAAATATGGCCATGTTTGTACGTGTAGCCGCCCGTGAAGACTAAATTGCCATCGAGTGGATGTACTACATGAGCATGTTTTTCCCACGTTTTTCCCTGATTTTTAGAGCGCACAAATGCTATATCGAATTTTGTATGCTGATAGGGGAATATATCGTTCGTATATTGCGCATCTGTCACACCAGGTTTGGCGAAGATGCGTACCATGAAGTTGAGCAGGTCCCCATTCATATGTGGTTTTTTGCCTTTCGGAAGGACAACCACAATATTATTGACTGTTGAGTTGTCATTCAAAATGCCATTGCTGTGATTGTGTGCGATAAGGTCTGGAAATGGATCGTAGAGTACTTTATGGGGTGTCCACGTCTTACCACCATTTTTTGTACGGCTGATTTCTGTATGTGAGTGAAAAGAAATGGCTTGATCAAAGCGATCCCACACAGCATAGGCAAGGTCAGAATAGTTGGGGTCGGCAGTAATTGAGGTCTTGTCGTCGAGTGCAAATAAACCTGTGGGCTCATTTAATGACTCCTGACTCGATGCAAGAAAATAGGGCTTACCCCAGTGCGCGCCACCATCTTTTGACACTGTAACAACGACGCCTTGTTGATTTTGGGTATTGCGCTCTGTTTTTGCATTGATGAAAATAGCAATGAGATAGACACGGCTGCCGTCTTTTGAAAAGCTCAGCCATGTATCTGTGACCCTTTGCGAGATGCCGCCATTACATATCTGAAACGGTACTGTACTGTTTTTCCATGTTTTGCCGCCATCTTTAGAATAGGCAATGCCCGCCTCTAATGCACCAGCATTTGAAATTCTATCTTGTTGCCAGCAGGTAACGATATTATTTGTGTTTTTCGGATTGACCGCTATTGTCGGCTCTACAGCTGCACCAACATGAATGGTAGTTGTTGCATTATATACTTCTTGTTGTTTTAAGCAGTGGCGGCTATAGTGTGTTGCAAAGCCCTGAGACATCATTGTCAGGGCAGCTAATGCCCATGCTGCTAAAATGGAAAATTTTCTCATAGTACCTCAAATTTTTTTACAGTTGTCCCTTTCCATAACGGTGTTTTGCTTTTCTTGCAAGCTAAAATTTTTTGGGAGAGAGCTTGACAGAGGCGTGTGTGGTGCTGGGATGTGTTGGTGAGGAAGGTCTGGGGGAATTTTTTTCACAGGGAGAGCTACAGGAGAGAGCTTACAGAGAGAGCTTGACAGAGGCGTGTGGGGTGCTTTGAAGGGATGGTGTGAAACGCCTGGGGAGTTTTTTTCACAGGGAGAGCCACAGGAGAGAGCTTACAGAGAGAGCTTGACAGAGGCGTGTGGGGTGCTTTGAAGGGATGGTGTGAAACGCCTGGGGAGTTTTTTTCACAGGGAGAGCCACAGGAGAGAGCTTACAGAGAGAGCTTGACAGAGGCGTGTGGGGTGCTTTGAAGGGATGGTGTGAAACGCCTGGGGAGTTTTTTTCACAGGAACACAGTGAATTAAAAGGTTTTACGTTTCCAAGTCGAGCCTTCGAATGCCATCTACGAGCTTTATTTCATTAAAATTAATGAGTAAGCCCACCTTGTAATTAGATAGTTTGAGGTATGAGAGTAACTGCGCCTCATGGATTGGAATAAGGCGCTCAACTGACTTGATTTCCAGTATCACTTTGTTTTCAATCACCAGATCGAGACGTAATTTACGCGCAAGATTTGTGTTCTTATAAACCAGAGGAATTTCTTTTTGCGTTTCCGCAACTAGCTGTTTTTGCTGCAATTCGTAAAACAAACATTGTTCATAAATCGGTTCAAGTAAGCCAGGGCCGAGTTCGCGATGGACTTCAATAGCAGTACCAATAATCTTGCTAGTAAGAATATTTATATCTTCTCCGATCATAAAAAAGACTCTTCTCCTTTGTTTTTCTCTAAAATTGTTACACAAACCGTAACCACCAACACATCCAAGCACCCCACACGCCTCTGACAAGCTCTCTCTGTAAGCTCTCTCCTGTGGCTCTCCCTGTGAAAAAATTCCCCAAGGCCTTTCTCACCAACACATCCAAGCACCTCACACACCTCTGACAAGCTCTCTCCTGTGGCTCTCCCTGTGAAAAAATTCCCCAAGGCCTTTCTCACCAACACATCCAAGCACCCCACACGCCTCTGACAAGCTCTCTCTGTAAGCTCTCTCCTGTGGCTCTCCCTGTGAAAAATTCCCCAAGGCCTTTCTCACCAACACATCCAAGCACCCCACACACCTCTGACAAGCTCTCTCTGTAAGTTCTCTCCTGTGGCTCTCCCTGTGAAAAAATTCCCCAAGGCCGTCCCCACCAACACCTTAAGCCCCCTACACGCCTCTGACAAGCTCTCCCTGTAAAAAATTTCCTCCAGACCTATGACTGCCCACTGCCCAAGCCGTCACATAATCCCGTTTTGCAAAAGGGCTTCCTGGACCATCTTGAGGCTATATGGACCATCATTATTTTTTAGTGGAGCAAAGCAAGTACTTCTGTCATAGACGACAACTCCTGCATTTTCTGACTCCTCCAAAATATCAAAGATAAAATACTCAAATTTCCATGCTGGAGGAAGCTCTGGCGCAGGTTTTTTATGGGCTTTGTGTAAAGGAAGTGTATGTTTTGAAGTTACAAATTTTCTAATAAAGGCGAGGCTGAAACAAAAATTGCTGATATTAGCAAAGGGAAAAAGCAGCGCTCCAGTACTATCACGGGCGTTTTGTATTTCCTCAGATACTTCAAAATATTCACATACTTTAAGGTGTTTCCCCTGCTCTACGATAATGCCAAGGTGCTCTGCAGGATCTGTTTTTTTCATTGCCATTCTTTTCATTGCTATTCTTTCGATTGCTTTTACGGTAATATCTCTATTTGCCAAGATATGTGAGCCGATAAGTTCTGCATCAAAGGGGTCTGCAAGGGGATTGTCGACGCAGATGACGACAATGTGTTCGATGCCTTGTTTTTCCCACGCTTGCAAAAGGCCGCAAGATTCCATATTCCAAAACAGTGAGCCATTGCCATCTGGCCCTTGCAGAGGGATGCCATCTGGTCCGATGATATACTTTCCTGCATCGTCTAAAAAGGGAAGTGTGCTTTGCATAAAAAAGGATAATGAGTCTTTTGGTAGTCCAAAAAAATTATGACTTTGGAAAAAGGCATTTGTGGCGTCATGATTTTGTGCTGCAGTCATGCATGCAACAGACAGGGCTCTTTCCACTTGCGCGTTGCAAGCAATTATTTTCTCTGCAAATATTTGAAAAAGGCTTTTATGCAGGATTGGAGAAACAGAGATCATCCCTTTTGGGGTTGTGATCCCTAGCCTGCTTGCTTGGCCACCTGCAAGAATAACGCTACCCACTTTGCCTTCTCGCAGCGCAATTTTTCCTGCCTCTTGTGCTTTTCGATTTGGAGCACGCTCAAAAGAGACAAGTGGCGAAAAGGTGCATGCAGGCTTCGGTGCTTCATGCAAACACGCAAGCTGTGAGTTATATACGGTATTATTCATGGAAACATCGTATAGTCTCTTCATATACTTCGTCAACCGAGATTTGCATCATACAGCGAAAATCGATGGGGCAAACTCTACGATAGCATGGACTGCATGAGACATGTTTATGAATAACACTGCCCCATTTATAAGGGCCAGTTTTGACCTCGTTAGTGGATCCAAAAATGGCTACAAGAGGTTTTCGTAAGGCGGCAGCAATATGCATGGGGCCACTGTCGTTGGTGACAAAGGCAGATGAAGTGTCTACAAGGGCAATAAATTGTCTGAGAGTTGTTTTGCCAGCAAGGTTCACAACGCGTGGAGGAAAGTGTCGCACGATGTCGTCAACAAGTGTTTTTGTGTCCTGATCCCCAAAATAGAGAACACGGCAGCGCATATCTTCTATAAGGCGATGTGTGAGTGCTATGAAGCGCTCTTTCGGCCAGCATTTGGCTGGTCCAAAAGCAGCTCCTGGATTGATTCCTATAATACGATGAGTATCAGAAACCCCATATGCCTCCAAGGTAGCCCACGCTTGTTTTTTTTCTTGCGCACTGACGTAGAGTGTGGGGCGTGTTAGGCTCGAGCTTTGCCCTGTAATTGGGTTGAGGAGTGCCTTATACATCTCTACTTCATGTACTTGTTCGGAGTTTTTTGGACGACATGCTGGATGAGTCAGCAAAAGACGGCGAAAATGCATGCTATAGCCTATGCGTACTGGGATTTTCGCTTTCCAGAACCACCATGCTGACGAAAATGAGTTTGTGGTGAGCAGACCTATATCAAATTTATGGTGTTTTAAATCGGCAATAATTTTTGGGACGTTTTTTTCTTTTTTTGAGAACGCAATAACCCCATCTACAAAAGGGCTCTCTTTCACAAGTTCACAAATTGAGAGATGCCCCAAAATAAACACCTCAGCATGTTTATTCCATGCTTTTATGTCTTCGAGTACTGGCAGAGCCATGACAGCATCGCCAATCCAATTGGGCATGCGGACAATTATTTTTGTTTTCTCATGGTGTGAGCACCCTTGCAGGGAGCTCACATCATGAGAAAAATCGATGTTTTTTTCTGACATTTATTTAGACTCTTGTTTTTTTTAACATAAATTCGTTATGCTACGCATAATGTTTTTTCATGGACGTCAATATATGACAAAGTTAATTTTTTATTTGCTGTCAGTTCTGTTATTCGTATGGAGCAGTCTTGTTTGCGATGAGCAAATAAGGCATGCAAACATGGCACATGAGGGTGTGGCAGTTGAGGAGCCGGTTGATATTGTATATACATGGGTAGATGGCGCTGATCCGCGTTGGCAAGTGATTCGCAGGTACTGGCAGACGGAATATATGCACTATCTTACGAATTCGGACTCAATTTCTTCGTGTCGGTATAAAAATCGTGACGAGTTGAAATATTCGCTACGTTCAGTGTATCAGTTTGCTCCATTTGTTCGCCATATCTACATCATCACCTTTAACCAGGTGCCTGCATGGTTGCAATCAGATCCTCGAATTACTATTGTGGATCACAGCGTGATTTTTCGAAATACTGAGGACCTGCCTACGTTTAATTCCCAAGCCATCGAGTGCAATCTCCATCGCATTCCAGGACTCTCAGAGCGATTTATCTACCTGAATGACGACGTGTTTTTTGGCTCAGAAGTAACTGTGGATGATTTTTTCACAAAAGATGGCGGCATTATTGTCACTCTCAGCAAACACTTGGCAGCTCGTGGAAAAAATACAGGCCTAGAATCTACCTACGAAAGTGCGTGGAAGAATGCGACAGCCCTCTTAAATAGCAATTTTAAAAAAGAAAGGCGCTTTAGGATGGCTCATGCCCCGTTTGCCTTTACAAAAACACTCTTCAAAGAGGTGGAAAATTATTTCTTCTATATTTTTGATCTGGTGATATCGCATAAATTTCGTCTCCCTTCCGATTTTCCCGTCATCAATGGCGTCATTCAATATTATGCGTTCTATACAAAAAGGGCCGAGTTTGGGCAAGCGGCTGCAGGGCAAGTGCGCATTACCGATGATGTAGTGAAGAATGAGGAAGCCTTAAAGGCCTTCGAAGGCACTCCTTGGAAGTTTTTTTGCGTGCAAGATGTTACGGAAAGTGATGATCCAGTAATAGATGTTCAAGTTAAGGAATTTTTTGAATTTCTCTACCCAAATCCTGCCCCCTGGGAGCGCAGAACAGATTGAGGATTTTATTGGCGAGGTATATAATGACACCCAATTATTTGGCAGGCACCGGGAGAGGATATGTTATTCTACTACCCCGAGCTTGCGAGGGGTAGTAGGATAACATGACACTAATAATACGCGGAGGAACACCTCTGAGTGGCGAGGTGCAAGTAGCGGGAGCAAAAAATGCAACGACAAAGCTGTTGGTTGCATCACTTCTTTCTGACAAGCGATGCACCTTGTATAATGTCCCGAACATTGGGGATGTTGAAATAACCGTTGCTTTATGCAAAGAAATGGGAGCAGAGGTTACTTGGGATAAAAAAGAAAAAACGCTCTCCATAATCACTCCAGAGCTCAAAACTTCCTATATTTCCCAGCGGTTTTCTGGGGCTAATCGTATTCCTATTCTTATGATAGGAGCGCTTCTAGGGCGCACGGAAGAAGACATTATTGTCCCAACAGCTGGAGGCTGTAAGCTGGGGCCGCGTGCAATTGATTTTCATATTGATGCCCTACAAAAACTGGGCGCAACTATTGAACTTCGCGAGATGAAGAAAGAGGCGGCCTATTTTGCCCATGCGCACAATGGCCTCAAAGGCGCTGTCATCAATTTGCCCTATCCTTCTGTCGGCGCCACTGAAAACAGCATTCTCGCTGCAGTTTCTGCCAAGGGGACAACTATTATTAAAAATGCCGCAGTAGAGCCTGAAATTGTCGACCTCATCCTCTTTTTGCAGAAACTCGGTGCCAATATCTCCATCGAGACAGATCGGACGATTGTTATTCACGGGACGAAAAAATTTTATGAAGTAGAACATACAGTCATGCCAGATAGGAATGAGGCCGCCTCATTTGCGATGGCGGCCATCAGCACCAAAGGGCGTGTGTTTGTACGAGGCGCACAGCATCGAGACATGATGTGCTTTTTGAATAAAATTCGTGAACTCGGTGGCGGTTTTCATATTAAGCACGACGGTATTGAATTCTTTTATGATGGCGCTCTTCAGGGGGGATGCCACTTAGAGACCGATGTGCATCCAGGTTTTTTAACCGACTGGCAACCACCCTTTGTCGTGCTTCTTACCCAGGCGTCAGGGGTGTCTGTCGTACATGAGACGGTTTACGAAAATCGCTTCGGCTATACTACCGCCCTCAAGGAAATGGGCGCACAAATTGCGCTTTATAAACAATGCCTTGGTGGAAAAAATTGCAGATTTTCGACAAATGCACACTATCATAGCATTGCGATTAGCGGCCCCACACCACTTTCTGGAAAGACTATTTCAATTCCTGATTTGCGCGCGGGTTTTGCCTATGTTATGGCAGCGCTTATCTCACCCGAAGAGAGCACTCTTTCAGGTCTACATTTTATTGATCGTGGTTATGAAGATTTAACCACAAAACTAGAACAGCTCGGTGCAACCATTTGCCGAGCAAAAGAGAGTCATGTGTAATTCTCCTGGCGGCAGAATTACACATGACGAAAAAATCAGCTATATGCAATTTTGCGATAGGAAAATTATGCCATGTGCGACTTTTCCTGACGGAAAAGTGCACATGGCGAAAATAGCGCACATAGTGCCAATACAATTAACGCGAGGCGCGACTTACGAGCTGTTCGAATTGTAAGGATTCATAGCCTTTTCTTTGCCCAAAGGGCAAAAATTGCAACAGCCCAGGGCAACGCCCTGGGTTAGGCGGTGGCCCAAATATTGTTGCCTGAAGGGCAACAACAGCAAAAAGTCGCACATCGCGTGAAAATTAGGAGGAATTATATGTCATCAATGAGTGCTGTAGAGATGAGCTCTTCGAGTAGTCTTTCGAGTAATTTTGCAAGTGAATCTATTTCATTAGTAGGGTCGCAGCTTCGCACGTATTCGAGCACAGAGAATCCAAGTGAGGAGGTCGAGACGGTGCGTCCGCGCCCTGGTCCAGGGCTTATAGCGCCGCCGCCCAGGGAGTCTTCGACCTCTATCCGTGAGCGAGATGATGGGACCGTGCGCGTCTTTATGCAAAAGTCGTTTTGGGATCATGGGGTTTTACGAGGTGTGTATTATTGTTTCATCTATTGGTTTCACCTTGGTGAGGCCCAGAAGGCAATTATGAGTCAGATATATGCCAACGTGAAAGAGGCGGTTTTGCACCGGGTAAATGTGACCATAGAAGAATGCGCACAGCGATTTTCTACCGCCCCAGAGGCACCTCTTGCAGCGCTTTTTGGAGATCGATATGACATGGTTGTTCATGCTCTAGGAAATGAGGAGCTGGCATTTCATCTTCTCATCGACAGTATACAGCTACGACGTACAAATGGGCGGGCGACGTGTAGCGATCTCTATAAGGTGTTGATACAGCGAATACTTGGCGTGGGATATCTTGCGGACATCTCAAGAGAGTATTTTCTTTCAAACTTAGCCTGGCTGCGCCGACCAAGAGATGTTGACAACTCAACGCTGCCCCCCCGTTCGGTTAAGGAAATACTTACAGCATGTGTCCAGAAGGCGCGTGAGCACCCTTGTCAAGACAAGATAAAGGGGCTGTTTGGTGATGGTGCTAATGGGACCGCCAATATTGCGAGGAACATTCTCATCGTAATTCAAGAAAATGTTCATGCATTTGCTACAAATATGAGAGACGTAAGATTTCTCATTGACGAAGATGCTGATTACGTCCGTCTTATCAAGCAACAGCTTAGCAGCGACGGTTTAGCGGCATTTCCATTTGTCGAAAACGAAGATAATTCGGAAGTAGCAATAACGTCTGCCACATAGCGTGGAGCCCTTTTACTACCATAAACATATTTTATCTGTTTATGGTAGTAGACAATAATTTAATAAATCTGATATAATTAGTGCATGTTTTAATTTTGAGATGGAGAAACTATGTCCAACGTAACCCAAGAATTTAGCAAATGGCGTGCCTTTTTTTGGCCCATTCATGCTTTTGAACTGAAAAAGATCTTGCCGATGTTTTTCATGTTCTTTTTTATATCTTTTAACTATACGATCCTTCGTGATACAAAAGATACGATTATCGTAACGTCTGCAGCTGGAGCTGCGGCAATTCCGTTCCTAAAAGTGGGTGGAGTGCTTCCGGCGGCGATTATTATCATGCTTATTTACTCTAAGTTGAGTAATATACTAAGCAAGACAAACCTGTTCTACACAACTGTGGCGCCGTTCCTTCTGTTTTTTGGCCTATTTCCGGTTGCGATTTATCCGTTTAGGGATGCATTGCAAATGGATAGCATAGCTAATTTCCTTCATGGCAGCCTGCCTGCAGGATGGAGTGGCTTTGCAGAAAGCGTGCGCAATTGGCACTACTCACTCTTCTACATCCTTTCTGAGTTATGGGGATCGGTAGTTCTTTCGCTTCTCTTCTGGGGATTTGCGAATGATATTACCAAGACCGGTGAAGCAAAGCGCTTTTATAGCCTCTTCGGTTTAGGTGCTAACCTTGCCCTTATGGTGTCAGGACCCTTTATTAGCAAAGTATCCGATATTCGACGCTATTTACCAGCAGATGTGGATGCTTGGCAGGTATCGTTAAATTATCTTATGACAGGCGTGGTGGTAGCAGGGATTGGTGTGATTGCGCTCTATGCGCTTATGCAGCGTTATGTACTTACTGATAGTCGTTTCTACGATCCGTCAGAGCTTAAAGCTGCTAAGAAGCCGAAGTCAAAGATGTCTATGACAGACAGCTTCTTGTTCTTGGCACGATCACCATATATCTTGTGCTTAGCACTTCTTGTGATCGCTTATGGTGTATCTATTAACCTTGTTGAGGTGACATGGAAAAACCAATTGAAATTGCAGTATCCCGATCCGAACGACTATAGCTCATTTATGGGTAATTTTTCGTTCTTCACAGGTACTGTGACTGTGCTTATGATGCTTTTTGTCGGTGGTAATGCTGTACGAAAAGGATGGGGTTTTGCAGCAATGATTACTCCTGTGGTTCTTTTGATTACAGGTGTTGCGTTCTTTGCCTTCATTCTCTTCCGTGACTCTCTTACTGGCTACATTGCTGCTCTTGGAACAACGCCGCTCATGTTGGCTGTGCTCTTTGGTGCTGCGCAAAACATTATGAGTAAGTCATCGAAGTACTCGCTCTTTGATCCGACGAAAGAGATGGCCTATATTCCTCTAGACCAAGAATCAAAGGTTAAAGGGAAGGCGGCTGTTGACGTGGTAGGTGCACGTCTTGGTAAGTCAGGTGGCTCTCTTATTCAAATTGCTCTTATGGGCGCGCTTGGCTCTATTTCTGCCATTACGCCATACATTGCAGCTATCTTATTTGTGATTATTGCAATATGGATGGTTGCTGTAAGGGTACTTGAGAAGAAGTTCTTAGCACTTTCTGCCGAAAAAGAAGGCCGTCAGACAACTGTACAGCATCAGGATGCTAATAAGGCAGCTGTCACAGCCTAATTCTCCTATTATTCTCCTGCCCCTTTGCAAGCAAAGGGACAGGAGAATATAATTTCTTATTATCAAAGTCTTTTGCTGTCATTAAATCAGAATAAATTTCCCGAAAAAATTCTACGAAAGATTTTGCGAAAAAAAAGTTTTGCGAAAAAGTTTTGCCGAAAAAGTTTTGCGAAAATATTGCAATATATATGCATTTTAATATATAATAGTAATTATTCTGTTTTATAATCAGAATTGTAATGTGTTTATGTATAAAATCTTATTATCAAGAGTAATTATTTTATGGCGAATTGTAGTAATAATTATAAAAATGTGCAATCAATGGCGGTCTTTCGATGGGATTCATCGATACCCAGTCCCTTAAACATTAATAGCAATAGGCCTTACTACGCTCAACTGTATACTCATGACAGGCGTCCCATAAGAGCTGCTATTGCTATGACTTACGAAGGCAATGGTAGGAGTCTTGTTCTCGAGAATGATGATGAAGTAGGAGGTATGAAGTACGAAAACTGTGATCCTATACCAGACCGGCGATCTGCTACTGGATATCGAGTTCGTGACTCAGTAACAATAGATAGGTTATACAATTGCACGCACCTTGTTTCCGAAAAAGTACATAAAGTGGGAACAGCTTTAATAGAAATTGCAATCGTAGATAGCTTTCGCAGAAGATATCAAGGACGAGTATCATTAGATGCAGTACACAATTCACATGGGTTCTACTGGAAACTCGGATTTCGGCCAACCAATACAAGCACAGAGGTATTCTTAGCTAAACTCGGTAAAAAAATCCAAACAAACGTAATGCTTACAGAAGCTGAATCTCGTTTTGTCCAAAATAAAAAAACTAAAATAGCGGACGAAATACCTGGATCAGACTCAGAAATGTTACAAATCTGTTCTGTATCAATAACAGAAGCAATGCAAATGGCTTTTGAGCAGGGCATAGATATGGACAAGATTATGGGAAGTGATCGCGCGACAGATTATGGTAGCTATGATATGTCACTTCCTACAGATGCAATTGTTCAATGGGAAGAGCGTATTTTATTTGAACCAACTGTTATTGGTCATAGCGATGTAGTTATTGGTGAACTGTTTATAAGAAAATTGCAGAGGGATCGCGAACCTCAACGAATTCTAGATATAATTGGTGAATACTGCGCTGTGTAGTTGTCCTTCATAGCCCGCTCGGCTCTATTTCTGTCATTTGTTGAGGGGATATAGAGAGGCTATGAAAAGTATTGCATTCTTTTCCCTCTGTCTTGTATAGTAGAGGGAAGTCTTTATTCAAGGGGCAATAGCTCAGCGGTTAGAGCAGCGGACTCATAATCCGTTGGTCCTAGGTTCAATCCCTAGTTGCCCCATTCTTTTGTACATACGTGTGAATTAATTGGGTTGAGTAATAACAAATCGAATATTTCAATTTGCTGAAGTTTTCCCTGATGAGCAAATTGTCGTTACACTGTCACGACATTCTCCTAAAAGATAAGAGAACGATTTCAGAGCATGTAAAAAATATTTTTAATACGGGTGAGCTACGAGAAGATTCAGTTGTCCGGAATTTCCGGATAACTGCCGCAAATGGTAAGAATTATCAGGTTATTCACTACAATCTTGATGTTATTATCTCTGTTGGTTACCGAGTTGCATCGCATAGAGGTATGCAGTTTCGCATTTGGGCTACTCAACGATTGAAAGAATATCTTGTCAAAGGGTTTGTCTTAGATTTTGAAGACATAGCTCTATCTACAGTCAGGAATGGGTTTTTAAGCTATCAGAGGGCAATAGTAGGCTTGAGCTGTATAAGCTTATGAGCATGGTTGCACCAAACGGTGTTGTAGATATCCCATTCGTCACCAACTATCACTCCCTCACTGTCCCCCTTCATGGGGGACAGTGAGGGAGTGACAATACTTTTCCACACGCTCCATGAAACGCCGTCCTAATTCCATCTTTTGTGTGGTTAAGGCTGTGTGGCGGTTATAGCGCTCCTGCTTCATTACTTCTTGATGGATATCCTGCTCAGCAATGCGTTCTGACTTCATACTATGGCTTTGGAGGAGCCTCTGTATTTTCTCCACTGTAAGTACCATGGGAATGTATCCATTTTGTGCTATTGAAGCATCCGTGGTTTGTTCAAAGCCTAAGTTTGCATAAAAAGGGGTAGCGGATGGGCAAGCGCTGAGAACAAATGATCTCTGGTGGCTAATATCACTGACAATATGTGTCATCAAGGCAGTGCCAGCACCGCGGCAAGGCCTTTTCTGCATAGGGTCTAATGGAATATTATGCGGATGCGTCACAATACAAGTAAGCTCAGGATCTTCTTCTTGCTCTGAAAAATTCATAAGTGCCATTGCTTGAATGGTATGCGCTTCATCGTACGCTATATAAGGGATTTCTAAAAGATTGCCTTGCCGTAATCGTTCTATGAAAACTGAGATGACGGCTGTGGCGTCCATTATGAGGTTGATTCGCTCTTCCGGAAAACTCTCTTGCACAAGCGGTGCGCTCCATTGATCGAAAGCAATATCTAACCACTCTTGTGCTACATCTTCGAGAATCGCACGATTTTGTGGTGTAAGGATTTTTACTGTTCGTAGCCTGCATTCTGGAGGAGAAAGTAAGGTGTTAACAGATATGGGCTCTCTTGTAGCTGCAAGGCCAAGAAGAGAAGTGTTATCTTGAGTAGATGCAGAAACATCTGCTACATTAATAAGTAATGCTGGATAAAATTGAGTATTTACAGATAATGACATAATTAAATGATATTACCAAAACACGCTATAAAATTCCAGGGAAAAAATAAAAAATGAAAGTGGAAAATGCATATTTTAGATAGGTTGACTTTTTAATTAAATTCATGTATCATATTGATATAATTATTATAGTTTATTATGTCTTTTTTAAAATCATTGCTTTTTGGCTCTGCAGGATCTTACACTATTTTTGGTACTAAGATGAAGTTTGAAAATGAACTTCCATCACATCTGACTCCTCCTAGCTTAGATAGATTAGGTATTATTTCACAATTAGCATTTAGATGCATACACAGTGATGCCTTTCGTTGGATTACCCAAGGGTATACTCATGTGTTCGTGCATGAGATGAGTCATGCCCTAGCTTGTAAAGTACTCACTGGTCAAAATTCGGAAGTGAATGTTTTTACAAGTCTCTGTGTAGGAAACTATCAGCCCCCTTCAGCAGTGGGCTATGCTTCAGATTGGAAACGAACTCTTATTGAGACTGCAGGACCCATGGGAGACATTGCCTTCGCTACTTGCAAACTAGTTGCTGCTACAGCCTTGAAAAGCTACCTTTCTTGGCCAGTTGCGTTAGCCTTGGGAAGCGGGGCAGTAATTTGGATCTCTGGTGAGCTTCTTTATGCATATGTTTCAGCCTCGAATAGCGATCATGGTGATTTTGGTTCTATTGCACGCCGTGGCAATACCCATCTAGCGTTAGCTAGCACAGCTCTTGCTAGTCAAGTTGCTTTAGGAATATTCGCAGCGATTAAGCTTGCAGCTTAAAATTTTACACCTCCGAGGGCCCTAGCGTGAGTTTATTGTGAAATTCTTAATAATGACTCTACAGACCTTTTTAAATACATTTTTGTGTATACACTAACTCTATACAGAGTCTCTCTTTACAGTTGGTGTATACAAACGCAGTAGCAAAAAACGCGTCTACAATGTGTTGACAGTGAAGCTTAGAAAAACTTCACAATAAACTCACGCTAGCTGATGACGACCTTCAATCACTACGATCAGCTGGGCGAGCTTGCTCGTCCAGCTGATCGTAGTGATTGCAAGCGGTAATTAAGTTTTGCCGCCTCTTGCAAAATCTCCTTTACCCCCATATTGCTGCTCAGGCCCCCAAAGCGGCTTTTTTCTATGGAGATCAGCAGTCTTTGAATTTCACCTTGTAGGCCTTCTTTTGATAAAAGCTCTGGAGCTTCAATAAGCTCTTTTGTGATTCCTGCTTCATAGAGACCGAGTAAGAGCGCTTCTCGTACGAGCCTGAGGGCGGTATCAGGGTCTCCCTCTTTCAGGGCGCTCAGCATTAATTCACGGCTAGAGACGTGTCTTTTTTCTTGCTGCCATGTATGCCATAATTTGCTGATGATAACTTGCAGCAGAAAAAGAAGGCCAAGGACAATGACTATGGTCGCAAATAATGAGGCAGGCACATGGCGCGCCTGAAGGGTGTTTTCGGTAAGGGGCATATTGCTCTCTATGATGCTTGGCGGTAAAGGCGTGGCTTGCTCGTGAGTTGGTGCTGTCTTCTTTGGAGGTGGTGGTGGAGGAGTATTTGAGTGGACAACTAGGGGGATAGCTGATGTTTGTCCAACAAAATAGGTGCCAAGCGAGGAATCAAAGGAAGAAAATATGATTGGAGGAATTTCCTTTACCGATGCATAACGAGGTCTAAGTGATACCGTGAAGCGCTTTTGATTATCGGTGATAACTCCTGCAGGGACAATACTGCTAAAGGCAAACCCTGCAAAGCCTTTTTGACGTGAAAGATCCGGAAATTGAACGGTATCAAAATCGCCTCTTCCAGAGACCACTACTTCTACTTCTACAGTATCACCGATAGCCACAGGGCCCGTGCCTACACGACGTGCATAATAGGAGAAGATCCCTAAAGCACCTGTAAATGAGGCGGGCTTATCTTTTTCGGGAAAGGGGCTTACTTGTAAGGAAAAACCCGGGCTATCCGCTTTGAAGAGCGGAGGGACTTGGACAATATTGCCAAGGAGATCTTTTGCAAAGGCGAATCCCTCGATACGAGAAGGGGGTATAGTATATGATCCTGGCTGCATTGTGAACGCTTTTTGTGCTATATTTTGTACGGTATACTCTCCACTTGTATAGGTAGTTACAACAGGGCTGCCCACATTTTGAAAGCCTGCTATATGAAGCAGTGGCAGCTCTTCTGCCGATAAGGCAATAGGGATTTTGAAAAAGATGCGGTATTCAAAGGTCACGCGCTGTCCTGGATAGATAAGCCCCTGCTCTTTTATGCCAGCTTCGAGTTTGAGAGTAGCATTGGAAACGGTAGCGACAACTTGATACGTACTTTGCGGAGAAATAATATCAATCTCACCCACCTTTGCCGTAATGCTATCGACGGTATAGATGCCCTCCTTTCGAGGTGGTAAGAAAAAGCGATATGTCGAGACAACAAGGCTTCCCGGGCCTTCTTGAGGAAAGATAAGTTCAGGATTAGGATGCTCATCGCGAACAAAAGTTACGACAAGCGGCTTGCCACCCATGAGAAAGCTTGTAGGGTCTACCTTTTGCTCTGCCATGCGGATAATGGTGATGGTCACGGGAATCGGCTGGTTGGCAATAGCGTCCTGGAAGGCCACGGAGGCTGTCATCTTTGGAGGTAAATTCACTGAGATAGGTCGAGGATTTTGCATCTCTTGCAAAAACAAGAGACTTGGCGAGGCGAAAAATACTATAAATAATAAAAATCTTACCATGGCTTTTTCGAGGGTTCTGGGGGATTATGTGGCTCTTGGCGCATGAGTGGTAGATCCGAGAGGTTCATCTCTTGTAAAAGCGATGATACAGCCCCAGGAGATGCGCTTGGAGGCGGTGGTGGCCCCTTACTTTCTTCCTGCTGAGCAAGTTTTGCAAGCTGTTTTTCGAGTGCATCAATAGCTGTGAGGGTATTGGATGCGCTCTCTTTCTCAAGAGCAGAAGTAAGTGCAGTTTCAGCAGATGTAAGCTCTGCAGACGTCGGCAGGCTATGTACAAAAAAGCCGGATCTCATACGCAAAGAGGGACTAATATAGCTAAGATAGGCCTTTTCATTTTTTTTTGCTCTCTCAAAATGGGAGATTTCGTTTTTTTGCTCTTCAAGATAGGCAATTGCCGTTTGAATTTTTTGAGCTGTAGTTGCCTGCATATAATCCACTTCAAATTTCTGTTTTTCTAGCTGACGTTTAGCATATTTTAGCTTTTCTATGCTATATCGTTTAAATGCCTCATCATGTTGTATGTGCTGAATACCTGCTTCTGCATAGTCTATTCGATCTGCAATGGTAGTTGAAGCTGCTTCTGTAGGGGGCAGCTTCAGGGCGTTATCAAGAGACGTGAGAGTGGTAAGTACGCTATTATGATATACAGTATCTACAAAGGCTGCAGGGGCATTTTCTGGCAGTTCAATTTCTCTAAAGGTTTTTTCAGCATCATCGCCATCTCCCATCATGATATAGATGGTTGCAATATTGTATAAGACGTAGGCGCGATCGAGCTCAGACAGGTTGGTAGCCAGGAGCCCCTGCAGATTCGATATGGCAAGCTCGTAGCGTGCAGCTTTTGCTAAAATAATATTATTTGCTACGGTGTCGTTAATATCTCCATAGAGGGTGCCACACACGAGGAGAAGTCCTAGGCTTGTCTTCTTTGCATAACTCTCCAGACTCTCTGGAAGGAGTAGGGCAATAATCAGAAAAAAGAGACAGGCCGCAAGGGGATAGTCTGCAAGGGATGTCGCTGCCGGTGGTGGCTGCACCGCTTTATTCATTCCCGCGCGAGCTAGTAGATCGCCTATCACTTGAAAAGAGTTCAGATGCTGCGCAAAATAGCTATTTCCACCGCTTGTGTTGGCAATTTCGGCAAGAAGCTGGGGATTTTCGTGGCTTATAACGGGCTTGCCTTCATACAAGACATTAGGCACCGTAGCCCCCTCTTGAGTGCCGATACCTATGGTAAACCAAGGCATAGAGGCTTTATAAAATGGCGCTACGTTATCGAGAATATCTTTTTCGGTATTGACGGTGTCTTCACCATCACTAAAAAATACAAAAAGGGGCTTTTTCTGCATGGGACTATCTATGTATCGCTGCTTCATAGTTTGCATGAGCGCGGCAATATCAGTGCCTGTCTTTTTTGTGTCATTGATTGCAAGAAATGAGAGGGCAAAATGGAGGGACAAAAGATCTGTGGTCGCAGGCACTTTACATACAGTATCTCCTGCAAAAGCATACAGCGAGACGTATATGCCGCCCAACTGATCTGTAATGTCTTTTGCAATATTTTTTGCAACTTCAAGGCGGGCTGTGTGGTCTTTAGTATCTGCTGCGCTCATGGATGCAGAAACATCAATCAGAAAGGCAATTTCATCGAAGTGTAGCGTTGACACTGTGTTGGACGCTGCTTCCTGATGCTGCGGTTTTGCAGTAGTTGGCTGCATCAAGGCAATCACCGCAAATATAAAGCTGAGCGCTAGCGAGAGGGCATATAGCCAAAAAAATCTTTTTTGTCTTGGTATCAGACCAAAAGGTTGGTTTTCTTGAGCATACATTGCCTGGAGCGCGCGCTTTTTGGCTTTAAAAAGAAGTGAGTACATGAAGAGTATGATGGGTGCTCCATATACCCACAGCCCAATCTCTGGTACTTGATAATATATTACAGCTATCATTATGGACATGATCTTGCAAATAGGGTTTCTAAAAGGCAGCCACCAAACAGAAAAACAAGCCCTATAATAATGAAAAGAGGCTGTAGATTAGTTGTAGGTGGATTTTCTGTGGCTATTTCTGGTGCCAGTGTGCTTTTTTTAAGAGTATCTAGTTTTTCGTATATTTTTGGTAGTGGGCTGAGAGTATCGCTTACAAAAAAAGCGCCCCCTGTGTGCGTAACTGCATCTTTAATCTCTTGCACTTCACGGATAAACTGGGACTCGAGGATAACAGGATCAACACCAATAAAAAAAATAGGCACATGATTTACAGCTGCAAAGTCTGCTGCTTGCTGCGGTCGAATACTGCGGAAACGGTCATGTAGATCATCGGGATGAGGGCTTTGTAGGCCGTCAGTAAGAATAATAATGGCTTGGCTCTCTATTGTGTATACTGGTTTATGCAGCTCACGTTGTAGTTCGGCATAGTGCTTTGCCGAGAGAATGAGATTTACTGTTTTTAAAAGAGCATATCCGATAGCAGTTCCTTCAAGATCATCCGAGGGCACGATGGTAATAGAGACAAGTTTTGAAAGAAGCTCCTGACGATCGATGGTAAGAGGGCAGACGATCTCTGGTATGCGAGCAAATTTGACTAATCCAATCAAGTCATTTTTTCGCTCTTCAATAATTTTTTTTGCAACTTGTTTTACCCAGGTGATTTTTGCCTCATGGCCGCCGCCTTCGACTACTACTTCTTCCTGCATAGAACCTGATTCATCAATGAGAATATAGAGTGCAACGCCTTGACGAGACAGCTCCGGCTTTATAGAGAGAGAGGACGCATATTCAGGGTGTAGCCAGGCAAGACCAAAGAAAAACAGTGCAGCCAAAAAAAATGGGAGTATAAGGCCGTGGAGGAGAGTTTTTAGGGTGGTATATTTTTGCAAAAATGGGGCGGCAGAATAGAGTAAAGTGGGTCTGTGTTTCTTTTGGATAAGATAATAGATGCCCCATACAAGCGCTACAAGAATGCATATTTTCAGCATGACGTTATAATTCAGGCACCACAACAAGATCAGGGTGCAGCTTAGCGCGCAGTACGTGTTGAATATACGAAAGAGTTGCCCCCGTCGCTGAATGACAAGAGGTGCAGCTGCCCTGATACGCAATGCTTACTTCTCCATTTTTCGTGATATTGAGCACTTCGATCCCGCCGGCATCGAGCTCTATATAGGGCCTGATATCAGAGGCAATGACCTCTTCAAGAAGTGCAAGCTGCTGTTTTGTAGCCAGTTCTAAAAACCCAGGATACCCTCCCTCAATTGCCTGGATTTCATGACCCATCACAGGTGGCGCGACGTAGCCATGCGCTAAGGGAATATGCCCACACTGCATGCTTGCGGCTTCAATTGCATCGACGACCATATTCAAGTGTGGATATACTGTTTGAGGAAATGCTGGGATATCATTTTTATCGCGCACATGCTTATCGATGAGGTCTGCAGTAATGCGATGGGCTTGATCGTAGTTCTTGCCAATCACAAGCTCGCAGGCAATCTCTGCTGCCGCAATGAGCGCAGTATTGCCGAAGGCTTGAAAGCGTGCATCGATGATGACGCCATCTTCTGGATCGATAAGCCAGTAGAGGACCACTTTATTGCCATCATAGACCCCTCCTTCAACACCTTGCGCAAATTCAAGAGAGCGCTCTATTGCATCCTCTTTAGTAAAGGTGCCGACGCAGTAAGGCGTATCTATCCGGAGCTGCACTTTTTTGCTGTACTCAGTCCAGGGAAAGGGGCGATATATTGTGTTCATAATAACGTTTTTGATAATTTTCGTAGGCGTACTATGGCCTCGCCTATAATTGTAGCAGCTTTTTCAATATCGTGCTCGGTTGTAAACTTTGAAAGACTGAAGGAGAGTGTACATGAGGCGATGATATGATCGATACCTGAAGCTTCTACGACGCGTTCAATATGCTGCTCGCAGCCGCCGCCCATGGTGGCAAAGACCCCTTTTTTGCTCAGGGCATAGAGGAGTGCTTCGCTTCGTATGCCATAAAAGGCAATGGCTGAAGTGGTCGGCAGCCGCTCGCTTTCTTTGAATAACACGCTCGCTTCGGGACATTGCTGGATAATACGCTCTTCAAAGAGGTCACGCAGGCGTGCTACTTCACTACAATAGAGGGTGCTACTTTGCTCTGCTTCTATACACGCTTGTCCCAGCGCAATTTCGAGAGGTACGTTTATAGGGCCACCGCGAAAGCGCGTCTCTTGCCCATCACCTGCTATGAGAGGGATAAGCGGTGTCCCTTTTCGTGCAAAAAGGCCGCCAGTGCCCTTAGGGGCATGCAGCTGTTCACCATTGAAGGTAAGATAATCGGCACCAAGCTCGGCAAAGTCGACAAGAAGTTTGCCAAGTGCATGGGTGACATCAATGTGCAGAAGAATCCCCCGCTCTTTACAAAGTGCAGCGATATCATATACGGGCTGTATAACACCTGTGAGGGCAGATGCTAGGGGAAGAGAGATGAGGCAGGTGCGAGGAGTAATTGCCTCGATGATGCTGTCTAGTGGCACATACCCCTCTTTTGACACTTTGGCCATTTGAAGGGCGCAGCCCTCTTCTTCTAATTTTGAAAGTGCATAAATCGTTGCCGCGTCCCCTATAGTGGATGTGATAAAATGGGTTTTGCCTGTTTGCCGCGCCACTTGTTCATACACAGAGTGAATGACTTGTGTTATTGATTCACTATATGATGATGTAAATACAAACAAATCATCCTCTTTGGCACCGGCGAGGTGGTATATAGCGTGTAGAGCCTTTTCGATAGGTCGCAATAGTTCTTGCCCCATCGCATGTGGGCAAGAGGGGCTAGCATAATGCTCCTCAAAGTAGGGCATCATGGCTAAGATAACCGTTTGAGAGGGTTTTGTTGCTGTGTTGTTGTCTAGGTATGTCATATATTGTACTCGTGTTCTCGCAAGCGAGAACACGAGTACAGTATATGATATAAAACTGTCCTGAATCAATCGTTTTTTGTAGAGAATACTTTCCTTTAAAGGTATATTAGGCTACGATGGTACCACATGAATGTGGAGAGTTGGCTATGACTATCATAAAAATACTTCTGTTTGTAATGAGCACCTTTTACGCTCTAAATGCTGCCGTACAAGAGGCTCCAAAGGCACGTGGGCAATTTTTTGGGGTGTTGCGCCAGAGTGATGAAGAGGCGATAGATGATGATGCCTATAGTGAGGGAGATGCGCTTATTGACGAAATTATCGATAAAACAGTAAAGAGTATTAAAAAGAAGTATGCTGTTGTTCGATTGCAAAAAGAGAGCGTGCTGTCTCAAGGTCTTATAGGTACCATCTCGATGCATTTAGAGATGTGCAAAGAGATATGCAAAGAAGATGCGCGAAAAATACTCGTTGCAACGGCAAAGGAGTTTATGCAGAACGTAAGCCACAGCAGCAAAATAAAGCAATTTTTAAAACATCCTCCCTTTGCTTTAGAAGATCTCCAAATAGTACTCTATTGTTATCAGGAGAATATGGACAACGACGACTCCATTGCGCTCGCAGATATGACCAAAGGGACTTTGAATTATATCACCGTAGATTGCCATAATAATTTTGCATGTAAGGAATATCGGGAAACCTATGAGGAAGCGGTTCAAGCTCTTAGTTTATAAATTATTTATTTTAATGTGTGTCTGGATCATAAAAGGTGAAGGAGTAGAAAAAGTAAGCCCCTTTACGAGGTCCTTGCAACAGTATGGGTTTTGTACCTTTTGTTTACGCTGCCATACGGGCGGCTGCAAAGCACTCAAAGAGGGTGTCGCTCAGGAGTATGCAAAACGAGTCGAGCAAGAACAAAATTTTCGAAGAAAGATTTGGCGAGAAGATCACGATGAAAACGGAGAGAGATATCCATATTGGGATGGAGGGCGCCCATACGAACACCAAGGATATTAGCGAAGAGAAAAAGCGAAGTCGAATAGCGGTTAAAAAGAAGCTCAAGCGGCTTCGAAAGGGGATACAAGAAAAACAGCAAAGTCTTGAAGAGGCTCAAAATTGGCAAGGCACTCAGCATCTTGCAGACCTTCTCAAAGCGCATTTCTACATGCTCCAAGAAGGTATGAGCTCAATTACGATTCCTGATTGGGAAAAAGAGGGAGCTTTAGTGGAAATTCCGCTTGAGCCTTTAGTGCCTCTTGACACACAGCTCAAAGCACTCTACACTACAGCAAAAAAACAAAAAAAAGCCATTCTGCCACTACAAAAGATTGTGCAGCATCTCCATGATGAAGAGGGTAAGTGGGAAAAGGTACTCACCCAAATAGAGTCTACAGATACGCTTGAGGCACTCGAGTCTTTACAAAGGGAGCATCAGCTCGTACAACAAAAACCAAACGCTTCAAAGGTGAGTCAAAAGCAGCCACTTGCCTACCATGTGTTTTATTCAGCCTCACATCACACTATCTATGTGGGAAAGAGTGCTGAGGGCAACGATTTTGTTACATTTAAGATGGGACATGGCGATGATCTGTGGCTGCATATCCATGGCACAGCAGGCTCTCATGTACTCATAAAAAAGCAAAAGAACATGCAAATCGATCCAGAAACTATTGCAGATGCGGCTCACTTAGCTATATATTTCAGTAAAGAGCGCTCGCAGTTGCAAAAAAAGCATGAGGTGATTCTGTGTGAAAGACGCGAGGTCTCGCGAATGAAAAAAATGCCTCCAGGGAAGGTGACAGTGCGTACTTCTAAGACGCTCTGCATTGTACTCGATCCGCAGCGTATTGAGGCTATTAAAGATCGTTAATAAAGCTTTTGCCTACTTGCCTTGCCCCACGCAGAATAATAGGGCAGCGCAGAGGGTCCTCTTTCCATTTTTTTAGCTCTGTTTCTATAGCTCGTTTCATGCCTTCAGTATACAAGATTGGCTAATTTATGGGGGTGATTTTCGCCAATTCTTGGCTAATTTATGGGGGTGATTTTAGCCAAAAACCACGCCATATGCGACTTTTCCTTACGGAAAAGCGCACATGGCGGAAATATTTTCAGGAAAGATTAATTGTTCCTCAGGCCTCAGATGATGCTTACGTGAGTATTGACACCAGGGCTATTTGGACGCGGACACGGAAATTCGGTAGTTCTACTAATTCCCTAGATTCGGAAAAATATTTTTGTCATGTGCAATTTTTCGATAGAAAAATTCGCACATGACACAGCACTAGTCATCACGCTTGAATCGGTAGCCTACTCCTCGAACGGTTTCAATAAAGTCAAAATGTGGTCCAAGCTTTTTTCTGAGGGCTGCTATATGCACATCAATATTTCTATCCACGACAAAGGTATTATCGCCCTGAAGATCATCCAGGAGTTGGTTTCTGGTAAACACTTTCCCAGGACAGATGGCGAGGCGGCGCAAAATGCCAAATTCTGAAAGAGTTAGGTTAATGGTCTTGTTTTTCTTCTTTACAATGTAGGTTTCTAATTCTATGGAATATTCGCCAAACTCAATACGCTTTTCATCTGGTTCATCCTCATTATTACGTCTCAGGACTGCTTTTATACGAGACATGAGGACGCGTGGGGAAAAGGGTTTTGTCACGTAATCATCAGCACCAAGCTCAAGGCCTAACACCACGTCTGTCTCTTCGCTTTTTGCTGAAATCATAATAATAGGAATATGCTTTAATGCATCATTCGCTTTGACTTTGCGGCAGACATCGAGCCCATTTTGTCCGGGTATCATAAGATCTAAGATGAGAAGATCTGGCGGCTGTTTTTGAAGAGTTTCATAGCCATTTAATCCATCATACGCTACGGAAAATGCATAGCCAGCCATCTCTGCTTGTAATTTAATTAGGGCAGCAATGTCTTCTTCATCTTCTATAAGCAATATTTTTTGTTTTTGCATCGTGTAAAATCCTTAATTATGAGACATAAGATTATGAGAGCATAAGTATAGCAAGAGGACGAATTCATGTCATGGGATAAATGGAGCGATGCTAAAAAAACCGTGCATAAAAAAGTAAAAACAGGTATGATGTAAGACAATTAAGGAGAAGATTATGGAAGCGATAACCGTATCATGGGATGCAATACTTGCAGTGGTAATGTCAATGCTGATTCTACCGACATTGGCATTTTTAGGATTTATTCGCCGAGAAATCAAAGACTGGAAAAACGAAATGAAAGCAGACTCTGTAGCGCTGCGCAGTGAAATGAAAGCAGAATCTGCAGCGCTACGCGACGAAATAAAAGCAGAGTCTACAGCGCTGCGCCAAGAAGTATCTGTGTGGAGGCAAGAAACACGAGAGGAGACGGCAGCAATATGGCAAGAAAGAGATCGACAAGATCAAAAGATCGATCAGCAAGCGCAAAGGATCGATCAGCAAGCACATAGGATAGACCAACAGATACAACAACAGGCACTGAGAATGGATCAACAAGCAAGACGGGCAGATCAGCAGTATGAGATGTTTATGGCGCTTGTAGGAAAACGTCCTACTCAATCTGAACCATAATATAATGCACAATGTTTTGGCTGGTTATTTTATTATACGCATTATTTGCGAGCATCTTCACGATTTCAAAGCAAAGTCTTTTTTGTGCAGAGCCCTATTTTTTGGTTGGGACGAGAATGGCCATTGCTGGAATCCTTATGTTGGGATTTCAGGCCCTTCGATGTAGAAAAGAACTGATCATTAAAAAGGGGACAATACTAAGGCTTTGCAGCCTTGCCTTTTTTAATATTTACATCACCAATACATCGGAGTTTTGGGGGCTCAAGCACTTAACTTCTTTTAAAACTTGTTTTATCTATAGCCTGTCGCCTTTTGTGGCAGCCTTGCTTTCTTTCCTTTTTTTCAAAGAAAAACTACACTATAAGAAATGGATAGGTCTTGCAGTTGGCTTTTGTGGTCTTTTGCCGGTGCTTCTCAGTCATACAAGTCTTGAAGAAGCAGCGGGTAGCCTGTGGGTATTTTCACGGGCAGAACTGGCGGTTGTGGTGGCGGCCATTTCTGGGGTATATGGCTGGATGGTGCTCAAGCAGCTCGTGCAAGAAAATGGCTATAGTCCTATCACTGCCAATGGGTATTCGATGCTTTTTGGAGGGGTGCTTGCGCTCAGCCATTCTTTGATAGTAGAAGAGTGGACACCGATTCCTGTGACCGATGTGTGGCCTTTTGTGGGATGCACCTTCTTTTTAATTGCTATTTCGAATTGTATCTGCTATAACCTATATGGGCACTTACTGAAGACCTTTTCAGCAACATTTATGTCCTTTGCAGGGTTAACCACGCCACTTTTTACCGTGTTTTTTGGCTATTTGGTTCATGGAGAGGTAACGAACATGAGCTTTTGGGTATCCTTTTCGATTGTGGCGAGTGGATTACTCCTATTTTACCTTGAAGAGTTGAAAAAGAAAGCGATTCAAATATGATAGCATCACTTGCACAGACTCAAAATTTTGGGTTTCAAGACTCTGGATTTGCAATACGTCGTTTTCAAGCGATTTCTCGTAAATACCTTTTTTTTCATTTCTTATTTATAGGACTCGTTGTTGTTGAGCTCCTCTTTTTAGCTCTTTTTCTCCATCCTCTTATTGCATTTCACTGTATTGGCATAGCTGTAGGCTCTATTTTCTTTACGTGCTTGATGTACGCTCTTCTTAGGCTCTATTTTCAGGAGCAAAAGAATGAAGAATTTATACAACTCAAAAATGCCATCTTAGAGAGAAGTTCGGCTATTGTCGATACGGCATTTGGTATAGCTGATGCCTTGAAAGACATTGAGAAAACTTTTTATAATAAAACCCCGCTTGCTCAGTCCCCGCTTACGCAGCGATTAAGCGCCTATCTGCATTGGCCAGATGTATATGCAGTTCGGGAGCTTTTTTTGTTAGAAGCCCTTGCGGCACGCCTGTCGTGTATACGTAAGAGCCCAACTCATGCTGAGGCACATGCCGCTCTTGCACATACCTATAAGCGCCTTGCAGCGTTCTATGCTGACTCTGTAAGTCTAGTGCAAGAGCGATATGTACTACACTCTTTTCTGCCTTCAACACGTATGCTACAGACATACGAACAAAAGAGGAAAAATGCCATTCAGGGGGCTTTAGAAGAGCTTAAAATCGTCACCGAATATGCCCCACAAGAGCTGTGGGCACGAGAGTCACTTGCTGCATGTTATCGAGACCTTGGTTTATACCAAGAACAGCTCTGCGAATACGAAACGCTCTTGCAGCTCAAGCCTGATAGCCCTCACATACTCTTAGAGCTCGGCAAGCTGCATTTTCAACAAGGCTGTAATGGGAAGGGGCTCAAGGTGTATGAGCGGTTGCAGGGGCGAGATACTGTTCTTGCCGCTGAGCTTATTGGGTATTACGGGATTCATTCTACTACCCCCTCGTAAACTCGGGGGCAGTAGAATGAATAAAGCAGCTACACAAGAGCGCGGCAGAGACCAGGTTTGAGGTATGCATAGCTATTAGGCGCGGCTACATCACCAGTATCAAAAAAGGAATCGCTCCATTCGCCACCAGCCATCGCAAGCATAACGCCTTGCAGCTCACATTGCCGTAGTTGAGGAAATGCTTGTTCAAGGATTGTACGCAGTTCAGCAATTGTACGAATATTACAAACAGGCCCGTCAACGAAAATTATGGCATTTTTCAACGAAAGAAATTGTAATGCTCTAAACTCACGCAGACAACGCAAACAACATATACCATTATCTACTATTAATGTGTTTAATTCTTGAAAATCACAGATGCCGCGTTCGAAGAGGGCAAACAGTGTTCCAGAGGCATCGATTTCTATAACGTTAGACAGGGAGTTAAGAGCTGAGCTGATAAATGTAACAATTGGATATCTGTTTTCGGGATACGGTAAGGAAGGTGTGCCCTGTAAGGAAGGTGTGTCCTGTAAGGTGAAACGCAGGTCAAGGGATTGTGCTCGAGGACCATGTATCCTCAGGAAGTCAATTTCCGCTTGATTGAAGTCTCTGTTTTCTCTGCGTACGGTGTGTAGAATTGCCGAAATGGGGTCATGGACGGCATAGGCAACGATTATAGAATTCACACTAGGCGGGAATCTATGGCAATTACTTACATTTGTAAAAATTTCGTTACGTATTGGGTGAGGCGAGGACATCGTTGCTTGTAATGATGACAGGGCTGAAGATACGCTAGCTGCTATTGAGGAGCTTGAGCTTAAACTACTTGTACTCAAGCTACTTGTACTTGAGTTACTTGCGCTCCAGCTACTTATACTCGAGCTACTTAAACTTGATAATACTGGATCAGGCATACATCCTAGATCCGGCATAAGATTGCAATCCATCGTAACTGGATTCATAACAATATATCCTCTTTGGGTGGCTACCTAATAATCGCAAAACAAACAAGATTTTGTGAATATAGATAGCATATGTTGACAGGCAGTATATCATATCATGAAAAAAAGCGCAGGCGCAAATTAATATCCCAGTGGTGTAGAGGGCTCCGCAGGAGCCCTCTACACCACTGGGATATCATCTCTCCGGCAGGCTAAACAAATCTTTTATGGCCTGGATGGTAGTATCTCTGCCGATAGCGGCTATGGCATCGGTAAGAGGGACTTTTTTGGGACAGACCACCACACAATTTTGGGCATTGCCGCAGCCGCTGATGCCTCCTTCTTGCATGAGGGTGTGGAGCCGGTCACTTTTTTGTAGGGCTCCGGTGGGATGGATGTTAAAAAGACGCACCTGGCCAATGACGGCAGGGCCCATAAAGGTCGAGCGCTCACTTACCTGTGGACAGGCTTCGAGACAGCAGCCGCATGTCATGCACTGTGCTAAGGAATACATCACCTCTTGCTGCTGCTGTGAAATTTTTGGATAGGGACCAATATCGCGGCTATCATCGGCAGCTACCCACGCAGCCACTTTTTTCAGGTTTTCGAACATGGAGGAGCGATCGACAATAAGGTCGCGCACTAAAGGGAATTTAGAAAGTGGAGCAAGGGTAATGGTACTCGAGCCTGTGGCTTCAATAATCTGCTCAATAAGTGCGGTGCAGGCCTGCCTGGGCTTGCCATTGATAAGAAGAGAGCACGATCCACATACCTCTTCTAAACAGTTTGCATCCCATACCACTGGAGCGACGCTTTTGCCTTCTTTGGTAATAGGCCTGCGCTGTATCTCGAAGAGGGCAGAGATAACATTGCTTCCCTGCTTCCGCTCAAGCTCAAATTCTTCCCAGTACTGAGAGCCAGGCGTACCACGCCAAATTTTTAAAATATATTTTTGCATACTTCTGTAGGTACATGCTCAAAATGAGGCACCGACTTTTCAACATTGGTGTAGTTTCTCAAAGTGGGTTTTAGATGCCGTGTGTCCACCGCTTTATAAGAAATCACAGGCTCGTCAGGCGCATACTGCGCAATGGTTGTTTTTAAAAATTTTTTATCATTTCTTTCGGGGTATTCTTCTTTATAGTGAGCTCCACGAGATTCATTGCGAAGAAGAGCGCCTTTGGTGATGACAAGGGCAAGTTCTATCATTGCGTCAAATTGGTTATGAAAGAGGTAGTTTTGGTTTGCAAAGCGAGAGGTATCTGTAAGGGGTGCCTGTTTTTGGCGCTCCCGGATTTCTTTAATTTTGTGCATGGTTTTTAGAAGATCTGCATTGTTTCGTTTTACGGTAACATGGGTGATGAGTAAGTCAGCAAGCTCATCATGCAAAAGGTATATGTTTTCTTGTCCCTTTTTTGCAAAAATCTGCGCTCTTTTTGCTTCTTCTATGGCAATGGCCTCTTCAAATATTTGTGAGGGTAGGCTACTGTAATCAGAAGGCAGGCCTTCGATATAGCGCTCTACTTCAGGGGCAGAGATACAGCCCGCAAAGAGGCAGGAGAGGAGCGAATTGGCCCCCAGCCTTGTCGCGCCATGGTAGGCACCATCTGCCTCGCCAATAACAAAGCAGCCGGGGATGCTGCTCATTTGGCGAAACCGCTTTTGCCGGTCTGCATCACTTGCTGCAGGAAAGTCCACCCAGGCGCCGCCCATGGTGTAGTGCACGGCGGGAAAAATGCGCATGGGCAGCTTTGCTGGGTCGACCCCTGTAAATTTCTCATACATATCCAAAATGGACTGCATACGGTGGAGAATTTCTTTTGGCAGGTGCGAGACATCTAAGTAAATTTCTGCCTTGCCATCAATACCAAGGCCCATTTCAATAATACGTAGCATCTCACGAGCGGCAATATCTCGAGGTACAAGATTGCCGTAGGCAGGGTAGAGCTCTTCGAGAAAATACCAAGGCTGCCCCGTCTTGCCGCACTGGATGTGCTCCCCAGTTGGTGTTGCGAGCGTCTTTGAGCTATCGCCATATACCCAAATCCTCCCACCTTCACCTCGTGCTGATTCGGAAATAAGGCGATTTTTATCTTCTCCTGGGATTGCTGTGGGGTGGATTTGAATGAACTCTCCATTGGCGTACTGCACACCCTGCATGTAGAGGCGTGCGCTTGCAGCACCTGTACAGACGATGGAATTAGTTGACTTGCGAAAGAGCGCCCCCAGTCCTCCCGTTGCCATGATGACGCAGTTTGCTTTGAGGGTGTCGATTTTTCCATTAAAGGTATCGTAGAGCACAATGCCTCGAGCGCGCCCTTCATTATCGAGCACGAGTCGTAAAAAGTCGTGACGCTCATACTTTTTCACTAGGCCTTTGGTTTCGTGGCGGCGGACTTGTTCATCAAGGGTGTAGAGGAGTTGCTGGCCCGTGGAAGTGCCACAAAAGACAGTTCTATGGTGAAGGCTGCCGCCAAAGCGCCGTACATCAATATTACCCTCTTCAGTTCTATTAAAGGGGCAACCGAGGCGCTCCATCATATGGATGATTTTCGGCGCTGCCAGACACATCTCGAGTGGAGCAGGCTGGTCTGCAAGAAAATCGCCCCCTTTAATGGTCTCATAGGCATGTATGAGGGGACTGTCTCCCTCTCCTTTCGAGTTAAAGGCAGCATTGATGCCTCCCTGGGCACATACGGAATGGGAGCGCCTAACAGCAGTAAGCGAGACGAGATGTACATGGATCCCGAGCTCGGCGCATTTCATAGCCGCAGAGAGCCCTGCAAGGCCGCCTCCAACGATAATGACCTCATTTTTCATCTTAGCCGACCCCCCAAATAGACATCAGACCAAATAAGAGCAAAATGATAAGGCCTACGTTGGTAGCGCCGCGCACAAGCACACGTGAGCGCTCTGTAAGTGAGAGTCCCCATGTAATGGCTGCTGTCCATGTGCCGTTCATAGCATGAAACAGCGTCGCACACACAAAGATTGTATATAAAACACAACACCATATAGATTGAAAGGCTGAAGTGAGGGCGACGAGTGTGACAGCGCCGAATGAGGGGCTAGAGGCAACTATCGCACCGCTCGGTGTTTCGTGGAGGGTAACGCCAAGCTGTGCGCTTAGGGTTTCGAGATGAGGGTCTTGCACTATCTGTATGCCGTACTCAATACCATGTGTGGTGTGCACAGGCTCTGGGTGGCGCAAAAACCGCATATGGACGACGTGTGCGATAATGCCTATGAGGACGATAACGGAAGTGATGCGCTGCCATGTGTAGGCGCGATTTCGTGGGAGCTCTGGAAGAGAGGCTGTGATGCCACTACTAAGTCGCGAATTGGCCTTCATTTGAAAAAGATACTGAATGCCCCACACCCCATGGATAGCAATAGGTAGGGCAAGGAGAGTGAGTTCTATAAAAGGAAGGTAGGGCATATATTCCAAAAAATTAGCGGCACGTATAAAGGCTGTATTTTCGTCGAAGAAAAAGAGCGCTGCTGTGGAGTTAGTAAAAAGATGCAGTATCAAAAACAGAACCAAAAACAGCCCTGTAAAAGAGTGTAGACGGCGTTTTATAAAAGCCTGAGGCAGTGATGGGTTAATAGCAACATTTTTGTATGCAGTAGACATATTCGCATTCTAGACCTTCTTTGTTTTTCACGCTACCTGAGAAATTTTTCCGTCATGCGCGAATTTTCCTTATGGAAAATTGCACATGACGGAAAAAAATCTAAATCACAGTTGACAAATCAAAAAACATTATGTTACCGTGTATGGTATATATAAGGAGAATAATATGTGTGGTATTTATGGATATATTGGCCCTCGAAATGGGGTCAAGATTGCAATTGATGGATTAAAACGTCTCGAATATCGAGGTTATGATTCCGCAGGAATTGGCTGTATTGTTGATAACGGCATTGACTGCGTTAAGGAAGTAGGCAAAATTGGCGTTTTAGAGGCCGTAGTAGATGGCTTGACTTCCCATGCTGTTATCGCCCACACCAGATGGGCAACGCATGGCAAAGTGACTCGCGAAAATGCACATCCTCATCTTGATGAAACCGGAGCCGTTGCTGTAGTGCATAATGGCATTATTGAAAATTACACCGAACTGCGAAACAAACTCAAAGAAGAGGGCGTCCATTTTCATACCGAGACGGATACGGAAGTGATTGCGCAGCTTATTGCTCGTATTTATGAAGGCAATTTCTTGCGTGCTGTGCAGCAGGCAGTGCTGCTTTTACACGGCTCTTACGCTATTGCAGTGCTCCATAAAAACCATCCTGATCAGATTGTAACAGCGGCAGCGGGCTGTCCTCTGGTGATTGGTGTGGGTGCGCATGAGACATTCCTCTCCTCTGATCCCAACGCTCTTGCCCATCATACACGTGAGGTCATCTATCTCGAAGATGGCGAAGTTGCCCTTATAAAGGCCGACGAGACGCAGGTTTTTGATGCTACACAAGCTCAGATTTCGAAAAAAACAGACGCTCTCTTACATGATATAGGCACTGTCAGCAAAGGCGATTTCCAGCACTTTACATTAAAAGAAATTTTTGAGCAGGCACAAACCGTAAAGAATGCTCTATTCTCGCGCGCCTCTGAAGAGTATGGGACAGTGGCTTTCGAGGAGCTCCACCTCACTGCAAATGAGCTTCTTACTATCAAGCGGGTCCTTATCATCGCGTGCGGCACGTCATGGCATGCAGGCTATGTGGCAAAATATTTACTCGAAGATGTGGCACGTATCCCGACAGATGTTGAGATTTCGTCGGAGTTTCGCTATAAAAACCCTATAGTTGAGGGCGGCACGCTTGTGATTGCTATTTCGCAATCGGGTGAGACTGCAGATACTATAGCTGCGGTGCGCGAGGTGAAAGCAAAAGGGGCTTATGTTGTTGCACTCTGCAATGTACAGGGCTCGACGCTAGCGCGAGAGGCCGCAAGCTGTCTCTTTTTGCGTGCTGGGCCAGAAATTGGTGTTTGCTCTACCAAAGCCTTTACCAGTCAGCTTGTGGTGCTTACGTTATTTACGCTCCTCATGGCGCGTCTGAGACACATGAGCAAGAACGAGGGGCATAGCTTTCTTCATGCTATGCATGAGCTACCCGATCAAATCGATGAAATACTGGGGCATGCGGATGCCATTCATACTATTGCCAAGAAATACAGTCAATACAATGACTTTTTCTTCCTTGGTAGAAGATATATGTATCCCACAAGTTTGGAAGGGGCATTAAAGCTTAAGGAAATTGCCTATGTCAATGCCAATGGCTACCCTGCAGGCGAGCTCAAGCATGGCCCTATTGCGCTTATCAATGAAACATGCCCTACCATAGCGCTTGCGGGGGATAAGGTAACCTACGATAAGCTGCTCAGTAACCTGATGGAAGTGAAAGCTCGCCACGGCAAAATTATTGCCATTACCGACGCTGGGCATGGAGCGCTTAAAGACATTGCTGATGATATCATTGTCATTCCAAAAACACTTGATGAACTTGCGCCAATCACCTACAGTGTAGCGTGCCAGCTGTTTGCGTACTTTGTTGCTCTCGAGCGAGGCGCAGAAATTGATAAGCCACGCAATCTTGCTAAGTCTGTGACGGTTGAGTAAAGTAACTTATTCGTCATATGCATTTTTCTTTCAGAAAAAAATGCACATGACGAAAATAGCGCACATACATTTAACGCGATATACGACTTATGCGCTGTAGTGGCATACGCATTCGGTTAAGGCTGGAGTGGTGTCAACTTAAAGAGACTTGTAACCAATCAGAACCGAGCCACGGTAGTGGCGAAATGCGGCTCTAGCCCCGCGTGCAGTGAAGGCTGCGCGCATCGCGCGCGTGCCGAGCGGAACGTGGGGTTTATGAGGCATCAATAAAAACAGAGCTGCGGTAGCAGCGAAACAGAATTGTATCTGTAACAACAATATGTACGTTAAATATGTCAACACAAATGGGTTTCGCTGCTGCCGCAGCTCTGTTTTTTAACCGCTGCCCAACCCCACGTTGCGCCGGCGTAGCGCACGCGCTACGGCCGCGCTCCACGCGGGGCTAATGAATTCCATCGCTGCCGCGGTGGGGTCCATATCAACTAGAAGTATAATATGTTACGCGTTTGCCTTAAGTTGACACCACTCCAGCCTTAGCCTGATACGTATGCCACTACCGTGGCAGGGGGGCTATGACACCTGCTCGTATTTGGTGAACAGTCATGTCATTGAAACATACATAGACACTTGCAAAATTATGGCCCACACGATGCGCAAAACCATTCATGATTTTTTATCGAATAATAGTTTGAAACAGTAACGTTTTTTTACGCGAATCGAGGGTGAAGGGCAACAACAGCAAAAAGTCGCACATCGCGTTAAATTAATTACCTAATATTGAGATTGCTTACATTGTTTGTGATGAGGTTGAGTTCTGCAAGTCGTTCAAGTCGCTCAAGTGCTAAACAAATATCAAGCGCATCGTTGAGTTCTGCAACTTGAGGCACAGTCTCTGGTGTACCTATGCCCTCTGGAGTCTGCTGCTCCATGTGTTCGTCTTCAATAGGAGATGACTCTGCTGACTGCATTGCTTGGGGATCAATCTTACGATCTTTTGCCGCTGGTGCCTGAGATGCATCTGAGATGGATCTTCGTCTCTTACAGGATATCTTGCGATTTGCTATCTCTTCGGGTCGCTTCTCTACATCATTGTTTCGCAAAGGAGGCGCCTCTTGTCTACTCTCTTGCATAGAGATGACCATGTTGTCCGGCTCATAATGGTTTACTACCGGGAAAAACCCATGAAAATCTGTTGTAATAGTCATAAAATAACTCCTAATAATTTTATATTATAACAAAATTGTACCATATTATTTAGTAATTAATCAAGAAATATGTATAGATATGCATAGATGCTGCCAATTTGTAAGGCTATTATCCCTGCGTTTTATCTTTGCTGGCAGCTTGATAGCCTTTTGCCAAATTTTGCTTCTCTTCTACCTTATTTAAAAAATCAGCAACCTCGATCTCAGAAAATGAATCCAATTGCCAATGGGTGTGACTGAAGTCATGATGTTTTGTATAGTTGTTTGGAACTGCGATTGTAAAACAACCAGCACTAACCCCTGCTGTGGCGCCTGAAGCACTATCTTCAATGACAACAGTTTCGCTGGGAGAGACCCCAAGCAGTTTCATAGCATGTAAATAGATGTAGGGCTTCGGCTTATTCACACCTTCTGGATCGGAATATTCATGTAGGTCTCCTTGTCCAGAAAGCACCACATCAAATAGATGATCAATCTCAAGATGTTTTAAATGAGACAAAATTTCTTCTTTTCTTGAAGCCGAACACACTCCTATCTTGATCCCTAAAGAGTCCTTTTTAGAGGCCAGAGATTTAAGAAAGGCAATGGTGTTTTGAATCGGTGGGAGCCCAGTTTTACAAAGACCGCGATAATATTCTGTTTTCCTTTTGAGAAGATCATCAGCACAATTTCTGCCCATTTTTTCTGCAAGCAATTTGGCATTTGTTTCTGCGGATTTGCCAGCATATTGATAATAATCCTCTAGTATCAAATCACTACCCAAGTCATTGAGAGCCTGTTTCCATCCCATATAATGCGCATATTCACTATCAACCAGTGTTCCATCACAGTCGAAAAGAACGGCCTTTACGCCTCCAAAACAATTTGCGAAATTCATAAATATCATAAATAACCCAAGCCACTTCATAGTAACCTCCAAAAACAATTTGTTAAATTTATAAACATAATAGTGTTAGATTCTGTTGCGGCATGCTGTGACTTGCTGTATCCTACAAAGGATGTAAGAGTTCCGTATTTTTTTGCGACTTCCTGATCCAATAGTTTATACTGCGGGGCGGTGATTTTTTCCATTTTTGTGGACCAAAAATCCGCGCTTTTGTCATTGGATGAAAACCCTTTGCAAATTGTCCCCCAGGGCGTTGCCCTGGGCTATACATATTGTGGCCTTTCAGGCCACTATGGTGAATTTGCAAAAGGGTTTTCCCCACTGCCAAAATCATCGAATTTTGGCCGAAAAATGGAAAAAATCACCGCCCCGCAGTATAGCAGAAAATGCGGTAATAATTCCAAGCGTAATTTTGTGCAGACAGCAATCCGGACTTCCTGAGGAAGTCCGAATTGCTGATTAAAGAACACCCTGTTGACAAATTGACTTGTTTTCAGGTATAATATTTTTAATTTTTATAATATGTCTATTAATTTTTTACAGAGGTAAAATATGACGCTCATATCATCATTAACTTCATCATCAGCTTCTTCTAGTTCGAGCTCGAGTAGTTCATCGAGCAGTACATGGCAAGGCAGGCAAGTACTTCCAGGCAATGGTCTTTTAAGGCTTGAGCTTGCAAATACGGGCTTGTTTGCTCCGTATGTTTTGAATATAATTCACGACTACGCTCGCCGTGAAATGAGTGTTAGCGAGGAGTTACAAGAAGCTGTAGATTCCATAGTAGAAAGAGCCGGATCACCGACCGACTCACTGATAGATAATCCTAAAGTGAAGAAAACCTATACTCAGTATGAAACCGCTCTCGATTGGTGGTTCCCGTTAGCCTCTCGTCTTGCTAGATGCCTTACGCCTAACAACAACCGTTTCAGCAGAGATAAGGAGCAAGCATTGAAACAATGCATTCTAAATGTGGCAAATGATCCTGCATTTGTAAATAATCCTGAGCAATACATGACTGACTGGAAAGGAAGAATGCGCCAAGAATTTAGAAGAATACCCGACGAATGCTTGGGTGAAGACCATATACTTCGTGAAAATAGTGAATGTTGGTACGTGACAATTTTTCCAGAAAGCATTGCCTACCATTGTATTGCTGGCTTTCTGAGGGAAAGGAATACGCAAGCAGTACCTGTCACAGCGGCAGCGGCAACCGTATAATTAACGCTAGAATTCTATCTTTATTTATGATAAAACATCCATGATGGATTAAATAGGTAGAGTTAAATGTAAGCAAAATAAATTTTAATTTTATGAAAATATGTTATGTACGCGCCTTGTGTGAAGGCAACCTCGAACTTGAGAGGGTATTGTTAGAAGGTAATTATAATGCAAGAGCAGACAGGGATGTTCCCAAAGACGTCATGGTGTCTCGTCTTGTCAATTTGAGTGGGGAGGAGAGGGTTCGTTACTTGGGGCTGTTTGTAGATGTGGTAAATAGAGCATATACACGTCTCGGATGCTTAAGAGAGCATGCAAGTGACTTTAGTAGAAAACTCCATGAATTGCAAATAAATGATGAGCGTATTACGAAGATACTAGCTGGGCTCTTTACGGCGGAGCCTATGCAGCCAGATCCTGCACTTTTAGCACGGTTCAGCTGCCCTCTTCGCGATATGGACCGAGTAGAACAAGAACTTGCCAGTAGTAATCATGCATTAGCTAACAGCTGTCTTAAAGCGCTTAAAGCAGCAACCATTCATCGATACGATAACCCTACCGATCCCTCAAATGCAAATACCGTTACCTCTGCAATACAGCCAGTTACCATCGCAGCGCTTCCTCGCAACATCGAAGCTGTTACGAATTACTTTGAATCATTAATTAATCGAGGATGTCGAGTATTTGTATCCATGCATGAGATTGCCGATAATAGAGGCGAGCCAGCTAAGTTTTGGGATAATGATGTTCTTTCCCAGGTCAGATTTAGTGATGGAAGAACAATTGAAAAAATTTCTGAAAGAGAAATTGGACGTGGTGTAAGAGAAGTCAATGGTAATGAAGACCCTACACTTATAGAAAGCACGCTTCGACTGTCAGATGGAACCCAGATCACACATATTCATTATACAGCCTGGCGCGATTATTCAGCCTGTCCTGATAATGCACTCCTTGAAAGATTACATGATCGTATAGAGGAGCTAAACCCAGATACCGCAACTACTGTGGCTTTCAATTGCCATGGTGGTGTGGGCAGATCGGGAGTTGCTGCTGCTACATATGTTTTGCGCAAGCATCTCATGGCAGCAGCAGAAAGTGGGCAAAGACTTGCCGATATACGTGTCAATGTTTTTGATGCCATTGCATTTATGAGACAGTTTCGTCGTAATGCTATCCCTAACCCACCGCATGTCCCTACAGTATGCAATATGCTCTCGCGTTACTACCGTCGATTTACCTCTCCTGAGTATCTCTTCAGCCGCATTGTGCCGAACTCGGCATTGCAGGCAGTAGTGTAACAATTTATGGCCGCAAAATCCAGTTGGATTTTGCGGTCATAATATCTGAAGTGGTTACAAGCTTCTTTACATCTTGCTTCCAATAATTGCCTTATATATACTTGGCCTGGTCGATTGAGAAATATTTTCACATCATGTGTGACTTTTCCAAAAGGAAAAGTCACACATGATATTATATTTTCCCAAGTTGACGTGTTAAAACAATAAAGGAGAAAAATAATATGATATCATCAAGTTCCTATGTGCCATCTGGGTTGAGGACAACCCTGGCAGCGTATCTGCCTGAAGCTGCAACTTCAATTGTCTGTCAATACGATCCCCGCGATCAAGTATTGGTAAATACCCAACTCGAAACTGTACGAAATCCGGAAGAATGTCTTGCTCTTCTTGATCGTCTTGCAAACCTATCCGTGCATACACTCGATTTTAGCAAGCTTCAGTGTGCAATAACACACGCATTCATAAATCAGGTGCTGCAGAAAGTACATACTCTGCGCGCGCAAGGTGGCTTACAACACCTCAGGCAAATCTTGATGCCTATGAGTCGCCTTGAATCTTTAGGGCGACCTAGCGATGTTGAACGCACACAAAATATAGACGCTCTCTGCTCGTTATTCACAAATGGCATCCGCGTTGGTGGCGAAATGACAGATCGAGGGCTAGATACGCGTGACTTTATGGGTCCTATAAGTGATGCGGATGTAGAAAGCCAGCAGCTGCAACCGCTGCTCGAAGGTTTAAGAAATCCCTCCTTAAATGCACGAGACAGAGAATTGTTGGTGATGAATCTATGCACGATTTGTACTTTCTATCCTCTTGCGTACTCTTCTGAAACAACAACAACGCACTCCTCTAGTTTGAGTTCGTCTTCATCTTCGTCTTTCAGCTCTAGTTCCAGTGCATTGGAGTTTTCTAGCTCTTCGTCGTGTTCGTCTTTACGTGTATCATCTTCAAACATAGTAACTTCTTATTTGCCATCAGCGCTGAGGCCCGCCCTGTCTGCCCACATGCCATGGGATGTAACTTCAATTGTCAGTGGATATCTTACTGATCCTGCGTGGGTCGTATCTGAACTTGAGAATGTACGAAGTGAAGAAGCGTGTCTTGCCTTGCTTGACCAGATTGCATATCTGCCACTACCTACACTCGATTTTAGAAAACCCCAGTTTGCTATGACGTATCCATACTTAGCTCGATTACTTGCGAAAGTAGATCAAGGAATGCTCCCACAGCTGCGGCAAATCTTTATACCAAAAGACTTCATTATGATGGGCAGGGACCTACAAGACCTATGTCAGGCTAGCGATGCTGAAATTACGCCATTTCTAGATGCTTGTTTCTCTCTATTCACAAATGGCATTCGCGTGGTTAGCGCTATGTCAGAATCTGAGAGGAAACAAATATATGACCAAAACATGATAACTGCTACGAGTCGTACCGCTAACCAGTTCCCAATTTTGTTGGAGGAAGCAAGAAAAGAGTGGCCATCTGCAAATCGCAACAAAAAAATAGAGATGATACAAGGTCTCGTGATAATGTGCACGTTATTTCCCATTACTGATGCATCTGCAACTTCGACATCTAGCTCCTCTAGTTCGAGTTCATCTTCGTCTTCAAGCTCCTCTTCAAATTCTTCTTCCGGTTCCTTTTCATCTTGGTATTCCAGTTCGTCAGCATCTTCTTCTAGTCCTTCATCAAGCTCATCTTCAAGCTCGAGTCGTTCGAGTTAAAAAACACGTGCTTGAGGCCCCACAGGTGCTTTTCTTAGAAAAGCACCTGTTGCAAAGGATAGGGTGTCGCTGCTACCGCAGCTCTGTTTTTTTAACCGTTCTCTCAACCCCACGTTCCGCCGGCCGTAGCGCATGCGCTACGGCCGCGCTCCACGCGGGGCTAAGGAGCTTCCACCGCTGCCGCGGTGGGGTCCATATCAACTAGAAGCAAGATAAGTTATGCGTCCCCACTTCCATATAACAGATGCAATCCCCTGTTATGTGTAAATAGGTGCAGCTAGGGAGAACTGGGCTATACATCTTTCGATCTTAAAAGGCCTTTTCTAAGGTCCGAAGGACCGAAATATGTATAGCCCAGGGCGAAGCCCTGGGTGGGTGGCCAGGCCTTCGGCCTGGCCACAGAACAAAATAATAGAGGCCTGAAAGGCCGACACAAATATATCAATACATCGGTTAATGACTGTATCATGCCGGTTTCCTGTGACGGCCTTACGAGGCTGGCCGGAAATCTCAAAATATGCAAATTCCAAAAATCGAATCGACCCTACAATATCGCGTCAACCATGTGGTTTTTAGGGAAGGTAGATTTCCGGCCAGCCTCTACAGGCCTCTATATTTTGTTTTTGGCCAGGCCTGTCGCCGGCCACCCAGGGTTTAGTCGCCCCTTCAGGGCTCCCGCACCCTGGGCTATACATATTTCGGCCCTACGGGCCTTTATCAGGGCTATCGTCCTGGTTTTCTACCAATTCATGGCTTCCCTCCCCTAGCTTCACAGGGCATTGCCTTTCCATATAACAGATGCAATCCTATGTTATGTGTAGATAGGTGCTGCGATGCAGCGAGGGAACTGGGCCTGATGCGTGTGCAGGGCAACGCGCCATGGGTTAAGCGGTCACCCTCCATTGCGCATGCACTATTTTTCGTCATGTGCACTTTTCCGGAAGGAAAAGTCGCACATGACGCTACTCTACTTCTCTATGGCAAAAAAAAGCGGACACAGCTTATGATGACTGTAACTTTTTTTCAAAAAGCTCTTGTTAAGAGAACAAGAGGAAGGAGTAGCCATGACAGTAGCATCGCAGCTTACACGCATTGCCGATCAATTACGATCGGTCCATGATGATCAAACAGTTCACATTCAAGATGATGGGGCCATTACTATTGAAACACGCCTCTCATGGATCCGTAGGTGGTTTTCGTGCTGCTGTGCGCGCCCCCCACAAGAAGATACTCCCACATACACCTACTTCCAGAAAGTGTTTGGCGCTAAGCGTATGGAGCGAATACAGCATGTTCTTGCCTCCAAAACGTATACAAAGGCCAATGTGGAAAAGGTGTTTGTACATGCAAGCGAAGTGACCTATTTCGACTTCGAAGAGCTGTTAGAAGAGATCAATGGCTCTGGGCAGAGTGTGCGCTTCTACACGCAAGATGAAACGCGCACTCTCCGGTCGGGATTTTCTGGAAGAGCCACTGTACGAGAGTGTACGCAAGCACAGCTGAGTAGTCTCTATCAGATCCTTGTCCCCTTTGAGAGAATAGAACATATTTTCCTCCATAATGTGCCGCGATTTGATCAGATTACTGGCGATACTGGCAAGCAGTATGCCTGTATGCGCAGGCGTGTGTTCGTGTATGAGGAGCTTAGACGCAATGCGTTTTCTGAAAAGCGCTGGGTTATGGAGCTTACCAAGAAACTCGTCTTTCGGGAAATGCCCCCAGGATTGGTCTTTGCGGGCTTACAGGGCAGTTTTTGTGCCATCCAGGAAGTGGTGCATGGAGGAGGCAGCTACAAGTACTTTATTCGCTCCTTAGGCGAGCGTGCACGCGAAATTGGCAATTTTATCCTGTATCGAAATATGATGCTGTCTTGGAGCGCAACTGATGGTATACGTTCTGTTGCAGATGGCCTTCGTCACCCTATTGCCTCACTTGGACCACGCCTTACTTTCGAAAGAACTGCCGCAATTTTACAAGACCCCACATTTGGGCATAAGGTCACTGCCATTGGAATTAGCCTGGGAGGCGCTCACGCGCAACACGATGCCTGTTTTCATCGTATCCATCGCCTTATTACAGTGGTAGCACCTGGTGTTTCGGATATAATTAATCAGATATACAGTGCGAAACTCTGGAGAGGACGACTTGGGTATGAGGAGTATGCAAATGTTATCCCTACTATTGAGCATTATCTGGAAGTAGATGATCTTGTTGATGGCGTGGGCGATACACATTTGGGAGCAGGCATAGAAGCTAATAGAGCGAGCGTTCAGGTGCATTTTTTAGAGCCACTGGAAAATTATATGGTGCTAGAGATGCCTGAACACAAGGAGCCTGAAGTAAAGGTATCTGAAGAAAAAAAGAGTGAGGTGCAGACACCAGGGCCTCGTGAGGAGCGGCAGTTTGCAGTGCAGGCAGATATTGATCGTATTGGGCGCATGCGCAAAGCCTTTCCAGATCGTCGCTGCGTATGGATATGTTCACTTCCCTTTGGAGCTCTGAAATTTCTCAAGGCATTTATAGTGGCACATCCTCGCTATACAGCCATGGAGCCTCATGTACAGCTTACATTGAATAATAAGGGAGAATCACCACTTCTGCAGGCAGTGCTTGCACACACATCACCCATACATGATAGACGCTGGGAAAGGCTGAGAAGGCTTCTCTCGTCTGGTCAGTCACTTCTAGCTTCTTGCTTTGCTTCCTGTTCTTGTAGCTGTCTCAAGGCAAAAGTGCGGGTACATCAAGCAAGAGGCAGTATTTGCCCAATTAATAATGAAAATAATAATGTAAAAATGGAGGTAAAGAGTTCAATATGAATTCACTAGCTATACAACAAAAAGAGCTTGAAGAGATAAGCACGCTGTGCACAAGGCGGCCAAGTATCGAATCCGATAATCCCGTAATCGCAAGGCCGTTCATGGCGCTGCACCATCTATTTTGGACAGTACATGATAGGGTAGTACGAGATACAGGAACGAAAACCTGTGCGTATTTTCGCAAAGTATTTGGGGCAAAGCGCATGGAGCGCATCGCTACCCAAATGAATATGTCTGAAAATGAGCGTACAAGGGATGAGCCGCTTCTTAAGCCTCGGACAAGTGAGCTTTTTATTCGTGCAGCAGAAGTGTATGAGGATGATCTGCAAGAGCTGTTAGAGGAGATCCATTCAGGTAGAGAAACGCTGCGTTATTTTACTGCTGAGGAAACGACAGCTCTTAGAGCGCAATTTACAGGGGTGAGTAGAGTTGATGAGTGTAGTGACGAACAAATTAAGACGCTGATGAGCATACTCTTGCCTTTTGCAAAAATTGAGCATATTTTTTGTAATGCACTGCCTCGTTTTATGGGGCAGCTCAATGTGGGTACAAGCGCAGAAGGGGTACGAGAACGGGCGTACACTATCGAAACTATGCGACGCTCCCCATTTTCAGAAACAGAGTGGATCATGCATCTTGCTAAGACGCTTGCCCATCGAGAAATACCTGAAGGGGTAGTGTTGCCCTATGGTCAAGGAGGGTTTTGCAAGGTCCATAAAGTGCTGTGCTTGGGCGGTACTTTTAAGTACTTCATTAGAGTTACAGGAAGTGACACTACAAACAAAAAAAGTGTGATTCTATATCGAGGCACGGCACCTTTCTCACAGTCGCAGGGTAGCCGAGAGAGTGTGGGGGACTGCTTGGGTGACCCAATGGGCTATCAAGGCCCTATAGCCACCTATACAGAGAGCCATGCTCTTTTGACAGATCCAGCACGTGGTTTTGTGAGAAGTAGAGCAGAAGGGGTGATGGGGATAGGAATGAGTTTAGGTGGGGTGCACCTGCAGCGAGATGCACTCATGCATCGCATTGAGCGCATTGTCAATGTAGTGGGTCCTGGAATCGATCTTGCAACTGCTAACAGCTATGCGCACATGGTGAATACGGGAGCATTGGGATATCGACCACGGATTGAGCATTATTTTGAAGATGGGGATATATGCGATCAACTGGGGCGCGTGCATCTTGGCTTTGGCTGTGATCCACGATATGCCGATATGCGCGTCTCTATTTTATCTCCCATGCTAGAAGGAGTGCGGCTCAGTCAAGAAGCTCTTAAGGCACACATTCATCGGGTAAGACAGATCTTGCCGAATAGTTTTCAGTCGAATGACTTGTGTTATCTGTGGCATGCAGCACGTGTGGTAGCTGAAAGCGTTCGTGTACTCGCTGGTGCCCATCGGCGCAATACTCTTCTCGGGCCTCATCAGAGTCTCGATATCTTGAGTCAAGAGGATAATGAGCAGCTCCAGGATATTCTTGGGCATAGAACAGCCTTAGTAGATCCTCGATGGGAGCTACTTAGACAGAGAGTGTGTAGCCTCTATAGGCAAATGATAAGGCAGCCCGAGCGCATGTTGACGTATGTGCCGGCGTAACGTAACTATTTTTTATCAATTTGCCTCCACGATATACTGAGAAGCATATCTTGAGGGCTCTCTTGTAATTGTCCCCCAGCTGGGGGACAATTACAGTAATTTATTCAAAAAGGAGCGCTTGCACAAAGGCTTCTGGCTCGAAGGAGGTCAGGTCGTTGATGGTTTCGCCTGTGCCAATGAATTTGATAGGGATCCCGAGCTCTTTTTGGATGGCAATAGCGCTGCCACCTTTTGCAGTGCCATCCATTTTTGTGAGCACAAGGCCTGT
>JABDDE010000002.1:0-91 GCA_013287775.1 Chlamydiota bacterium
TCACAGCGCAGAATATCCGATTTCTCGGCATAGTTTTGGGTGGCATCGATGAGACCGCGCATCTCAAGATGCAGATCATCAAGGTCGCTAT
>JABDDE010000002.1:101-85374 GCA_013287775.1 Chlamydiota bacterium
CTATCAGTCCACAAACGGTATTCCCAGTCTGGATGCATCTTGCGCCATTTGTCGCGATAGGTAGCAAAATGGGGAGGCGGCAGTTTTGGGCCAAGCCAGATTTGATGCAAAATTTTTGGAATGCGAGGCGTGCTGCTTAGCGCCACTTTTGAGGGCAGCAGCTCTTCAAAGTGTTGTTTAAAGAGAGTAAAGCGCTTGAGATCTTCACTATTGGCAAGGGCACGCCTGAGCTCACTTGTGCCTTTACCCATAGAAGTTTCAAAATCAACCTCAGCGATGGGGCCTGCAGCACATTTTTCTGTGTCGCTAGAGCAGCCCACGCTCCATATGAGAGCACATCCCACAAGGGCAGCCAAGGACAAAAATACAGCACGTTTTGTAATCTTCATATCTTCTTCACCTACGATTTATAAAATGTCTCCATCATTTTTATCCTTTCTGCCCCCTTTTCTGCAATAGAAAAACGACGTCATGTGCAATTTTTCGAAAGAAAAATTCACATATGGCGTATAATTCTCTATATGAAACAACTCTTTAAGATAGCTATCGCAAAGCCAGCATATGTTGCTCTTCTGTGTTTTTGTTTGTTTTTCTCAATTTTATTTGCGCTTTCAAGCCAACTTGAAATAGTCGCACTTGCACTGATGACAAAACAAGGGGAGGTAGTAGCACAAAAGGCAGATTTTATCAGCACGGCTCTCAGGACGCTCAACCAGTATTTTTCGGTGGAGACGAGTCTTTTTGCGTTGATTACTCTTCTCATCAGCGTTGCCTTGTTTAAGGCACTGACGCTTTTTTACTACCGGTTTTTTACGAAACTGCTCTCCATTCATATAAGCCGTGATTTGCGGCAGAAATATTTTGAGCATCTGCAAATCTTGCCACTTAGTTTTTATACAGAGCACCATATTGGAGCGCTCTCTTCTCGTGCTGTCAATGACGCCTACGTCATTGCCGATGCAATGAATTCCATGCTCATGAACTATGTGCAGACGCCCTTTACCTTTCTTTCAACACTGATTCTGTGCTTTGCAATCAGCTGGCAGCTCTCTTTGGTTGTCTTTTTCGGCTTTCCTGTGCTTGTGGTGCCTATTGTCTTTCTAGCACGAGCTATTAAGAATGTGTCACGCCAGATCCAGAAAAAACAAGAGGCCTTTGCTTCTGTGTTAGTTGAATTCCTCTCAGGTATACATACCGTGAAGCTCTTTGCAAGAGAAGATTTCTTGCTTCGAAAATATACAGAAAAGAACAATCAAATGGCAGAATTTGAGAAAAAAAGTGCTCGTTATGATCTTGCCTCTCGACCACTTTTGCATACGCTCGGTATTTTGTGTCTCGTGACAGTGCTTATTTTCGGTATGTATGTCTTGCAGCTACCACTCTATGAAGTACTTTTATTTTGTGGCCTTCTGGCAGTGCTCTATGAGCCTGTAAAGAAATTTGCCGAAGAGAATGGGCGCATTCTGCGCGGAGCGGCAGCTCTTGAGCGCATGAATGAGGTGCTCTCCATCTGTCCTGAAATTCAGGATCAAGTAGGTGCTACACATATTCCAGGCATACATCAAGGCATTGCATTTGAAAATGTTCGCTTTGGCTATGGCACGGAAGATGTGCTCCAAGGCGTGAGTTTTCGTGCTAATAAAGGCGAAAGGGTGGCTATTGTCGGCCCTACAGGCTCTGGCAAGTCAACGATTGTGCATCTGCTCGCCAGGCTTTATGAGCCTAAAGAGGGACAAATTCTGATAGATGGCACGCCCATAACTGCCATCACCCAGCGCTCACTGCGTGAAAATATCGCTTTTGTGCCGCAAAAACCCTTTCTTTTCTTCGATACGGTTGCAGAAAATATTGCCTTTGGCAAGCCTTACGCGCGAGAAAAAATCCTCAAAGCAGCACAGCTTGCACATGCTGAAGAGTTTATATTAACGCTTGAAGCTGGCTATGACACGGTTTTAAGTGAAGCTGGGAAAACCCTCTCTGGAGGCCAGCAGCAGCGTCTTGCTATAGCACGGGCCCTTGTAAAGGAAGCTCCTGTGCTTGTTATGGATGAGGCAACATCTTCACTCGATGCTGTAAGTGAAGAGCGTATAAAAGAGGCCCTCGATGCATTGAGAGGGCATGTAATACAGATTATCATTGCCCATAGGCTTTCAACCATCAAAGATGCTGACCGGATCATCTACCTCGAGCGTGGTCGTAAGATTGCCGAGGGCACGAAAGATGAGCTCTTAGGGAGCTGTCCAGGATTTAAGAAGATGTGGGATTTACTGCATGCCGGTGAATAATTACATTAGTAAGTACACGCCGATGCCCGCAAAGTACCCCAGAGCCGCAGGGATAGTGGCTTTTCGGATATACCAGAAAAAGTCGACTTTTTCGATGCCCATAAACGCAACGCCCGCTGCCGAGCCTATAATCAGCAAACTACCCCCTGTCCCTGCAGTGTAGGCAATGAGTTGCCAGAGCGTGGAATCCATAGGATAAGTAGCCAAATCATACATTCCCATGCAAGCTGCCACAAGAGGGATGTTGTCAATAATTGCAGAAATAATCCCTACATACGTTGCAAGGGCTTCTTTGGATGTAACCGTGCTATTGAGCCAGTCTGCAAGATCATGCAGCAGGCCTGCCGTTTCAAGGGCGCCGACACTAAGAAGAATTCCAAGAAAGAAAATCATGCCTGAAAAGTCCACACGAGGCAAAATTGACAGAATGCGCAGATGCTGTGAAGTGTCATCATGTCGATGCATAAGGTCTGTCACCAGCCACAATATGCTCACTGAAAAAAGCATGCCCATAAATGGCGGTAGGCCCGTAACCATTTTGAAGACAGGCACAAGGACAAGTAAGATGATGCCAAGAATAAATAATGCCTTGCCTGCCGGGTCTATTGTGAGCGCCTGTTTCTCAAGTATCTCTGCTTTTTTGCCACGAAGGAGGTAGGAGAAGAAGGCAAGCGCCACCACAAGGCAGGCAAGGCTTGGTAAAAAGAGCGCGGTGATAGTTGGTCCAGTTGAAATTTGTCCCCCCACCCAAAGCATTGTTGTCGTCACGTCGCCAATAGGTGTCCAGGCACCTCCAGCATTCGCTGCAATGACTACAGCGCTTCCAAAACACAGCCTATCTTCTCTGTTGGCAATAATTTTCTTAATGAGCATTACCATCACAATGGTGGTCGTCAAGTTGTCGAGCACTGCAGAGAGGAAAAATGTAATAATGCTTATCACCCAGAGAGTCGCTACCTTAGAGTGCAGGTTAATCCACTGTGCGACAAGATTAAAGCCACCATGGGCGTGAATCATTTCTACAATGGTCAGAGCGCCGAAGAGAAAAAGAATGACCGCAGTAATGTTAGCAAGATGCTGGTTGAGATGCTCGAAACTGGCACCCTGGTGGATGTGAAACTGAAGTGCCCATAAGATGACGGCAGTAAAGAGCGCACTCGTTGCTTTGTTAATGCCAATCTGGTGCTCAAAAATAATGAATAGATACCCAATAACAAAAATGAGTATCATTGCTAGATTATATGTATCCATAATATTGTCCCTACTACCCCGCTTGAGGTAGATTTTGTGTAAGTATATACCTCTTCCCTATATAGTGAAAGAGCCTCTTGCAAAATTCAGGCAATTAATTTATTTTTCTTCCACATGAAATAAATTGCCGGATACACGAATAGGTTCATAATCGTTGAGGTGCATACTCCACCAATCATGGGAAGAGCAATACGCTTCATAAGATCTGCACCCACACCGTGACTCCAAATAATAGGTACGAGACCCATAATGATTACAGTTGCCGCCATAATTTTTGGTCTGACACGCTTGACTGCGCCGTAATAAATTGCTTCTTGCAGATCTTGTGTCGTTTGCATCTTCCCTTTAGCCACCCATTCTTCATAGGCAAGATCTAGGTATAAGAGCATGACAACCCCTGTTTCTGCATCGAGGCCGGCAAGTGCAATAATGCCTACCCAAACGGCAACGCTTAAATTATAGCCAAAAAGATAGAGAAGCCAAAAAGCACCTACAAGAGAAAAGGGTAAGGCGCACAGGATAATGAATGTTTTTGGTGGCGAACGTGTGCTGAGATAAATGAGAAGAAAAATCAGTAAAATAGTGATTGGCAGTGCAATCTCAAGCTGTTTTTTTGCGCGCTTCATATATTCATATTGGCCACTCCAAAAAAGTGTATAGCCTGGTGGTAGTGACATTGTGCCTTGTAGGGTTGCTTCCTTGACTGCTTTTTGTGCAGCGACAAGATAGCTGCCAATATCCACATTGGCTATGTCGATGTACACCCATGCTGTAGGAATAGAGCCTTCGCTTTTAATCTGCATTGGCCCTTTTACCACTTTAAGCTCTCCAAGTTCACCAAAAGGGATTTGTGCACCTCCTGCTGTGGGGATAACGATACTACGAAGGGCGTTGAGATCACTACGAAAATCGCGATTATATCGTAAGGTAATGCCATACCGCTCGAGTCCCTCAACGGTGGTAGTAACTACATCACCACTGAGGGCAAAAGAGAGGGCTTCTTGTACGTCGCCAATAGAGAGATTATAGCGACCGAGTGCCTCTCGGTTAATATCTAAAATGATGTAATTACCTTCCATTATCCTGTCAGCAAAGGCGCTGACGGTGCCTGGCACATGTTTTATGACGGTTTCAAGAGCAATACCAATACGCTGTAGTTCGGCAAGGTCTCGTCCTGTTACTTTGATGCCGACAGGGGTTTTAAAACCAGTTGATAGCATATCGATGCGTGTTTTAATAGGCATGGTCCAGGTGTTATTAATACCAGGAAATTGGAGCGAGCTGTTCATTGCTGCTAGTAATTCTTCGAGGGTTCTTTTTCTAAAATCTACAACCTGGCCTTCAGCATTTTGAATGGCTATTTTGGGCCAGCTCGCTTGATCTTTAAGCTGAATGGTTGTCTCGACCATGTCAAGGGGTGCCGGATCGGTTGCTGTTTCTGCTTTTCCCGTTTTGCCAAAAACTGTGTGGACTTCAGGAAAAGACATAATAATTTTGTCAGTTTGTTGCAGAAATGCACGCGCCTCCGTAACTGAGATGCCTGGAAATGTTGTGGGCATATACAAGAGATCCCCTTCATAAAGGGGAGGCATAAACTCAGAGCCGAGATTTTGGTAGGGAAAAAGTTTTCCGATTTTTGCAGAAAAACTTTTTATAGTACCATCTGGAAGGCGATCTGTGATGAGCCAGTTCCAAGGGAAAAAAACAGAAAGGGTAAGTAAAGCTGCTGCTACAATCACTATTTTTCGATACTGAATTATGTGGGGAATGATTTTCTGGTAGATGTGAATGAAGAATCGATTGATAGGGTTTTTTTCTTCAGGCATAATTTTTCCTCGGATGCAATATCCCATAAGAACAGGCGCAAGGGTAATGGAGAGGAGACTTGCTGCAACCATTGCATAGGTCTTGGTAAAAGCAAGAGGCTTAAAAAGACGCCCTTCCTGAGCTTGTAGAGTAAATACAGGAATAAAAGAGATAGCAATCACAAGAAGCGAGTAGAAGAGCGATGGACCAACCTCTATCGAAGCCTTTTTAATTATTTCCCAATGGGGTATTTTCTGTTCTTCATGTTCCATATGCTTATGGACATTCTCAATCATAATAATTACTGCATCTACCATAGCGCCAATGGCAATAGCAATGCCGCCTAAAGACATAATATTCGAGCTGATACCTTGGCAATACATGATGAGAAAGGAACATAAAACCGAAATAGGGAGAATAATAATCGCTACGAGAACCGAACGAAAATGCCATAAAAAAATAGCGCAAACTATGGCTACAACAATACTTTCTTCGATGAGTGTTCGCTGTAATGTATTGATTGACTTGTGTATTAATGTACTGCGATCGTAGGTGATTGTGTAGGTAATATCAGGAGCATAACTTGCCATGACCTCTTCGAGCATTTTTTTCACATCTTTAATGACTTGTAACACATTGGCTCCATATCGTACGATAACAATGCCACCAACGGTTTCTCCCTCGCCATTGAGCTCAGCAATGCCGCGACGAGGCTCAGGGCCAAGTTGTACAACACCTACTTCTTCGAGGGTAATGGGTGTCCCCTTTGCATCGACTCCCACTGCCACTTTTTGTAGATCTTCCAGACTATGTATATAGGCGGGAATGCGTATGAGAAATTCCTTTTCAGCGAGCTCAAGGGACCCTCCACCAACTTCTCCATTACTTTGTTCAATTTTTGCTGCAACATCTGATATGGAAATGTTGTAGGCGCGTAATTTTTCAGGGTCTATTGCTACTTGATATTGTTTGACAAAACCACCAATGGAAGCAACTTCGGAGACTCCTTCGATAGAAGATAGTTGATATTTTAAATACCAGTCTTGAATGCTCTTCAGTTCATTTAAAGAGCGTGTTTTGGAATTAAGAGCATACATAAATGCCCAGCCAACACCTGTTGCATCAGGTCCAAGGCTTGGCACTGCCTTTTTTGGAAGTTTGCTGCTTAAAGAACTTAAATACTCAAGCACACGACTCCGGGCCCAGTAGGGATCGGTTCCATCTTCAAAAATAACATAAACAAAGGAATAGCCATAAAAAGAATAGCCTCGTACCACCTTTGATTTGGGGATGGAGACCATTTTTGTTGTAATGGGATAGGTGACCTGGTCCTGAATAATTTGAGGGGCTTGTCCCGACCATGGGGTATAAATGATTACCTGGGTGTCAGAGAGGTCAGGAAGCGCATCTATAGGAATATTTTGTAGGGAATATATGCCCCCAAAGATGAGCCCTAAAGAGGCAATGAGAATAAGAAAGCGGTTATTCAATGAAAAATTAATGATGCGCTGTATCATTTTTACCCATTTTTAGGAAGGCGTTTTGAAGCTGGCTCTCGGAGTCAAGTAAAAATTGTCCAGAGAGCACAATTCGATCTTTTTCATCAAGGCCGTTTAGTATTTCATACATGTTATTTGCAGCATATGGCCCCAGGCGTACCTCTCGAGGTTCAAAATACCCATTGCCTAAAGCAACAAAAACCGTATTTTTAGAACCACTTCGTAGTACCGCTGAGGCAGGAATAAGAAGTCCCTCTTCATGTAATGTTGCAGCAATTTCTACAGTGGCATACATATCTGGCTTGAGAAGGAGTGGTGAGTTTGTAAGTTCGATGCGAGCAGTGGCAGTTCGTGTTTTTGGGGTAACGTAGGGGTAAATAAAACTGATTCTGCCTGAGAATTTTTGATCTGAAAAATAGGGAACAATAATAGTGACTTCTTGCCCAACCGCTGCAAAGGGAAGGTCTTGTTCATAAATTTCTGCCTGTAGCCAGACCTTGGAAATATCAGCAATTCGATAGGAGGCTGTAGATGAGCCGACCATTTGCCCTTGAATAACATTTTTTTCCACGACAATGCCATCTACTGGAGACAGCATTGTAAGCGCTTTTTTTATTCCAGATTCTTGCAATTTTTGAATCTCTTCTACAGGGACATCGAAATACTGTAATTTTTTAAGAGCACTTTGTTGGAGCTCTGTTCCTATAGAGACAAGGTATTCTTCCTGAGCGGCATAAAGCTCTGGAGAGTAAATGGTAAAAAGAGGCTCGCCTTTCATCACATGTTGTCCGGTTGTGTTGACATAGAGTTTTTCTACCCAGCCCTGAAACTTCGTGGTTATGTTGTATAGAGTTGTTTCATCGTATGCGATGGTACCAACCGTGCGTATGCATTTTACTACAGGCCCTTTGGTGACATTTCCAAGAACAATACCCATATTTTGCTGCATATGAGGGTCTATTGAAATTGTGGGCATCGCACTAGCACGTTGGTTTGTCATTGGCGGCATTCCCATATTCATTCCCATGCTATCTTTTGCTAAGACAGGATCTACTCCGTTGTTTGGTCGTAAAGATGGCTGCCACATTGCTTGTGAAGCAAAAAACACGAACAATACGACGCAGGTGCCAAAAATTGAATACAAATACATTTTTATTTCTTGTTTCATTTATAACTCACAATATGCCTCTGGCATGATGCCGGCGATCAAGAGAGAAAGGGTAGCAAGGGCAACTTCGCGGCTCCGAATCACCTTTGTTTTTTCCAGTTCAAACTCGATTACTGCTTTTTTAGTCTTGAGCAGCATGATCAACTCACTCAGGCCTACTGTGTTTGCAGCAGCTGCGAGGCTGAGTTTTTGCATCTCTTTTGGGATGATCTGCTTGGTTAAAAGATCAAGGGTATAACAGGCAAGTTCATACTCAAAAAGCGCATGTGCAAACGCAGTCGCAAGCCGGATTTTTTCTTGAGATACTTGGTATTTGCTACTCTCTTTCGCATGAACTGCAGCAGCAATTTCTGCCCTGATTTTTTCTTGCCATATTGGCAGAGTAAGAATACCTTTTGGTCGCCACATCCATGGATGTCGCTTCACATTTGTTTCAAAGCCGATAACGAAGTCCGGAATTTGGCTTTTCATGGCGAGGGCAGTGCTTTTTCTTGCTTTCTCGAGCTCTGCCCTGAGCGCATTCAGCTGTGGATTTTTTTGAAGAGCTATCGTAAAAATTGTATCCGGTGAGAGAGTATTTTGTGTGTATTCAAAAGAACCAGGAAGCGGCACCGAATCCTGCATTTGGATGCCTAAAGCGCCTTTCCAGGCAATGACAAGGTAGTTTTGCTCTGCAAGCAGGTTTGCAAGAGTAGTCTTCAGACGATCTTGTTCTGCTTCGTTCATGAGAACTTGTGAAAGCGAGGCACGTGCTACGTGATTTTGTGTTTTGTTTATTTTTTCAATATCGGATTGTAAGCTGAGGAGCTCTCTGGTGAATTGAATTTGTTTGACAATAGCGTCTATATCATAGTAGAGGTTTTTGACAGTAAAGGCAGTTTCAAGAAGAGAGGAGCAAAATTGATAATATTTGGAATAGCTCGCCTCTGTGGCAATGGCTGCGCGAAGAGCTATTTTCCCCGGCCCTGGAATCTCTTGCACAAGGCCAGGCATAATCGATGTTACCATCTTTTCGATATCCATTTGAAACGTAAGTTGTGGATCCTGTACATAGCGCTGAGTAGTGATTTCTTCAAGACTAGCAATCCAATCATAATAGGCCGTCTTGACTTTTGGATGCTGTATGAGCGCGATTTTTAAAAAATCTTTTAAGTTATTGGCGTTTTTTACTTGCTCGCTTGTGAGTATTGGCTCCTGTCTTTCATATAGGGAAGCAAGCTTATGACGTTTGTGACAAAGCTGTCTTTCTTTTTTACTTTTGTGGACGCATCCACTGAGTAAGGGGATAAGTACTGTAAGCAGGATACATAGACGAAAAATCATTGTATTATTGAGGACCTCTATACACGATATGACAGAAAAGAAAAAACGTGTCAAGAAGAAGAGGGCCAATTTTGCAAGCAGCTCTTGCAGAAAAAGGTTTTTTTTGGTTTCATGGTTGCATATAACAAAAGGAGTGGTTCATAAAAACAATGTTAAAAACTTTTATCGCATCATGTTTGATGCTCGTTGGCTTTTCTCGTATAGAGGCAACGCCAACGAGTGCATTCTGGACAGTGTGTACAACGGATGTGCAGGAAACCAATGTTCCACACATAGACGTTGATAATTATTTTAGGCTGTTTCATCATAATAGGGATCAGTCTGCAATATGGCCCATTGATGTTGGACTTACCTATGGTCTTTTTAACTGGAATGATATGAAAGCAGAGATTGGTATCGACTACATTGCGCCAACACGAGACCCTGTGTATTTTAATGCAAAACTCGGTATTGCAGAAGAAAAACTCTTTACCTATTCACCAGGAATGAGCCTTGGCATATTTAACGTGGGAACGAAGACGCATGGGCAAAATAAAACTAATCAAAATATCGGCGATTTCTGTATTTCAAAATCCCTTCCTGAAGCTATGCTTATTGGTGGAAGAGTGACTGCAGGGACATTTGTTGGTAATCATACGATGGGAAAAAATCGCGTTGGTGGTATGGTTGCTTATGATCGACAATTTTGCCCTGCCAAAGATGCGAGCGGCACAGAGTACCACAAATGGGAATTTATAGCCGACTATGCTTCTGGTAAAAATACCATTGGTGGTGGCGGTTTTGCTACCATTTATTACTTTACACCTAAAATTAGTATAGAAACAGGCCCTGTATGGTTTAACGACCAGTCTATCAATGGCAAATGGAAATGGTCTATACAGCTCGACATTGATATCTAATTCTATGCGTTTATCTTTTGATGAAGGGCTTCGGCTCTTAACAGTCGCGCCGCTGCCTGAGCTCCAGGCAATGGCGCAAACTATCCGCTTTGAAAAGCATCCGAACAAAGTGGTTAGCTTTGTTCTCGACTCCAATCCTAACTACACAAACATTTGTGATATCGACTGCACCTTTTGCGCCTTTTTTCGAAAAAAAGGGGCAAAGGATGCCTACATGAAGTCGCCCGAAGAGGTGATGGCACATTTTGATTTTGCAAGGCGCGCTGGCATAAAAACAGTGCTCTTACAGGGCGGCGTGCATGAGGGGGTAACGGTCGAATACTTGGCATCGCTAGTAAAGCTTGCAAGAGAGAGATATCCCGATATTCATCCTCATTTCTATTCGGCAGTCGAGATCTGGAATGCAGCTAAGGTCTCTGGTGTCTCTGTACAAACGGCCTTGCAGGCCCTCTGGGATGCAGGACAGCGCACCATTCCTGGTGGCGGGGCTGAAATCCTTTCTGAGCGCGTGCGATTGAAAATATCGCCAAAAAAAATAGGCCCTGGAGGGTGGCTGGGTGTTCATACCACAGCACATCAGATTGGTTTTAAGACCACTGCGACGATGATGTACGGGCATATAGAGCGCCTAGAAGATATTGTAGAGCATCTCGAGGCGATCAGGTGTGCGCAAGATAGCAATCCCGGATTTAGTGCCTTTGTACCATGGAGTTATAAGAAGACAAATACCGCACTCAGGCGTATTGCAAAGAGATGGGCAGGACCGGAGGCTTATTTTCGCATTCTTGCCTTTTCTCGTGTCTACTTAGATAACTTCAATACCATCGCAGCATCATGGTTTTCTGAAGGCAAGGAGGTAGGAATGCAGGCCCTACAGTATGGTGCTGATGACTTTGGGGGGACGATCTTAGAAGAAAACGTGCACCGTGCGACAGATTTTATCAATAAGACCGATCATAATGGCATGCTGCAGATGATCCGTGGGGCCGGTTTTGAGCCTGCCCAGCGCGACTCTTTCTATCGTATTATTCAAAGATATGATGGTGTTGATAGCGTGTATGTTCCTGAAGCTGGTCGTGTGCAGGAAGCCGATCATATCCAACTTGTGCTGTGAAGATGAATGTATTATTAAAAATTTTAATTACAACATGTTTAATTACAGCATGTTTATTCATGGGTGTTTTGCCACAGATGGGAGCAGAGCCGACAGGAGCATATTGGACAGTGTGTAACACAGATGTTGTAGACACACATACCACGAACATATGTGTGGTGAACTATTTTCAACTTTTTCATCATCATAGTGAACAGCCTGAAATGTGGCCCATTGATGTAGGGTTAACCTATGGGCTTTTTACCTGGAATGATATGAAAGCGGAGATTGGTATTGACTACATTACACCCACACGCGATCCTGTGTATTTTAATGCCAAAGTCGGTATCGATGAAGAGAAGCTTTTTCCCTATTCACCAGGGATGAGTGTGGGCATATTTGACGTCGGGACCAAGACGCACGGGCCTAACAAAACAAACCAAGATATTGTAAATGTCTGCTTTTCAAAGTCTCTTCCTGACGCTATGATGATAGGCGGAAGAGTAACTGTGGGTGGCTTTGGTGGTAATCATGCTATGGGGAAAAATCGCGTTGGAGTGATGCTTGCCTATAATCGTGCATTTTGTGCTGTGAAGGATGCAAGCGGTACAGAATATAATAAGTGGGGATTCATTGCCGACTATGCCACAGGGAAGAACACGGGTGGTGGCGGTGGTTTTGGGGTTACTTGTAACTTTACACCCACCATCAACATAACTACAGGCCCCACATGGTTTAATGACCACACTATCAATGGTTCGTGGCAGTGGACTATACAGCTGAGTGTGAGTGTGTAATTAGTTACCATCATGTGCGCATTTTCCTATGGAAAATGGCACATGATGGTAAATTTATGTGTTTGTACCCATTTGGCTCTTGCTACGCAGGACACCTTCAATATGCGCCATACGATTATCTAAAAGCCGTTGATTGTGATCAAGATTACCTACGGCTGCTTTTACTTCAGTAATTCCTTGAGTTAATCTTGATTCAAGGCTAGTCATGTCATATTTTAATCTTGTTTCAAGGCTATTCATATCGCCTTTTAATCTTGATTCAAGGCTGTGTATATCATCTTTTAGTCGTGTGTCAAGTCTTGATTCAAGGCGTTGCATATCGTCTTTTAATCTCGTTTCAAGTCTCTCCATTTTTTCATTAGAGCGGTGGTAAAAGAACCATACAATCGCCAAGATGGCAATGATATTCTGAATGTCAAAACCTTTTAAAAACTGTACTACCTCGTCCATATTTTCTCCTTTTAGGCCACTTGTGGCATAATGGCATCGTGATGATATGTAGCATAGCAATTTAGTGTTTTTTTTGTCATGTGCAATTTTCCAAAAGGAAAATTTGTACATGACATAACATGATTACGGCAGAATATTCACATCGAAATCGAGTTCACGAACATCGGTCACGGCAGGGATGTGCCCTGTACGCATGAAGACCTCAATAAGCAGCACGCCCACAAAGAAGGCACACACAAACATAAGAACAGGTTTGGAGCTTGGAATGCGATATGAATCTCCTGCTCGCTTCATATACACGTATCTGCCAAGCCAGATCATGCATACAGGCATGATGCCATTTAAGATGGCATCCCCAAAGCCTCCTGAGACGTCTAAAGCTAAAAGAAAGATTTTCTCAAGAGATATAGCTGAAACAAGTGTGGGCACAATAATGAGGAGTGCAAGCAGCACGCCTCCCTTGCCTTTCTTGGAGATACTCAGGCCGTCACTTAAAAAGTCATATAGCCCCAGCGACATGCCAAAAAAAGAAGTCACCAGTGCAAAGAACGCAAAGAAATGCGCACACATCTCAAGAAGGCCATTAGAGACATGCTTGCCAAGATAATGCGTTGCTGCATGCCCCCCTTTCAAGGCTTCGAGAAGACCGTGTGGACCTGAAACTGGCACTGATCCTAAAACAATGAACTGCCAAATAAGATAGAAAATAAGCGCAATGGAAGTGCCGGCGATGATTGCAACTTTTAATGATTTCCCATCATGCTGTAAATAAGGATGCAGGCTTGGCACCATGGTCTGCATGCTAAAAGAGGTAAGCAACATAGGTAGTGCTAGCGCGGCTATACCCCAATCTTGCCGTTCAAGAAGTTTTGGCTTTACTTCTTGGCTGCCAAGCACCACGATGATCACATAGGCTGCAAGCATGGCATAAAAGAGCCAGCTGTTTACTTTCCCAAGTATCTTGTGGCTGCAAAAAATAATCGGCCCAAAGAGGAGCATGAAGATAATACAGCCCACTCCATGAGAGAGCTCTCCAAGCCTCAGATACTCGGCTGCTTGGGTAATCAAATGACCTCCACCTGCTGTGTAGGCCACAATCGAGGCGTATGAAATGAAGAGATAGATAATCCATGCAATGGCCTTCCCTGGCAGGCCAAGCAAAGAAGACGACATGGAGATGACATGGGCATCATCTTTTCGCATCCAAAACCCCACTTCCGTGAGATACAGCGCCGTCGCTGTCATCGCCGCCCAGGCCACGATCATCATGATGGCGCTAGGAACAAAGCCTATCTGCGCAGTAACTACTGGGAGCGCAAGCATCCCACCACCAATACAGGTTCCTGCAACCAGAAAAATAGCACTAAAAAGGTCGGGAGAATATTTTTTCATAATTTCGTCTCTACATTATATCCTGGAGGCACCTTTTTTTGCAAATTTATTTTCCTTTGTATTTTTTTCTTGTCTAAAAAAATTCTTTTTGTTACACCGGAGCCTATATACAACCAAAATTAACGGAGAGTATCTATGTTAAAAAAATTATTTACATCGCTTATGTCTCTTGCGGTACTGGTAGTTTCAGTGCCGGAGATGCAGGCGGCAGAAATTCCTTTTTCTCGACATGAGTTGATTGCAAAAAGGACTGAAAGGACTGAGAGGACAGGCATTGAAATCTTAAAACGAGGCCCTCGTGGTGAGCGCGGCAAACGTGGAAAACATGGAAAACATGGCAAAGCTGGCGCAACAGGTGCCACAGGCGCGACAGGTGCGCCAGGCCCAGTAAATTTTATTGCACCGCACGACCTATTTGTGGATGCAGCAACGACCCAGGATCAGGCCACGGCAAATGGTACCCTTGCCATGCCCTTCAGCACGGTTCAGGCAGCGATTAATAGGGCCACAACCATACTTCAACCCACAAATGCCACACAGTTTATCCTTGGTACTAGTATTTATATAGCCGGTAACACCTATTCTGAGAACCCAGTTATCAATGGTACCTCTAACCGAATTACCCTTGTCGCTATGGGTGACGTGATTTTGGGCACTGGTGCTACGACGACAGTAACGTACAATCTTACGGGTGCCAATACGCAATTTGGAACGGAAATTAACCCAGCGCTTATCATTGAAAGCTGGACATCCCATGATGCTCCGCAAACAGCATCATCGTTTGTGAGGAACAGTGGAACGCCCGCTTTTCGTTTGTTAGGTGCCATAGAAATTAATAACAATTCTAACGTGACAGTGAATCTTGTATTCAATGGGGAGGCAACCACTGTTATTCCCAATACCCCTCGTGTTGCTATGAATTTTTTTAATTCTATCATTCATAATGATTTGAATATAGGGGCAACTAATAACCTTGCAGATGCGGTAAATACTGTGTTTCTCGGTAACGTAATGGGTCAGATCCGCTATGCTAATGAGTGCGTCTTTGATGGCGGTCTGACGCTTACAAGTGATGTTGTCATTACTCAAGGGGCCGGGGAACAAATTGGCTTTATCAATTGTGAAATAAACAATTTTTTGAACGCTAATGGCTTTACATTTTTTGTAGATGCATTTACCAATTGTTGGTTAAAAGGTTCCAATGGCCTTTCACCAAGCCCTCCTAACTATTCGCCACCATTAGTAATGGGAGTGAATGTGATTTCTCCATTTAACAAGAAAATTATTGGCGATACAACACAATAACAAAAACGTCATGTTCGCATTTTTTGTACGGGAAATGGTGCATGACGAAAACATTTAACACGCAAATGGGAGATTTTATGATTAAAAAATATTATACAATTATCGTGGCTTTGATGCTAAGTACCTGTTTTATGGGGGATATCTCCGCTCGAGAGATTCCTTTTTCACGCGGTCAGTTATATGCCAAAAGGCGAGGCTCTGACATTGATAGATTGCAAGTGCTCAGAGGGCCTAAAGGGGAACGTGGCAAGCGAGGCAGGCATGGTAGAGATGGTAAACATGGAAAGCATGGAGCTGCCGGTGCAACAGGCGCGACCGGTGCGACAGGAGCCACAGGAGCCACAGGGGCACCGGGTCCAGTGAATTTTATTGCACCACATGATTTATTCGTCGATGCAGCAACCACACAAGACCAAGCGACAGCAAATGGTACTCTTGCTATGCCTTACAAAAGCATTCAAGCAGCTATTAATGCAGTTCCAATAGCAACCGACAGCGCTTCGTTTACACTGGGTACAACTATTTATATAGCTGGCAATAACTACACTGCTGAAGACTTGACAATTAACGGAGATTCAAAACGCATCACCCTCGTCGCTATGGGGGATGTAGTTGTAGGCACAGGCAGTGCAGGATCGAGTTCAATAACGTGGTTCACTACAGGTGCAAATAATGATTTTACATCAGGTAAATTGACTACAACACTCACTATTGAAAGTTTGACGTCTTTGGATAATTCGCAAGCAACTGGGGCATCGCTTGCTATGGACGAAACTCCAGGAATACCTGCATTTCGTCTTCAATCGCAGATCACTGCAACGACAGCATCGACGGATGATGTCAGCTTAGTAATCAATGCGGGGCTTCCTACTGTGGTTGCGACGGTAACGGGAAATGGCGACATGAATGTATTCTTCTACAATTCTGTTGTTAACCAAGCCCTCAACCTCTCGTCATCGGGCGTGTCTATGAGTGCGGTTAATTCTGTGTTTCTAGGCAGTGTTACGGGCCTCATTCCGTATGCTTCACGCTCCTGTTTTGAGGGTGGGATAGTGCTTTCTGGCTCTACGATATATACTAGCGGAATTGGTCAGCGTCTTGGTTTCCAGGAATGCACAATAAACACATCGTTCAATGGAGCGACCTTCGTTTTCTATGTTGATGCTTATACAAATAGGTGGCTAGAAAATAATGGAGGCACTCCAATTCCTGGGGTTCCTCAATTCACTCCAACCAACGTTGGTAATAAAGTAATTCTTGCTAGCGTAACCTAAACCTATCATCCCATTTACACTGATGGCGCTCCGTAAGGAGCCCATCAGTGTAAATGTTCAGTGTAATTGTTCTTCTTGCCTTTTTCTCCCATCCTCCGTATCATATTTGTTACATCGAATAACAAATGAAATATTTTATTATTAACATAATCTTAACAAATAGGGTTTACGGGTATGAATTCTTTTATCATTAGCAAGCAGCTTGGTGTCATTGCGGACGAACTACAACATACAGCTGATGCCACGCGCGTGGCAATACGACCAGGGCCACAGCGTCGCATCACCATACTACAAGAGTCCAATACATGGGCTGATTGTATTCATCGTCATATCTTGTGGATCGCATCACAGATAGGAGCGCTTTTTGGCAAGACGATCCCCTATTCCATCTTAGCACCCGACGACATATCCACAACGCTGAGCTATTTGCAACACATCTTTGGCGCAAAGCGGCTGCAGCGCCTGGATAAGGCACTTTCCTTCAATCTTTCTGCAAAGGAGGGTTCTCGTGAATATTTTACACGCAAAGATGTGGCAAAGATTTTTGCTGGTGCTGAAGAGGTGACCTGGGAGGACATGCAGGAGCTCTTTCAGGAGATTAAAACCCCGAGTGCTGCTATTCGATATTTAACCATTATAGAGTCGGATGTACTTCGCAATACTTTTCGTGATGCTGCAACCCTTGATGGCTGCTGTAAGCGACAATATGATATGCTCAAGCGTCTCCTTGCTCCTTTTGCAAAAATCGAGCATGCTTTCCTGCACTCTATGCCGGTTGCTCATCCGGTTATGGAAAGCACACTTACGGAGAAAAAGCTACGCTGCCTTACCTATCATGCGCTGCGGCACTACCATGCCGATGCTCCACACTTTTCATTTCTTGTGGCCAAAGAGCTCGCTGGGAGGGCTCTTCCGAAAGGAGTTCTTATCCCTCATCATTATGGTTATTTTGAAAACATGCGCTGCATTGAAGGTGGCGGCGAGCAAAAATACCTGCTCAAAAACCATGGCTCGCCTTGGGTGCCAAGTGCTGTGCTTTATCGAGGAACGAATCCTGGTAACCCGGCGTCGCTTGCGGCCCTCATTGCGCAGCATATCGGGGAAGATGGGATAAAAGTGAACTTTGAAGAGACTCTACGCTATCTCACCAGCCCGGCACTTGGATTTGTACGAAAGAGTGATGAGCCTTTGATGGCAATTGGCTTTAGTCAAGGAGGCTGCCATGCCTCATTGTGGTCACATCTTCTTCCGCACCGATTTCGTCATATCGTAACCATATGTGCGCCGGGCATTGAAAGGAACAAGGCTTTAGAATATGCGCAGCGTGTTGAAGGCTTAAATATCAAAATTGATCATATAGGGGAACCCGATGATGATATCGATCAATTTGGTGAGGCGCATCTTGGTGTGAATACATCTATTAGGAATGTCGAAGTATCGATTCATATTGCCCATCCTGGTGCAGGACGCAGAGCTATCATTCATCGACTTCCTTGCCCTAAATCGATAGGAGCGGCCTTGGGCCGAATCCTCTTTGGCTACCCTGCAAGCCACTGTAGACCCGCTCTCGGACGCTCGCTTATCTTCACAAAGCTTTCTACGGCCGATGCGACGCAGGCACCGTTGGTTGAGCGATTCTTGTCGCACGATGGGGCCTTTCGAGATCAGATGTGGGAGCGATACCGAAAGATCTTTGCTGCTGCCATGCGGCGTGTGTTATTCGAATGGCAGACGTCAGTTAAAAATGCGTATACTGGATTGCTGGAGCTGGGCGAACTCATGATGCAGGGCGCAGAAGAGGCAAGACCTGCATAGGAGTGCTCTCCTCTCCAACCATATCTGAATTTTGCTCGCCAAAAATAGCATAGAAAGGCGATAATGTACCCATGGCAATGCCCTGGAGGGGACTATAAATTATGTTATTAAAAGACGACAATGATAGAGCAATTTTTTTTGGACTCATAAGCGACCGGAGGGAGCTTCATGAGTCCAACTAGTTCAGTACACGCCTACTGCACCGCCAGCTCCTATGCCCTCAAGCAGCTCTACGAGGGGTTTAAGGTGCGCTATAAGGCCACCCTTATGAAGGACGTCGTGCATATCGAGGCAGAGCATGAAAACGACGAAGTAAAGGATATTTTCTGCTTCGGGTATGGCGTCACTGTTTTTTGGGGCTTTGAAGAAAAGGAAGAACATCGCTTTCTTAAAAAAATTCGTGCGTTTGAAAGCCGGTCGACAGAGCAGCCAGAGCGTGAACGGATGCATTTTTCGTTTGGCGAAGTTGCAAAGATCGAAGAAGAAGAGATTATTCTGCCAGATAGAGATCTCTACACACGCCTTGCTATTTCACATGGGCTTGCACAGTCCGTAAAGCTTGCCACCTTTGAAAATACCATTCAAAAGACGATCGACACTACAAAAAATATTCCTGAGCAGCTGGCAGCACAAGGAAAAATCCCCCTTTCTAAGAGAGAAATCCGAAAAAAAATGGGAGAGCTGTTTGTAGAAAGAAGTTCTGTGAATTTGCACTCAGATATTTTGGATGTGCCAGAGTTTTTTTGGGAACATTCAGAGCTCGAGGCGCTTTATAGCATGATTGCGAATCACCTTGACCTGGAAACACGCATCGAAGTCCTCAATCAACGCCTCGATACAGTACATGATCTATTCGAGATGCTCGGCAATGAGCTCAATCACCAGCATTCCAGCAAGCTCGAGTGGATCATCATCTGGCTTATTGTGATTGAGGTGATTATTAGTTTATTTACACATTACGACCACACGACACGCTATAGGGTGCCACCATCAGTTACTGCTGCCAATGAAAGCCGATAACTATGTTCTTATTGACAGTGGACAAGGTAGAAAGCTCGAGCGCTTTGGCGACTATGTGCTTTCAAGACCATGTGCGCAAGCAGTCTGGAAACAGACCGCCTTGAAAAGCGAGTGGCATAGTGCTGATGCTGTCTTTACAAGAGAAGAAGAGAATCGCTGGGAGAAGAAAAAAAACACACCTGACAGCTGGCAGTGCTGTGTAGAAGATATCCAATTTCACATTCGCCCTACAGATTTTGGCCATTTGGGCATTTTCCCCGAGCAAAAACCCCTCTGGTGCTGGATTCGAGACATGTGCCGGGCTAGTGCAGCCAAACGGGGCAGTCCACTCAAGGTGCTGAATCTATTTGCCTATTCTGGAGGCGCAACCCTGGCAGCAGCACAAGGAGGCGCTCAGGTTTGTCATCTCGATGCCTCAAAAGGAATGGTTGCATGGGCACGAGAAAATGCAGCCCTGAATGGCTTAGAGGGCGCCCCTATTCGCTGGATTATCGATGATGTAATGAAGTTTTTACAGCGAGAGGAGCGGCGTGGCAGTCTCTATGATGCCATTATTTTAGACCCGCCTACGTTCGGGCGTGGGGCAAAAGGAGAGCTGTTTAAAATCGAAGAAACCATCATCCCCCTTCTTGAATGTTGTCAAAGGCTTTTATCAAAAAACCCCGCTTTTGTACTCTTATCGTGTCATACGCCAGGCTTTACGCCTGAGACGATCCATAACCTCCTTATACAAATTTTTGGTAGTAGCAGCGCCATTGAATGCGCTGAGATGTTACTCTCTTCCCCCAATACGTTCTCGGTTCCAAGCGGAGTATATGGAAGGTGGGTTGCATGAAACCGCTTCTCATTACCAGTAGCGCCAATCCCAAAGTAAAGGACGTGCTGCATCTTTATGAAAAGCGCCACCGCGATGCCACACAGCACTTTATCGTGGAAGGCTACCGAGAAATTCTGCGCGCACTCGATGCAAAGACAGCGCTTATACAGCTCTTTGTTTGTGAAGAGCTGTTTTTAGGAAGTAATGAACAGGCGCTTATTGAAAAGGCAACAAAGCAGGGCGCTCAAATAATTTCTTGTCATGAATCAGTCTTTCGAAAAATGTCTTATCGAGACCGTCCTGATGGGTTGATAGCTATTGCCCATGCTTTTGAGGGGACTCTGACGACGATAGAGCGGGCGATAGAGGGAGTACATAGTCCACTTCTTGTGGTTGCAGAAGCCATTGAAAAGCCCGGGAATTTAGGGACTATACTTCGTACAAGCGATGCTGCAGGGGCGCATGGGGTGATTGTATGCGATCGCTGTACGGATATCTATAATCCCAATGTAGTGCGCGCAAGTGTAGGAACGCTCTTTACAGTGCCTGTAGCCGAAGCCTCAAGTAATGAGACTGTGTCCTGGCTACGCTCTCGAGGCATTAAGATGGTTGCTGCGACGCCGCATTCTCCCAAGAACTACTTTGACGTCGATCTCAAGGGCCCTATTGCCATTATCGTAGGCGCTGAACAAGTGGGCCTGAGTCCCCTCTGGCTAGAGCAGGCAGACATAACAGTGAAAATCCCTATGCATGGCGCTGCCGATTCCTTGAATGTCGCGCAGGCAACCACCATTTTGTTATATGAAGCAGTACGACAGCGCGCGTCCACAGATTCTCTTTGAGGATAATCACCTACTTTTTGTTGATAAGCCTGCAGGACTGTTAACACAGCCATCTGGCACTGATGAAGACAGCCTCGAGAGCCATGTAAAGGCATATCTTAAGAACAAGTATCATAAACCTGGCAATGTCTATCTACATGCAGTCCATAGGCTTGACAAGAGCGCCTCAGGTATTGTTCTCTTTGCAAAAACAAGCAAGGCACTCGGCCGCATGAACGAGCTTATCCGCGAAAGAAAAGTAAAAAAGCAGTATCTCGCAATAGTGGAAGGGCATTTTGAGAGCAAGAGTGGCACACTGCGGCATTTTCTTGTGCATGACGCACACAAGGCAATTGTGGATGCAGATGAGGGTGCAAATGGGGGTAAAGAGAGTGTACTGCATTATGAGGTAGTAGATGTTAGGGATAACCGATCTTTAGTGAGGATAGATCTTGAGACGGGGCGCTATCATCAAATTCGAGCGCAGCTTGCAGCGGTCCATCATCCCATCCAAGGCGATACGAAGTACGGGAGCCGGCTGGCGTTTCAGGATGGGGCTATAGCGTTGCAACACTACGCGATTGAGTTTGTGCACCCAGTGACGCAGGAGCAGATCATATGTAGGGTGCGTGTGCTGCTGGCGTTGTAAGGTTTTGTGCAGGGAGAGCTACAGGAGAGGGTTAGGAGTGCTTGATGCGTTGGTGAGGCAGGTCAGGGGGGCTTTTTTTCACAGGGAGAGCCACAGGAGAGAGCTTGTCAGAGGCGTGTGGGGAGCTTGATGCGTTGGTGAGGAAGGTCTGGGGGGCTTTTTTTCACAGGGAGAGCCACAGGAGAGAGCTTGCAGAGAGAGCTTGACAGAGGCGTGTGGGGTGCTTGATGTGTTGATGGAGAAGGTGTGGGCCGTGTTCTAAGGTCCGAAGGACCGAAATATGTATAGCCCAGGGTGCAGGAGCCCTGAAGGGGCGACTAAACCCTGGCTAAAAAACAAAATAATAGAGGCCTGTAAGGCCGACACAGTTAACATCCTTTCGTATGATGCGTATGCACTTTGTGGGTACTTCGATCGTGGTTATCAGGGCTTGCTAGTTGCAGCTTTTTATGAGCATGCTTTAGCTTGAAATATATCTTGAGAAGATGTTGTACGGCCTCTTTTGCCGGCTTGCACCAAGCTACACAGTGCTTGCCAATTTGTTGACGCTCTATCTCTTTGAGTCCTTTCTTGGTTATCTGATACTTGAGCGTAGCCTCTAAGTTAGAAATTTTAAAATTTCTATATGGATAAAATGTTGCGGTAGCGGTGAGTATTGCTGTTTTATTCTTTGCATCCTTTTCTTTGTTTATAGAGATGTCAATGCGTCTGCGTGGATATTCACGAAAAGAGTGGGATTTTGCGTCTAATGCATAGGATCCATTCATCCGACTCTCTTGCGATGGCACAATTCGAAAAGGAGCAATCACCTCTCGCCCTCGCGTAGAATGCTGGGTGGAAATGGGTGTAGAAGGTGGAAGATCTCTTTTTCGTGTATGGTATGCATCATAGCAGTGCACATTTTCTAATATTTTGCGGATTGGCGCGTACCATATCGAGGACGTTTGAAAGCGTGTTCTTTTTATTTTCAATGTGTTATGACGGCCATCCGTAAATCCAATGTGAGATTCTTTCTTATCCATCATAAATCGTAAACTGCCCATAAAACGACTTACATGCCACTTTGGGATATCGGACGTCCGACCAAGGTATGGTGGAGGAGGATATGAAGTCCACAGTTGCACTCGTAATGGAGGGGCATTGTGCTCTGAGGTCAGGTATATTTTATATGATGAGTGAAAAGAATACCCGAGGGGTTTTATTGTAATTTTGAGTGTGTGGTGTTTTGCATGCAATGAAGGCATTGTGACACACAGCAAAAGCATGCAGGCTAGAGCAAGCAACTTGGTTTTTATATACATAGGCATAATCCTCGTAGAATAGTTGTGAGGGCAACAAAACAGCCCCATATTTTCCGAACAGATGCATTGCCGTCCATTCAGTACCATCCACGGTAACATATCGCTTTTCGTTTTGTCAACTAGGATGTTTTGTTTTTATTTTTTTAGATGAGGTGCTTGCAAAATTCCGTTGGAGACAAAATTTGATGATTGTGGCGATGGGAAAAGCCTTTTGCAAATCGACATACTCCCTCGAGTAGGCGATTTGCAAAAGGTTTTTTCCCAGCGACAAAAGCGCGAATTTTGGCCCAAACCGGAATTTCGCAAGCGCCTCACGTGAGTGGGCAGCTCGATAGAGCGGTCTCCTCACATCTAGATAATCAAATCCTTGCAAACAAAAAAGTCCTTGCTTATGTACCATAAAAATGATACACTAAAAATAAGAGAAGGATTATACAATGCAATACCCTATCGCTTATGCCGGCGAAGAATTTACAATTGAATGGTACCTTGATTTGAAGGGCCACAGTCAAGCACTTGAATATTTTTTGGCACAATCACTTGATCGACAACGAAAATTATTACATTTACTTAAATTGATGGGCGATCACGGGAAAATTTTTAATAAGACAAAATTTATGAATGAAGGTGATGAGATTTATGCATTTAAACCCCAACCAGATCGTTATCTATGTTTCTTTTATCAGGGCAAGAAAATTATTATCACTAATGCGTTTATGAAAAAAACGCAAAAATTACCAATTAATGAAAAAGAAAAAGCTTTGAAAGCGCATAAAAACTATATAAATATAATGAATGGATGTTAGTTATGAAGAAAAAAATATTATCGACATACGAAGAGTTTATGCAAAATCACGAACAAAAAAAACTTTTTGATGAAGAATACACAGAACTACTGATCTCTGAAATGGTGATAGCAGCAATGGAGCATGATCATATTTCTGTGAGAAAATTGGCAGCTGCTGCAGGTGTCTCGCCTACTATTATTCAAAGCATAAAAACGAAGTCCAAAATTAACATTACTCTTGATACATTATCACGGATTTTGGATGCAATTGGTTATCAAATGCGTTTTGTCCGCAAAGACAACTCTCATCACCAAACAACAGGGTATGCAACGTGAATGGACTTAAAAAGATAGAAAACCATCCATGCAAATACTTCAGTATCTAACTTTCAGTTATTAATTAAGCTTTCTGGTGTGAGTGGGCAGCTTGATAGAGCTGCTCACTCATATCTAAATAATCAAATCAACGCCTCGGGCACATAACAGAAGATGGAAGAGCCTTTATGGCGGCTGGCGATACACCGTGAGGTCCACGGATCTTATCGCATTTTGCCGCTAAAACAAAGTCGCTTTCAGATAATCCGTCAATTTTGTGTGTCCATAACAGAACTTTCACTCTGCCATAGGCTAACAAGATATCAGGATGATGTCCTTCATGCTCTGCAACTGCGCCAATTTTGTTGGTGAAGGCAAGAGCCTCACAAAAGTTTGGAAAGAGATACTCTTTTTCCAAATGGTGTTCCTCGATTACCTGCCAGTCATTGCCAAGTTGCTTATGAAGCTTAGCAAGCGACAGTCCTTTCAATGGGGGAATATTTTTGCTACAAGGGACACATGTTTTATTTGATAGTTTGCAATTTGAGTTCATAAAATTCCTCATTTTACGCTACGTGCACTTTTCCTTCAGGAAAAGTGCACGTAGCGTTAATTTTTATTTGTTAATGATACGTTTTGAGCGCTCAACTGGTTATCGCTTTTGCAGTGTTTTCGAAATATAAAAACACAACAATAAAATAGCGGAGTAGTTGCGACGCTAAATAAGGCTTTATAGGCATAGGAAAAGATCATTATAGGTACTACCTGCTGTATCTCCATGTTGAGTCCCCAATATAAAAAGATGATATCAATAGCCACTGTATCAATCAGTTGTGAGATGCATGTAGAGCCATTATTGCGTAGCCATAGAAGGCGAGGTCCTGTCCATTTTTTTATCAGAGCATACAATTGGATGTCGGCAAGTTGAGCAATAGCGTACGCAGTGAGTGAAGAGAAAATGCGCAAGCCACTCGCGCCGAGTATCATCTTAAATGCATTATGCTCACCTTCTATATGCGCAGGAAGCCACAAAGCCAATTCGATGATCCCAAAACTTAAAAGGTTCATTCCCAAGGTAATATAGACCATGAATGTAGCCTTTTTTGGTCCAAAAAATTCAGTGACCAAGTCGCTCAATAAGAATGTGAGCGGATAGGTCACCAAACCAGCTGGAATAAGCAAGCCAACATAGGGCAGTACGACCATCTTTGCAGAGATGATATTGGATAACACCACGAGGACGCAGAAGGCAGCACTCATGGCATGATATATTTTTTCACCTTTCATATTTTACCTCCAAAAAGGCTTGTAGATCGGCATCACTCACTTTTGGCTCTCCTGGGTTGACATGGTCTAATTTGCCCTCATGTAACCATTGTTCAAGTTGACCGACCTCTTCGTACAGATGCGCAAATGAATCAATCACGAATAAAAGAGACTGAAAATGATCAATTTCAAACGCTTGATTGATCACCCATTCAAGTTGAAAAGGATATCTTTGCACACATGGTGATTCAATGCAATGCTCGATTTCTCCAGCAGAGCTTAAAAGGCCACTGCCGTAGACACAAATACGCTCTCCCTCACGCATAAGGCCAAATTCAATGCTAAACCAAAAAAAACGCGAAAGCGCCTGGATGTTGCTCCGAATTTTGGCCAATTTTTCTTCTGCATTGGCAATATGTGCATGTCGCTTGGCAGCTATGTGAGCAAGGGAGCCAAACTTGACGAGCACATCAGCAAATGTTCTATCTGTATGCATAGGGACATGTCCCGCAATATCATGAAATATATCGGGCTCCGGGAGATAGTGCAGATTGTTGCTATCTCTTATCGTAACCGTAGTTGGAAATTCCCGATGTTGTAAGCTGTCAAAAAATAAATAGGTAGGTACATACCCGCTGACTGCCTTTGCTTTAAACCCTGTTAACGGTTCTAAAAATGCATTGATCTCTTCTAATTCAGGAATTCGATCAGGATTCAAGCAAAGCGATTGAATGCCTTCCATGAATTTCTTATTGGCATATTTTTCCCACTTTGGGTGTAAAAGAGCATACAGTTTTCTCCATGCTTCTTGATTATTCTCATTATATAGCTCATATGGTTGGTGAATGAAGGTTTTCCCTTCGTTTTGGGCATTTTCGATAAATGGAGCTTTTGTTGTGGTCAAACCATGACCTATTTCTGGGTGGTGCATACATCCTCTGAAATTAAAATAAATTTTTTATAAAAATTAGTTTATAGCATGAGGCGATAATATCAGAACACATGCTAATAGCACAGCACACTGCCTTTAATGCAGATAAACACTGTAACTAAATTAGATAATTAATAAGAATAATAGCAGGGATAATAAGAATAGACAAAAGAAGAAAAGCAAGAAAAAAGAAAAGATGAACCCGTCCTCAGCGGAGGAGCTTGGGTCGAAGAACATGTTAAAGAACATTCCGTAAACATTTTTTACTCCTTGTGTAACTTTTTGTCAAACGCCATCTGGCGTTAGAACGATTGTATCATATAGAAATGGTTTTTAGCAAGACATATTTTTTAGATGTGAGTGGGCAGCTCGATAGAGCTGCCCACTCACATCTAAATTACTAAATCAACGCTTCCAGCACATAAAAGCAGAAGATGGAAAGAATAGCCCCTGCAGGGATGGTGATGAACCATGAGAGCACAATGTCTCGAAGGGTGCGAAGGTTCAGCGAGGCAATACCGCCTGCTAGCCCGACACCAATGACAGAGCCAACGATGGTATGCGTCGTCGAGATGGGAAAGCCAAAACGAGAGGCCAGCAGAATGATGAGAGCAGCCCCAAATTCGGCAGCAAAGCCACGGCTGGGAGTAAGCTCTGTGATGCGTTTACCGATAGTTTCAATGACACGCCAGCCCCAGGTTGCAAGCCCAATAACAATGCCGACGCCTCCGAGTACTAAAGCCCATGAGGGAAATATCGACTCATGACCAAAGTGGCGCTGTATGGTAGAAACTATGGCAGCCATGGGGCCTATGGCATTGGAGACATCATTAGAACCGTGCGCAAATGCCATAAGGCAGGCACTCGAGATCTGCAGCAGTCCAAACATTTTTTCTACCCAGAAAAATTCCGTGTGCTTCTCTTCAGTATCAGTATGCTTTTTCAGGGAATACGAGAGTGTGTCCATATCTTGCACAATATCTGAAAGCTGAAATTTGAGCTCGCCCTCTAACGAATTTTGGACGCGAAGAAGGTGCTTCTTTGCTTTATCCACCTCAGTAAGAAGATGCGTATCATGCGTGTGTGCCATAGGCAGCGCATTTGCTACAGCTTTTGCAGAAGAAAATGTTTTATAATGCACAGCATAATGGGCACAAATGCCGGTAATGACCGCAATTGTGATTGCAATGCAACATTTTATGATAAATGCCGTATCCGGCAAGATCACACGATACATCATAGTGAGAGAGAGCACCAGAACCACGACTGCTGCGATGTATGGAAAGAATTTTTTTGAAGCCTCGAGAGGATGTGGGTCATAGAAGATATACTGACGAAGCATCGTAAATACAATATAGGAGGTAAATGCACCTAAAATAGGAGAGGCAACCCAGCTTACCGCTATTTGGAAGACGTTTTCCCATTGCACGGCATCAATGCCGCCGACAACAGCACCAAAGCCGACGATGGCTCCCACGATCGTGTGTGTGGTAGAGACAGGCAGGCCACAGTAGGAGGCAAACTGGAGCCACAGCCCCGTTGCAAGCAAAGATGCCAGCATGCCATTGATGAAGATGAAGGGGTGGTATACAAAAACATCAGGGTTGACGATATTTTTTTCGAGGGTTTCAGAGACATTAGAGCCAAAAAACACAGCGCCGAGAAATTCAAAGATAGCGGCTAAAATAACCGCTTCGCGAAGAGAGAGTGCTTTTGAGCCCACAGAGGTGCCCATAGCATTGGCAACATCATTGGCACCAATATTCCATGCCGCATAAAAGCCAAATACCAGCGCAATAATAATATATATGAGGTCTGCAGTCATAATGCTATTTTACATCAAGGGTTGCACGCACACAGTTGGCCAGCTTTTCAGAAATATTGGAAAGAGACCCAACCACTTCAAATATTTTTTGCCAATGAATGTAGAGGCCATATGAGAGTTCTCGTTCTGAGGCAAATAGGGCGCGTAGCAGCTCTCGTTGGAGGAGATCTGCCTCATGTTCTTTAAAAGCAACGGCTTCAACCATGGCCTTTACTTTTTTTGCTTCATTGCCGCCAAAGGAAGATTCTTGCAGATCCTGGAGTTCTTGAATGATTCTTCGTACCATTTCAAAAGAGTCAATATTTTTTTGTAAAAATTGCAAAAATGGCTCTTCAAAGGTTTTGAGTAGTTTCATGGGTCGCAGCGTTACAAGCACAGCAATATCTTCCGCTTTATCAGCAAGAGTATCTTGAAGACTGAGCATCTCGAGAAATGAGCTACGATCGAGAGAGAGAAACAAGCTTGAGGGGATATTATTTCGAATCTCATCTTTTGTACGATCGGCAGCATGCTCGAGTGATGAGATGTGATCGGCAATTTCTTGCACTTGCTTCTCTTGTCCTTGCTTGATTGCTGTGAAAAGGGCCACAAGTTCATGGATGCAATGTGCCACTTTCTCCATATGTTTTTGCAGGGGCTGAAATGGAGAGCGCCCAAAAAGATTAAACAGCATATTTTTTATATAACTCTCGCTTGTTCTTTTGCTACAAAACCCTCTTCGTGAGTGCTTGATTCTACTTTTAGCCAGTTGCCATTGTTAACAACTTGGCGTACAGTGACCTTTGTTCCGGGTATGAGAGGGAGCCCAGGTAATGTGGGATACTCTGTGCCTGCACCTTTATAGAGGGGTGTAGGGTAAATAATAACGGCTTCGAGTGGGGCAAAAAAGAGCGTCCACGCAATACTTGCAGAAAAGACAATGGTAATGCCCAGGGAAACAAAGGCAAGAGTGAGAAATGTGGGTTGTGGCAGCCATACTGCAAAGGAAGCAAAGGCAAATGTACAGAGCAAAAAGCCTAGTAGACACATCTCACGCTCGTATAAAGAGAGCATTCTATGAAAAAAGAGGAGGGTATCTGCCACCATGTTTTCATTGACAGATGGGGGCAGATGCGCAAGCTCCTTTGTGCGTTGTATATTTTGTATAAGTGGCTCTGCACGCGGCATTTCCTTGTAGGCTCTATAGTAATACCACAGGGCAAGTCCATATTCTTTTAGCTGGCAGTAGCAATTACCAATGTTATAAAGGAGCCTGCCTGATGGGTTTTGCGTAAGCTCGCTCAGATATATTGTGAGGGCATCATTAAAGGCGTGTCTTTTTTCTTCGGGCGTTTGTGTTTGCTGCCCCTGTGAATATCGTATATACCCCTCGTCAATAAATGCCCCCGCCGCAGGAAGGCATATGGGACACAAGCAAAGAAAAAGGAAGAGAAGATGGTGATTCATCGTCCGAAGTATAGAAGGCTTATATTTTTATGTCAATGTACAATTTTCCAAGGAAAATTGTACATTGAAAAAATGACACCTTGTGTGACTAATCCTACTAGAAAGGTGTGCATGGCGAAAATAGAGCATGCGCCCCGCAGCCCACGATTCGCGTAAAAAAATGTTACTGCTTCACACTATGATTAGATAAAAAATCATGAATGGTTTTGTGCATCGCGTAGGCCATAATTTTGCAAGAATCTATGTATGTTTTAATGACATGACTGTTCACCCAATACGAGCAAGTGTCATAGCCCCCGCCACGGTAGTGGCGGCTGGTGTTAGCCCCGCGTGACCGAGGGAGCACGCATTGCGTGCGATCGAGGGAACGTGGGGTTGTGGGATCGAAAGAAGATCCGCGCCGCGGTAGCGGCGCATGAAGAGTGTTAGCCTAAGTGAGGAGCGAAGATTACATGTTAATCGTAGTATGAAACAAATTCATAGTGTGCTTGTTGAGGCTATTTTCACTACACGGTTAAAAAAACAGAGCTGCGGTAACAGCGAAACCCATTTGTGTTGACATATTTAACGTACATATTGTTGTTACAGATACAATTCTGTTTCGCTGCTACCGCAGCTCTGTTTTTATTGATGCCTCATAAACCCCACGTTCCGCTCGGCCCGCGCGCTAGCGCCGCGGCCTTCACTGCACGCGGGGCTAGAGCCGCATTTCGCCACTACCGTGGCTCGGTTCTGATTGGTTACAGGTTTCTTTAAGTTGACACCACTCCAGCCTTAGCCTGATGCGTATGCCGCTGCCGAGGTGGGGTCCATATCAACTAGAGGCATAATATGTTATGCGTTTGCCTTAAGTGAACACTATTGGGTCTTAGCCTGATGCGTATGTGGTAGTGGCGGTCAGTAAAGGCAAGGGTAGATTTTGCTATGGTGGCGCAAAAGAGTTGCATTTTTTACATTATCCTTGTTATAGTCTAGAGCGTAAAAGAGAAACCAGCTACACATTGTCGCATCAGTGCTGCGACAATGTCGTTCATAAAGTGGTTAGCGAGTAAGGAGGAAAAATGAAATATTTCAAAATCTTGATGGTGTCAATTTTCTTGGCAGTAATTGGTGTTGCGCCTACTTCTGGGTGGACAATTGAAGCCTGCCGAGAAAAGCCAGCTTTAGATGATAATCTATCGTGGCAAAAAGTAGTGCAGTATGCCCAAAAGAATTTGTCATTAACAGGGCAACTGCTTGTAAAATCAGATGGATTTGCTTACTTGAAGGTTGATGATGCATACATTCACGACCTGTTTCCCATGCTTGGCCTAGAAAAGGATGGATTTAACAAGCCCCCTTACTTCCGGTCAAAAGAGGCTCCTGGAGCACATATTAGCGTATTTTATAAGGATGAACACATTAAGGCCGCAGAGGTTGGTCAATATTTTCGCTTTGAGCTTAAGCAAATTGTGATTGTAAAGGCAGACAAAGATACAAGCTATGCAGTGTTACAGGTGGTCTCCCCTGAATTAGAAAGGTTGCGAGAGAAATATGGATTATCTCCTAAATTACATGGACATGAATATCATATTTCTTTAGGAAAGAAAACATATCGTTGTGGTAAAAAACATATTAAGGAGTCGAGTGAAACAAATCGCCATTAAAATTATCTACGATAATTGTACAGCGAATGAACATTTCCAAGCAGGATGGGGATTTTCTTGCGTAGTTGAGGTTGGCCTTCGTAAAATCCTGTTCGATACAGGAGCAGATGTGCATGCTTTCTTTTCCAATCTTCAAAAATTTGGCATGCAATGTGAGGAAATTACCGACGTCGTATACTCTCATAAACATGCTGATCATATTGCAGGGTTTGAAGAGGTTATTGGAAAAATCAAACAGAGTGGCCGGCTTTTTCTTCCAAAAAAATTCCCATCTAAAAAACGACCTCCTACTATTCACACAGAAATTGTTGAAGAGTTTCAAGAGATAGATTCAGGGATATATTCCTTGGTCTTAAAAGGTGGATTTTTTTTCTATGAGCAAGCGCTTGTAATAGAAACCAAAAACGGTTTAGTGGTCATAACAGGATGTGCGCATCCAGGAATTATTACACTATTACAAGAAGTTCAAAAACGATTGAAACAACCTATTCATCTTGTCTTAGGCGGCTTTCATTTGTTTCGCAGTAAACAAAGCTACATTGACGAAGTGGTGCATCAATTTAAAGCTCTTAAAGTACAAACGGCAGCTCCCTGTCACTGTACTGGAAGCATGGCAATCGAGCGATTTCACCAAGCTTTTAAAGAGAATTTTTATAAAATTGGAGCAGGGACAATGCTTACATTAGATAAGTAACTTGTTGTAGATAGGCTTCAAATTTCTCCAAAATATCTGGCATATTCTTTTTACCAAATCCGATTCGGAAATAATTTCCAGGAAGGTCAAAAACTGAGCCTGGCATAATTAAAATCCCGGTCGTACGTACGAGCCCTTTAGCAAACGTATCTATTGGTATGGGCAGCTCTAGCTTCACAACAGCCATTGTGCCGCTTTGCGGTCGGATCCATGATAAGCGTTTTTGGTGACGTGTCATACAGGCATCCAGAATCTTGAGATTATGCAGGCAGATGTCCCGGCTTCGTTGTAAAATCTGTTCTTTGGCTCGGAGCGCCATGATTGCAAGGATTTCACTGGGAGCGCTATTGCAAATAGAGGTGTAGAGCTTATATGAGCCCACTTCTTGTAAAAAATTGGCCTCACGAGTTGCTATCCAGCCGATTCTTAGTCCTGCAAGACCAAATGATTTTGTCATTACATTAAGAGCAATACCTCTCTCATATGCATCTGCAATGGAAGGCAGCCGCTTTGCTGCGTCTACTTCCAAGTAGCGATACACCTCATCACAAAAAATATACGCCCCGTGATTTCTGGCGAGCTCGATGAGTTGTTCCAAAGCTCGTTTCTCGAGTAAGGCTCCTGTGGGGTTATGAGGATAGTTGAGTATGAGTAGCTTAGTATTGGAGCGAAAAGCTGTTTTCACAGCATCTACATCTAGATGCCATTGATTCTCGGGTTTGAGTTGTATGGTAGAAACTTCCCCTCCACACACTTCAGGCAGTGTTGCAAGCGATGGATAACAAGGAGCGATGACGATGACATGATCTCCTGGTTCGAGTAAGACTCGCATCGTGCAATAAATTCCCTCTTCTGCTCCAGCAAAGGTGATGACGTCATCAGCTTTTACAGAGGTATATAGCTGTGCTATTTCCTCTCGAAGTAGGGGATGTCCTGGAGATTCAGTATAGCCGAGCGCAAGAGAGTTCCATAGTTTTTTAGAATCTGGATCGGCAAGCTTAAGAAGCTCTTGCAGCGTCCAGGTTTCAGCGTCCGAACAGCAAAGCAGATAGGGCGCGATAAATTCATATTTTTTCCAAAATTCTTCTAATTTAAAGGCAGGGATTTTCATCTGTTTTCCTCAAATAATTATAGATAGTGGCGCGAGAAAGGTTGAGCACGTCAGCTGCATATGTGGCTGCGTGTTTAGCATTAAAGGCGCCTTCTCGATGAAGCGCCTTAATGAGGTCTCGCTTTTTTTCTTTGGACAGCATCTTGAGTGTCGTGCTTTCTCTTTTCAAATAATCGCAAACATAGAGGTTTATTTTTTCTCTCCAGTCGTTTTTGAAAAGGACCTCAGGCTGATTTTGGTAATTTTGCGTGGCTACCCACTGATCCAAAAAACCGCGAAATTCTTCCCATTTTGAAATGTCCAAATTGATACATAAGAGACCCATTGGATTTTTATTGTGATCGCGAAGAGTAGCGGTCGTTGCCTTCATTTTCCTGCCATCCCAGTTTGTTTTTGCATACACCGGAAAAACGTCTGGGAGTTTGGTATGATCTGCTACCTCTTCAAGCAAAGAGAGATCTCCTACACTCCTCTTGGAAAAATTGTTATAAATAGCCGCGATTTTTCCTGACTGTAGATCATGAATAACGACTTCTGCATGCGGCTGCAGTAAAAGTGTAATTGCCTCTGCTATGGGAAAATAATGTTTTAAAGTAGTCATATCCTAACCTTTTTTATATATTTTAGTCTAAATTAGACATAGTTGTCAATGCGTAATCATCTCTTTGCACTATTCGTGTGTGGTGTGCTATTCTTCATGGCATGAAATCTATTCCACACAAACCAGAGCCTAGTTTTTCAGATGCGGCTCAGAAGATAGTTATCAATGGCTTATACGAGCATTATAAAGGACAGCGGTATAGGGTGTTAGCAATTGCACACCATAGTGAAACTCTTGAAGAGCTTGTCGTGTATCAGGCCTTATATGGACAAGAGCGGGTGTGGGTGCGACCTCTTGCGATGTTTTTGGAAAATGTTACCGTAGAAGGACAGCCGAAGCCACGATTCAGATTTATCGCGTAAATTGCATTTTGCAAACGTGGAAGTGGCAAGTGGTTATGCCTTTGTAGATAAAAAATCTTTTATGTGTTTAAACCACGCATGAGGTTTTTCAACGTATGGAAAATGACCGCAATTTGTCAGTAACACATATTGTGAATCCTTGATGCTTTCATGGATCTTCTGGGCGGCATTTGGAGGAATTGGGTCGGCATCTCCATGTATAATTAACGTTGGCGTTTTTAAGCTCTGTAAAGCACTATATAAGTTAAAATATTTTTTATATAAAGTGTTTCGAAACTGTTCATAGACTTGTGAGTATCGTAGGTATGCAGAAGAGGACATGCGCAGGTTTAAGAGCTGTACTTTTTCTGGATCATAGCAGTAGACACTGAAAAACATTCTGTACAGCTTCTCCATTATTTCTGGGTTTCCTTCCGCAAATGCTTTCGTCAGGTGTATAGCGTCTAACTCTTTTTGATAAGGAGTCAAACGGCGAGTCTTTTCTTGTTCAAAAAGAGTATATTCTTCTAATGAAGCGGGTATAGAATTTGAAAGAATGAGTTTTGCTACACGCTCGGGATGGGCAATGGTATATTGCATTGCCAAAAAGCCTCCCCAAGAATGCCCAAGAATGGAGATTTTTGGAAAATGAAGAGCCTCGCGAATGGCATCCAAATCATGCACGAACGTTTCAATGTTCATGGTGCTTGGAGTAATATCTCCGGTTGATTGACCACAGGCTCGTTGATCATAAAAAATTATCAGGTTATTTTCTGCCAGCCTGTATAGTTGGGGAAGTAGATAATCCTGGCATAGCCCCGGACCACCGTGCACCACAATTAATGGCTCACCTTTGCCGGCAGCTCTATAAAAGAGCTTGGCAGTTCCAGCGCAAACAAAATCTTCTTTATGAAACGTGTGCATGTGTATTTATAACGCGATGTGCGATTTTAAGTGCTTTCAGGCACAAGTGCCTCAAAAGCACTTAAAGTCGCACAGGCAATTCAACTTATGAGCTGTTCGAATTGCAAGGGTTCATAGCTTTTTTTTGCCCAAAGGGCAAAATGCTAACCCCCAGGGCAACGCCCTGGGCCAGATGATGACCCAATATTGTTGCCTGAAGGGCAACACCAGCAAAAAGTCGCACATCGCGTATTTATATGTGCGTATAACTGAATAGCGGCTTTTTGTAAAGGTCTTCCTAGGAATGGTGTTGTCATTTTAGGAACTTTATTGCTTTGGAATAACGGGAATTAGATTTGCATACAAGCCGCGCTTGTCAAGCTTAGCCATCCACACCTCATGATCTTGCCTGCCGAAAACAACCCAAACACATTGATCATCAATGACAATACCGCAAGGGAAAACCACGCGGCAAGGCTTTATCATAGTATACTCTGGGCCATGGTAAAAATTCTTGCCTATAATTGGGCTTTGGCTCATTGCCGTTATTGCAAATGGTGGCTCCTTTGCAAAGGTATAGGCGCCCATAAAGTAATGTTGTATGGGTTGTCTTTTGGAGCTTCCACTTGCGCAAATGCCCTTGCAATTAGCCCTTGGGCTGAAATAAAAGAAATTAATAAACAAAGTAATAACTTTTTATTCATTTGGCTCCGCTTCTAAGGAGTGCTTTTACTTGCGATGAGACAAGATCCTGCTTCAGATAAGGTATATGCGCGCTATGCTTAAATAATTCATTCAATTCTGTAATCTGAAACCATTTTGTAGGGTCATCAACACGGCGTCGCAAATATTTTCTCTGTGCATTGAGAATATTTTCCGCCTCGACACGGTTGAGATCATGTATATGATGTACCCAAGTAGGAATAAGGCCGCTACAGTCCATTATTGGTGTTGCACCTTCGGGAAATTCAAAAAATGACGCCATATCATTCTCCCCACAATTTAGAATCGGGTCCTTGTAAGAGCCGATTTGTTTCTTGCTTCAGCAATTCCTCATTAAAACGTTCATCTGGTTGTTGCTCCTCTAAATTCATTGTGCCTTTAAGATATTGTAACTGCGTTGCAGCGATTTTTTTAGCCTGATTGTGCCTCATAATATCAATCGGCGCTTTCAGGAAAGGAAGGATCACCAGCTCGCACGAAATGGCGTGAAAAATTTTATTTAGAGTGGTTAAATTAATGTGCTCATGCCCACTTTCTATACGTGACACAGTAGATTGAGGGACTCCTGCTCGCTTAGCTAGTGCTTGCTGTGATATTCCTAACTGTTTGCGGATGAGTTGCAGTATTGCGCCAATACTTAGCCCTTTCAATGCAAGTCTCATTTTTTGAGCGGCATGGGTGATTTCTTCAACAAGAAGTTTTTCGGCAGGAGAATATGATTTCATAGTGCACCTCTAGACATAATTATAGCATATTTGCTATAAAAAATGTCAAGTTTTATGCACCATAAGCATAAAAATGGGCAAAACCTATAGCATTTATGCTATAAATGCCTCATACTTTTACGCCGTTATCTATACTAATGGTGTCAATTTAAAGAAACTTGTAATCAATCAGAACCGAGCCATGGTAGTGGCGGAGTCCATTTACCTGATAGCATGATTTGTCATACGTTTCCTTAGGGTGACACCATTGCCTGGGGAGATACAGCAATTCGGACTTCACGAGGAAGTCCACACCTCATGGTCTTGCCTGCCGAAAACCACCCACTCACATGTTTCTTCTGAACTGTTACGACTTTGTCGTTAAAAAAATTTGTGTGTGATTAAACCACGCATCCGGTTGTTCAACGTACGGAAAGTGCCCACAATCTGTTAGTACCACATATTTCGAATCCTTGATATTTTCATGGATTTTTTGGGCGGCAATGAGAGGAATAGGATCAGTGTCTCCATGTATAATTAACGTCGGAATTTTCAAGCGCTGTAGTGCTCCATATAAGTTAAAAGATTTTATAAAAATAGAGCGTCGGAAATATTCATAGACTTGTGCGCCTCTTAGGGACGCGGAGGGGGGTATGTATAGATTTAAGAGCTGCACTTTTTCTGGATTATAACAGTAAGTGCGCAAAAGCATCCTATACATCTTCTCCATTATTTCTGAGTTTCCTTCTGCAAATTCTTTCGTATGCTGAATAGCTTCTAATTCTTTTTGATAAGGAGCCGTGCGCCGAGTGTATTCTTGCATAAAAAGAGCATATTCTTCCGATGCAGCAGGCATGGAATTTGAGAGAATGAGTTTTTCTACGGATTCAGGATAAGTGAGTGCATATTGCATTGCTAAAAACCCTCCCCAGGAATGTCCAAGAATGGAGATTTTCTGAAAATGAAGAGTCTGGCGAATGGCATCCAAATCCTGAACAAACGTTTCAATGTTGATCGTGTCGGCATTGATGTCTCCAGTTGATGCACCACATCCTCGCTGATCATAAAAGATTACTAGGTTGTTTTCTGCCAATTTGTATAGCTGAGGAAGTAGGTAATCCTGACTTAATACTCCGGCACCGCCATGCAAAACAATTAATGGATTTCCTTTTCCAAGCGCTCTGTAGAAGAGTTTGGCGCTTCCAATGCAAACGAAATCTTCTTTTGGAACTTCTGTATATGCGTTTGCAATGGGCTCCTTCGCTGAAATGAAAGAAATTAATAAGCAAAAGGAAAGTAAAAATTTTTTTATCATATTAACATCATTGTTATTTTTGTGTGTTTGCGACTTGTGGCCTTCTGAGGCCTACGGGTGTAGATTATATACCTAATTTCGGCTTTTGTCATGTGCAATTTTCCGCCTCTTTTCCCATAGTTCCACCTTCACAAGAAGGGAAATAGAAGGACAAGTTTTATGCACCATAAGCATAAAAATGGGCAAAACCTATAGCTTTTATGCTATACATGCCTCATACTTCTACGCTGTTATCTATACTAATGGTGTCAACTTAAAGAAACTTGTAACCAATCAGAACCGAGCCACGGTAGTGGCGGAAGCTCATTAGCCCCGCGTGACCGAGCAGCGTGCGCTTAGCGCACGCCGAGGGAACGTGGGGTCATGGAGCATAAATAAAAAACAGAGCTGCGGTAGCAGCGATACAGAAATGTATCTGCACCAACGATACAACGCAAATGGGTTTCGCTGCTTCCGCAGCTCTATTTTTTAACCGCTGCCCAACCCCACGTTCCGCCGGCCGTAGCGCATGCGCTACGGCCGCGCTCCACGCGGGGCTAATGAATTCCACCGCTGCCGCGGTGGGGTCCATATCAACTAGAAGCATAATATGTTACACGTTTGCCTTAAGTTGACACCACTCCAGCCTTAGCCTGATGTACATGACACTACCCCCTCTATTCCAGTGCTTGCAACAAGCCCATGCGTGCCAGCATATCGGCAATAAAGGAGATCTTTACTTTTAAGTGAAGAGGGCGATTCTCCAGCGTCCACTGCACTGGAGGCGTTTCATAGATCTGGGTGTCAAGGTATGCGAGTTTCAGCACCTCAACCATGCAACGCTCAATTGCCTGGGCGGCCGTTTCATTGGCTTGAATCCTAATACTATGCACTTTGAGCAGTGCCTGCTCTGCTGTTTCATTATTGCGCCTCTGAATACGATGACTGCTTAAAAATGCTCCAGCATCTTTGGCCTCTCTGAGCTCCTGGAGCCTGTTCTTGGCGGTATCGAGATCCTGAATATCGTCGAAGTATCTGCCCCAATCCTCAACCTTACGATCTTTACCCCAAGTATCTGGTACTCTTACAGTGTCATAACACCACTTTCTGAACAACTCTCGTGCGTCCTCACGCCCTTGTGGACCTACTTCTTGCCTAATACAAGAAGCAAGAGCAAAAGGGGTATACAGCTCTTCAAAGCGTTTTTTTAAGGCTGCTCTATTATTTTCATAACGGCCATACAACTGCGTTTGCGTATAAAATGGGTCGTCATAGCGGCCTAAAGTCTCAGTTCCGGGAATTGCCAATTCTTGTCCTGCAAGGCGCAAGAGCGCCATAAACTGATGAGCCTCACCTTCACTTATGATGTGGGCATTGGCTTCTCTAATGCCACTTAATTCCCTCGCAATTACCGATTCGAAGGTAATAGGTTTATTTAATACAATTTGTTGATAGAGATCGATGGCATCTGCGATATATCGTGTGGCGCAAAAACCAGCGCCGCTTATGATGGTTGCCAGGAGCTTGATTTTTTTGGTTGTCAGTTCTTGGAATGGTAACTGAGTGCTTTCGAGATAAGAGATGACATGAAGAATAGGGTTTTTCACATTGCCCCAAAATTCTCTTCGTGCCTCGATATTGGCCTCTGGAGGTGCCCCTATAAGGCAGGCCATGTTGTTTATGCTATCAATGTATTTATTTAAGTCTGTTGTAGCGCTCTCTTGGGTCATTGTTTTAGCGTCAAGCCGGAGCTGCAACCGCGAAAAAGGAATGCTGTTAAAGAGGGTGACAAGGCCTGTCCTTAATGCGCTGTCAGAATTTATTGTGGCAGCAAGAGGTGCGATGCTGCTATTGTAGCGCACTCTGTTGTAATGATCATCAGAGAGTTTGTAGAAAAAGTTACATTCAAATTCCCCTGTTGTAACCTCATTGATGAGGCGCTTCATACGCGGCCGCGAATCAAGAATTGGTGGGTCTGCCAGATGGCTTAAAAGTGTCTTATATTGCTGCTGATCTATCTGATGAGCGGCTTTATATATATCATGCAGGCATGTGCGCATACTGCTATGTATTGGACTCAGTTGCTCTGGGGTAGACGTTCTTTCTGCTTCGCATTGATAGTGATCGAGAAGATAATAGGCAGTCATGCACTCTATCTGTGTCATCACCTCTTGACTCAATGGGTAGCAGCGTTGCAGATAGCTGCGAAATTTCCCAGTAAGTGATGACTTAACTATGCCTTTTGCGTGATACCTACCGATGCGTATAATAGCATCTATATTATCAGTAAGGTAAAAAGGGTATGTGTTTGCTGACAAATTATCAGTGAGGTAAAAAGGGTGTGTGTTTGTTGTCAAGCCGTGGTAGAGTGCTTCCAGTATTAATTCATATTGCTCATCCATGGTGTTGAGCAAGTTCCATCCAAAAGTGAAAGCTGTTGATAATTCGAGGATTTTATTTAAAATCGTTATACGAGTACTATGGGCTACGATAGTGCGTGGGGTATTGTTGTAGCGCTGGATATAACGGCACACGTCCATATCTGTGTGCAGCCGGGCAACTACGGTGGCATGGTCAGGGATTTTTGTATCAAAATCACGAATATGTTCACGCAATTGGGTATAGAGGGTGTTGCATTCGTCGGTAGTAAGCTGGAAAGCGACTGTATCTGCTCCTACAATGGACTGGAGGAATGTGAATCTGCTGCTATCTTGAGAAGTACTACGTATGAGAGTAGCATAGCATATTTGGGAGACAAGAGCCCCGCACTCGGGATACAGTTTGTGAAGCTGTGTTGTTTTTAAAGGGATATCTGCTGACAAATCCCAAATGAGTTGCAAGCGAGTGGCAGCATCAATTCCTTGCGCTTGTAAGCGTTTGAGGGCCGCCGTGTAGCGCATGACAAAAGCTGCATTATACGTTGTGTTCCTTGTTACATCCACCATAAGATCAAGCAGGTGTTGAGGCACAGCTTCGGTATCAAGGATAGCTTCTATATTCTGAATGAGCGCTCGCGCGGTCGCGATATATTGATTTTGCTGTTCTGTGGAGGCATTTGCTGGTTTTTCTAAATCGCCAAGACATCTTTCTAATTTAACGACAGCATTTGCGTAGTTTATTGCAGTGTTTACGGAAGTAATAAAAGAGCCAAGTGGAGACGAAACATGGTGAAATAACAGATCGCAAATTGTGTCATAGTGCTCTTGCAAAAACCCCGCCTCACTCAGTAAATAAGAAAGTAAGTCACGCAACTCTTTCTGTTGATGCTCTCTTTCAGAATGGCGTTCATTGGAGGGTCCTGGCTGCAGTGTTTTATATTCTTGGTAGGAGTGATACAACCGCATGTATAGCTCACCTATGATCCACAAGCATTGCCAGTTTGATATTCCATAGAACTCTGCAAAGAATGTGCAAGCTGCCTCATCAAAATCATCAAGCGAAATAGTGGTGAGCCGTGGATCAAATAGGCCATCCCAATAGTGTTCTTCAAGCCTGATACGTCCTGTAAGGAGTGCCCAAGGTTTGTTGCGATTTGTGGGCGTTTCTTGATGAGTATGCTCTATGATAGAAATCCTTTCTTTGCATTCCGTTATGCTTAAAGAAGTGGGAAATGTATCCAGGCATAAGGTATCACCTATTATGTTATTATAATGGGTAATGGCTAGCGACAATGTAGAATCTGAGTATGCTCTGATTCGTAGAGTTTGTCTGATAAGGTTTTGGCGTCCCGTATTACCAAATTTGTTCTCCAATTCAATTATTGTTGCTGTCTGTTTCTCTTTATATGCTGTCTGTAATTTCAAAAAATTTTTAATGTCTTCATTGAGAGTACTTACTCGCAGCTGTGTTTGCAGAGACTGTGGCAATGCTGCAATGCTATGAGGAGTAATAACAGAGAACAATTGTGTCAGTTTCTCATCATACGCGCTATGGTCCTTTCTCTGAATATTCAATACGTCTGTAATGAGAGAACAGATGGTAGTAAGCTCTGGACACTCTGATATATCCGTCACTACACGGCCTTGTAGTTCCCCACTTTGTTCCACTGTCGATATGGCTACATTGGTTGTCGTATTATTTGTATGATTGGTATTTGGAATATTCATATAGCATCTCCCTATATTATTTGTTAAATATAGGGAGAATTATAATTGCTAGATATGTTTTTTGCAAACTTGATATTGAAGTTTTGGAATTATGCAAGTACTTCAATACTCCTTCTATTGGTTTGCGACTACTTTGCGCTCTTGAAAAGAGAGTACTGCAAAGCCACCCACGCCCATGGTGAGGGTGATAGGGATAACAGCTGCAGCATACATCAAGGCCTGCTTTGAGGTTGGCCCTCCCATGATATCGACAATGCCGCCAATTACACTATGAAACGCATAGCCAAAGATCATAATGATCATATTGGCGCAGGCCGTAGTAAGGCCAGCAACTTGCGGGCGCACATAGGTGGAGGCTTTGTAGATAGCCAAGATTTGATAGGCGCAGCATACACCAACTATGATGAAGTTTATCGAGAGCACGCCTGTTGGAAGCTGCCAGGCAAGTAAAGCGGCAAAGGATACGGCCATGATAATGCCTGCGCCGATAATCGTCATAAGGTAGCTGCCAGCTTTATCTGCAATCAACGTGAGCACCGGTGCTCCAAAACACATGCCCACAAAAATCATAGAGGGAATACTCGCAGCGAGCGTGCCTGTAAAGCCGTAAACCTCTTGTAAGAATACTGTTGCCCACACATCTGCAAACCCTTCCAAGGGGCCTACCATGAGTCCTGCACACACACACGAGAACACCACGCGGCCATTACGGAGGACTTCTGTAATGTCTGATAGGATGGTTTGCTTGGCTTTTTCCTTTGTGTCTGGCACAATCCAGTAGGTGATGGCGGCAAGAAGTAATCCGCATCCAGCAAAGACGTGGAGGACGGTTTCATAGCCAAAATGCTCCCGCATATAGCTCACGGGCCCGCCTCCATAGATGGCGCCAATCAAGCCGATAGTGACCGATATGCTGAGCATGCGAGGAAAACGCTGCTCACTAAAGGTCATACGAATGATCTTGAAAACACCCAAGATGGCAGCCGAGGAGCCAAGACCAATAAGAAACCTGCCACAAATAGGATACGCCCAATGGGTTGCAAACAAAAGGGGCATTAACCCTATAACCGTGAAAAGTATGCACAGGGTCATGATTTTCTTCGGGCCATAGCGGTCGAGCATGATGCCTATGGGCAGATGCATGAGCGAATAGCCAATGTAATATACGCCTGAAAATTGTCCGAAGGCTGCGCTACTTATGCCAAATTGCTCCATAATGTCATGCAACATAATATTTGGCATTACTCGTAAAATGTATTGGTATGCATAAAACACCGATGCGATGATCCATACCGCCCACGCAGCAGCGCGCGGGGTTGCAATAGAATACGTCATAAAAAATCCTTACATATCGTACATTGTGCATGCGCACAATGCACGATATGTATAAATAAAGTTTCAGCCTCTTAAGGCTATGATAAATAATAAAAAGGTGTAAAAAAGAGGTATATATGTGTGCCTACAGGCACAGCAGCAGGGGCAGGAGAATACGAGAAGACGGAGCTTGTCCAACCGAGTGTTTGCAGGGAATAATAAAATAGGACTGTGCGTCTTTTTTCGTGTTCATGTAGATTATTGTAGCATAATCGAGGAAAAACGTGCAAGTGAAAAATTTAATGATTTTGTCTAGAATTTAGTCTAATAAATTTGGCCCTTGATATGACTTGCCACAATCTGATATGTTGTTTGTGTAAAGGAGATATATTATGAATCCTATATCAAGCAGCTCATATAGTTCGAGCTCCGGCTATTCCAATGGCTGTTTTTCCAATGACATGTCTATAAGCTCTGTCTCAACGGCTGCATCCATAGGAAGTTCAAGCTCTGTTTCCAACACAAGTGTAGCGTCAAATCCTGCAAGCGAGCCAACCGATCCCGTGACGCAATATAACTTAGGAGTGGCTTACTGGAATGGCCAGGGCGTAGTACAGTCGCGCGAAACTGCAGTACATTGGTTTAGGCGGGCTGCAGAACAAAATAATACCAATGCACAAAATCACTTAGGTGAGGCTTACTGGCATGGTGATGGCGTGTCCCAATCGTATGAAAACGCATACTATTGGTTCGGATGTGCAGCAATACAAGGCGATGCACGTGGAGAATATAATTTAGGAATGGCCTACCAGTATGGCCGAGGCATAGCCCAATCACATGAAACGGCAGTACATTGGTACGAACGCGCTGCAGAACGAGGCAATCCATGTGCGCAATATAATTTAGGTATGGCTTATTGGAATGGCCAAGGTGTTGATAAATCGTATGAAACGGCGGTAGATTGGTTTAGTCGCGGCGCAGAGCAAGGCGATCGAGATGCGCAATATAATTTAGGAGTTGCGTGCTTGAATGGGCAAGGCATTCGTCGGTCATATGAAGATGCTGCAGCGTGGTTTCAGAAAGCAGCAGCACAGGACCATGCAAATGCACAATGCCATTTAGGATGTGCTTACTGGATTGGGAGAGGTGTTTCCCAATCGTATGTAATTGCAGCATACTGGTTCAGACGTGCTGCACAACAGGGCCATGCAGATGCACAATGTAACTTAGGTGTTGCGTACTGGAATGGGCAAGGCAGGGCTCAATCACATGGAAAAGCCATAATGTGGTTTAAGAAAGCAGAGGGGAGCGATCATCTGCACAAACAGACGCTGCAGCTGACCTCTAAAATGCGGTATCTCTCAGCACAATATGTGCCACTTTTTACGGATAATTTGTGGCGCTCGCTTGCCATGCAGGCAAACCAACGAGCCAAAGACATTGCGGCAATCATCCAGGCAACTCCCTATCTTGCGCTCAGTTATCCCGTCGAAACCAATCAGATCTTTTTTACGGCGCCCGCATCTTGGATCCCTCTTATTCAAGAGGAAATCGCTTGTTATCTTTGGGATCAAGAAAAAAATGAGATTCGATTTATTGCTTCCTGGAACACGTCTGAAGCAGATGTGCTGGCTGTAGAGGCACTTTTATCACGCATTTCCAAGACATAAACGTATCCAAATCTGAAAGGATTTGCTGTCAGTTTTTTCATTCCCCAATTTTTAACAGATTTGTTAAAAATTGGCAAGTAGAAAAATCGGTAGCCACCAATTCGGATATCCTTAGGAAATCGAATTGCTGTTTATGAGTTTATTGTCATATGCAATTTTCCTGGCGGAAAATTGCATATGACAAATTGAAGATCTACGAATCGAGGAAGAGGTTGATATCCCAAAGGCTATCGGAGGCTGTAACTTGTGCAGCATGATTTATATGATGCAAAGCTTGATATTCTGAGACGAGTCCTATAATTGAGGATATTTGAACAGAAGGATCCGAATAACTCAGGGTTGAGCTGATTATCAAGTCCTAATGACAATGGTGTCAACTTAAAGAAACTTGTAACCAATCAGAACCGAGCCACGGTAGTGGCGGAAGCTCATTAGCCCCGCGTGACCGAGGATCGTGCGCTATTAGCGCACGATCGAGGGAACGTGGGGTTGTGGAGCATAAATGAAAACAGAGCTGCGGTAGCAGCGACACAGAATTGAGTGGTCGATATTATGTGACACAGTGTGATAGGATATCTGTTATGAATAGACCTAAAATTTCCATTTATATTGCCACCAGCATCGATGGATACATTGCGCGTCAAGACGATAGTATAGATTGGCTTGATAGAGTAGGTGGCTTTGGTGAGGATTATGGGTTTCAGAAGCATCTGAGCAGCATCGATGCACTTATTATTGGTCGAAAAACGTATGAAATTGCCACAACGGTTGCTGATCCGTATCCAGGCAAGAGAGTTATTGTCTTAAGCAACAGCTTACCAGCGGTACGAGAAGGCATGGAGCTCTACCGAGGGGATTTGACAGCGCTTATCGCAAAATTACATATTGAGGGAGTGCGCCACATTTGGGTTGATGGCGGCGTGACCATTTCTCAATTTCTTGCGCTGCAAATAGTTGACATGATGACAATATCTATCATCCCTATAATTTTGGGAGCAGGGCTTCCACTTTTTCATGTGATTGATAAAGAGATTTCATGCCGTCTACTCTCCAGTCAGTCATATGCAAGTGGGCTTGTGCAAATAACATATGCATTGGGAGTTGGTTAATTAAAAATCACCAATAGGTTATTCTTAAGATAACATACTGGTTAAAAATGAAAAGATCACTAGGCATTGATACAGGACTTGCTATTTTACTCGAGAAGGCACCGGCAGAAGAGCTCGATTATGGGTTTGTAATGCATTGCCTACAAGAATACCAAAATCCTCGAGTAAAACTACACCACCTCTTAAAAATCGAGGCCCTGATTCGCGTCAAAAAAGGGATATATATTTTTGGGAAACGATTTGCAAGGGAGCCCTACTCGTCGGAAGTATTAGCAAACATGATTTATGGTCCATCCTATGTTTCCTTAGAATGGGCCTGTCAACATTATCGTTTGATTCCTGAGAGAGTGACAACAGTAACCAGCATCACAACACAGCGCTCGCGGCGTTATCAGACACCTCTTGGCCTCTTTACCTATGACCATCTCCCACTCTCAGTGTATCCTGCAGGTGTGACAATGATGACCGTTTCTCATGGGCGTCATGCTTTAATTGCGACAAAAGAAAAAGCGCTTATTGATTTGTTAGTGGTACGTAGAGGTCGTTTTTCCTCGATGAAACATTTTCGTGAAACGGTATTTGAAGATCTGCGAATAGAGGAAGAGGATATAAAAAGTTTGGATCGCGAGTTATTGCAGGAAATATGTAGAGCACGGCAGTGCAGTGCAATACCTTTTGGAGCTGCATCAAAATGCATAATTCTATACACGTAAGCTCTTCGGAAATTCTGCAGGAAATTGCCCTTGTAGGGCCTTGACAATGGAAGTTTTTTGGGTATGCTGCTTGTATTTTAGGAGTGAGTTGCTTATTATATTGCGGTGTGATAATATGCATTACACAACAATGAGGTTATTATGTTCAAGCGAGCCAGCCCACTTGATGAGTGTATTGTAGCTTATTTTGATGCATGCAACAATAAGTATATTGCAAAAGGTGGGAGCTTGGCCTGGCGCCTCAATAATCCTGGATTACTACATACCCGTGACAGGAACGTATGCAAACAAGGAATAATAGGAGTTCAGTTCCCTTACGTAATTTTTGAAAGTGCTCATGTTGGGATAAGTGCTTTACAAGCGTGGCTGAAGTCCCCAAAATTTTTTAACGCAACGCTTGTCGCGATTGCTAAATACTATCAACCACAATCTTCAGAAGAATGTTTACAAACACTTTGTGATATAACGGGATTACTTCCTAATAGTAAAGTGGGTACGTTGTCATGCGATGAATTTCGCCGTTTGATAAAAGCAATTCTGACCCTTTGCCATTTTTCTTCATCCTATGAAGGTGAAATCTTATGTCTCCCTAAAATTTCAGCACTTTATTTCTCGGCGCAAAGAAATATCGAATATTATCTCATTGATTTCAAGGAAATGCTTACACGGAAAGAGGTAATTTCGCGAATAGAAGCACACTGTTTAGATGCCGTCATTATACATAAAAATGATGGATCTGTGTATGTTAGATCACGTCCTGGTCATCGCATTGGCACTGTGCATCTTTCAGAAAAAGAGTGTGTGTCAGACAATATCCAGTTAGAAAAAGCAATCAGAGAAATCGGCGAGAAGAAAAAAGGCCAATGTCTCTGGGCATATATCAATGGAATATGGAATGATGAAGCAAAGGCACAAGAGTCAATTGAACTTATTTCTGAAATCGCTGAGGGCGAACATGTTTTATCTTTAGTAAATAACACAAAAGGTTACGCTTCAGATTTGATAGATTGTTTTCGCCAAAAGTCAAAATATTTAACAGATGTAGTCAAATTAGCAATTTGTTTTTTTCAATTATTAGTACGTTTAGCAGAAGGGGAAGCCGATACACCTCCGATTATTCTTTTTGCACATAGCCAGGGCGCTATCATTACAGATTTAGCGCTTGAAAATCTTAAGCCAAATATTCGAGAGAAAATACGAGTTTTTACTTTCGGTGGTGGTTCTTTCATTTTTCCTGGGAAAGCGCATCCCGAGTCACACAACTATATTAGTTTTGGAGATATGGTGCCTCGAGTGGCTTCTCCTATACGCTCGCCAAGCTCGCATTAAGACTGCATGAAAATCGAAAAAATAAAATAACAGATGAACAGACTATTAGTCACCTGGTTATGGAAGATATAGATTGTTATCTTGATTCGAAAAATCCCGAAACTATTCATATTTACGAGAAACAGAGAAGAGAATATTATAAAAAAGAAATAAATAAAATTACTAATGTTACCGTCCTTGAAAAGAGTCAGAATGCTACTCTTGGTCGGTGGGAGCATGAGTTTGCATCACCTTGTTACCAAAATGCAGTAAGCTCCATTATAAGAGAGTACAAAAAATGAGAGTAATAAGATTTTTTTTCAAATTAATGGTTTATTTTTTTGCGTTCTGTAATTTTTTTTATTTCATATTTTTGGCCGAAAGATATGTAGACTTGAAAGATGATGAAAAATTTAGGAATTGGCTGGGGCGAGAATTTGAAATGAAGAAAGGTGTTTTTATTCACCATCAGTTTGCTACAAATAGATTTTATCTTGAAGTATCAACAGCTGCCGAATCTTTTCCGCAGAATATAGACGAGTATCTCCAATCGCCAGAAAAATGGGGTAATGGTACAGAGGATTGGCGTCAACCCGTTATACCAGGGACAAGGTTTAAAATTGAACGAATTTATATAGATCAGAAGCCGGCAGTAGTCTCCATATTTATTATTCAAGCAGTGATAGTAAATGGAATACATAAAAATTTGCGTGTGCAGGCTAGGGAAATTTTTAAGTGTGATCATATAACTCATGAAATTTTTAGCCCGAAAAATGATTTGTGCCGCGAAGTTTTGTATGACTAAACATATTTCATTAGGTTAATGATAATGCATAATTCTATTAAGCCAATGTTAGGGAGGTATGCATGCCGTTCGTTTCAAGAACACGAGCAAGCTCTTCGCGAAATTCTGCAGGAAATCGCTCTTGGATGATGTATACTTAAGTTGTAAATATGGAGGTAAATGTATGAGAAAGCATATGCATGTCTCTGAGGAAAAAACAAAAGTCACATTTGAATGCTCCCCCGAGGAGAAGATATATATTAAGATGCTCGCAGCTAAGTCTTGTATGACTCTTGGCGATTTTATACTGTCTTATCTTAAAATTGATTTCCCAAAGAAAAAAAGAAAAGCAAATAAAGAAACGCTTGAAGCGATTAAAGAATTACGAGAAGGGACGCTTTACGAGTCCATGGAGGATTTTTGGGCAGATATGGGAGTCAAACCAAGTGGATGACCTCTCATTCAATATTATTCTAGCAGGCTATTTATCAGTAGGTTTCCCAGTACTTGGGTGATAGGAGCACGCCAACTGCATTCGCGCCTTGTGTTCCTGCATAGTGGACTTGAGAGATATCGAGAGCTTGCATTATTCCAAGGGCAAGGATGAGATTTGAAACAACGTAGGCTGATACACCTTTGTATTCTTGTGCAATGGAATCTTTCATCATAATTGCATCATCATCGAGATTTACTCTCGATTCGATTTCCTGTTGCAATCGCAGGCTGTTGAAATCAGTATTCTGTAGCATGCCATATAAGGGATTGATCCCGACTTCCAGTACAATAGTATCTGGACGATGCAATTTTTGACGCAGAGTTGCAGGAACGTCTTTGAGAGTATCCTTAATGAACTGAAGAGCTTGAGTGACTTGTGGCTTTGAAATGGGGTTTGGACTTACTGTTTGATCTGTCCTGCCTTGGATTTGCAAAAGAGCAATTTTAAAAGGGATTTTCCCCAGTTTTCCCTGGTAGACCATGTAATGATCATCACATTTCATGGTGATTTGAAAGCTTGCTCCGCCAAAATCCCACGAAACTGCATGCACTGGATCTATACCAGATATGCTCACAGCGCTGATAAATCCTAAAATTCCCTCTTCTTCTTGGGAAATTATGGTCACCGGGACTCCTGCTTCATTCTTGATGCGTTCGGCTAAGGCCTCACCGTTTTTAGCAAGTCGAAGGGTTTCTGTGGCAACGGCGTGGCGAGCTTCAGGATGAAAAGGGGCAGCTTTTTCTAGTAATTGTACGATTGCTTCCACTGTCTGATTTTGGATATCGGAGCTTAATCTTCCATCGAGACTTTTTACTAAACTTTCTCGTAATTTCACCGTGGCGATGTCGGTCAGTAATACATTAACAATCTTATTCGCTGTAATATCGACATCGGATACCTGCATCTTTATCTGGCCAGAGCCTATATCAAATGCTGCCCTTCGTTCTATTTTGTGTGGCTGGGGAGCATTAGTGCCAAAAATTACTCCTACAGGAGCTACTGTTAGCAATACAGCTACAAGCAGATAGAGTGTTTTTTTCATAAGTTCCTCACTTTTCATATTCTTGTTAGGAGATAGCCTCCCTTTCTAGCAGCCATTTTTTGCGCTCGATGCCGCCACTATACCCACCTAATTCGCCATCCTTACAAATGACTCGATGGCAAGGCACCACAATGGTGAGCAGGTTACTTGCAATTGCCTTGGCAACGCCTCTACAAGCCGTAGGTCTTCCAATTTTGGAGGCAATATCAGAATAGGATAGGGTCTCACCATAAGGGATATTGCACAGCTCTTTCCATACTCGTTTTTGAAACGGGGTACCGAGTAGTTGCACGGGCGTTGTAAAGGTCTTGAGTGTGCCTTTGAAATAGCTCCGGAGCTCTGCATCTATTGTACGAATTGGAGAGGACATGCCCTGGACGACGGTGGCATCGAATTGTGACTCCATTCTGGCAATATTTCTGATAGCGTCTTGTTTCGAAATAAACCACAAGAGAATGAGTTTGTTCGCATTCGAAATCACGGTAAGTTCCCCAAGAGGGGTCTCTAGCCATGCTACGTTGAGTTTACGACCCATTTTGTAATATGTGCAGCGAGCTGCTTTGAGAGTTCTGGTAGTCTTGCCATAATATGTTTAGAGGTATCGGCAGTACAGTAATCGGAAACGATCTTGTGCATAGTGAGGGGAACGTTTTTCTCTTGCGCAAACTGTGCAATCGAAAAGCCCTCCATATCGATGATGTCATAGTTTTTTGCTAAGGTATCGCGCAGCTGTGGGTCATGCAGCGGCACGGGTGATGAAATAAGCTTCAGACCATCTCTTTGGAGCTGAATGGATTGCTCATCTCGTCCAACGAGCTGCACTGCATGAATTGACCCGACATGAATATTTGTTTTGAGGGCGCCCACAATACCAAAATTACTAATCTTAGTAATAGCATGCATGTGGCTGCTGAGCCGCTCATAGGTGGTTGTGAGGCCCATGCCAGTAATTAAAATATGGCCATACGGACAATGATACAAGTGGCTCTCTATTTTTGTTGCTTGTAGCGATGCTAGGGACGCCTCTGCTTCTTTTTCTGTGGCAAAACAAATAAGCGTGCTCATCATTTTATTTTGGTTTTTGTACAATGGCGTACACAACGCTCCATGGCACCACTTTTCCATCCAGATTTTCTGCCTCTCCATCAAGAGAAGTACAGCACTGAATAATAGTATATTTGCCATCAAGTAATTTTTTTACTTCCTCTGGGGAAAAGGTGCTTAGGTTGTGGTCCTTCGCACGAATATCGCCTTTGCCCCAAAAGGTTGCTGCAAAAATACCGCCAGGCTTCAGATGATGATAAACAGTATCTAATACAGAGTCAAGATCTTTTCGAGGGACGAAGCATAAACTGTTATTGGCAATGATAAGATCCACATTTTGAGGCAGATGCATATCACGAAAATCTTCGTTCTGTAAAACGAGGCGTTGTTTGTCTGCTTCAGATGTTGATGCAGCGAGCGCTTTTAATGATTCTGGAAAGACATCTACGGCATGCACTATCCATGTTTTGAGACTGAGTAAGTGCTTTGTCCATACGCCAGTGCCAGAGCCCAAATCTACGGCCACACCTTGAGAGATGCCATGTGTATTGGCTACTCTCAGTACCTTATCGAGAAAGTCTGTGTTTGAGCCATATTTAATTTCTGAGACTTTCTGAATTTCCATCATGTTCATAAGCCCACAATCCGTATGAAACACGAGTTCATTTAAGTTGGGCGGATTTTGTAATAATGTCTCATATTTTTTCTGGCATTCCGGAGTATTCTGAGCAGCATAGATACAGCTCATGCTTAATACCTGCATACACAATATGCATATTTTCCATATATTCATAATATTACACCTCATTGATACAAACACTATAGCACACCAGGATAAAAGGGGGCAAGATGAGATGTGCTATCGATGGAAAGGTGTGGTGTATTGATGATGGGGCGGCCCATTTGGTGGCCTCTTTGCAAGCCCTTGGCAACATACTTCCTAAGGGGCCTGTTTGGAATTTTGCCATTGGGACGGGTGTAGGAATAGGTTTTACTGACAGCGAACATCACATTCGAGACTTATCGGGTGCATGGGTGTTTTTTGATGGAAATCCCTGGGGTATGAAGGAGCCACGTTCTGGATTACCAATGTGGCAGGCTTGTGGATCGCGCTCTGGGTTTGATCAGATTGTTTCGGAGAATCAGGGAATTGTAAATGACAGTGTGTTTCTAGAATTTGCGCTTCGTTGGAAAGCCTATATCGAGCATTGTGTTTTTGAGCATGCCACAAATATGTTGTGGGCAAGACCTGCGTCAATCATTTTTACAGGTGGCCATATTGATGTCTATGCGGATCGCTTGGTGAATATACTCCAGACATACTCTCTGCCGGTTCCTCTATTTACTGGTCCGAAACATGGTGGTCTATTGGGTGCAGCGTGGTATACAGTGCTCCATTCTTTTGGTGAAGAAGCATTGATCGAGGCGATTGTTTCTAAAAAGGTAGAACAAGTTGCGGGGCTTCTCCAGCAAGGTGCCGACGTGAATAAAAAGGATACCTTAGGCAAAAGTCCTCTCATGGCTGCCGTTGCAACAGGCTCGCTTGCAATAGTAGAGTTATTGATACAACATGGTGCTGCAATAGATGCAGCCGATTTTGCAGGACAGACCCCTCTGTTTCACGCAGTCAAAACGGGTAAGGATGATATCGCTGCCTTTTTATTAGAACATGGTGCTGATAGCAGGCATACCGATTACTGGTGCCACACAGCCGCATTTTTTGCGAAGCGGAATCAGGACATGGAAAAGATCTTACCATTACATTGCGCTGCAAAAATGTAAAAAATAATAATGGGTGTCGCAGCTACCGCAGCTCTATTTTTTAACAATTCCAGTAACCCCACGTTCCCTCGGCTGCACGCATAGCGGCATCCTTCGGTCACATGGGGCTAGAACACAAATTTTGCCGCTACCGCGGCAGGAGCGTATTTCCTAAAAACGTCTTTACGCTTTAATGCATATATAGTATAATTGAATTAAAAGGAAGAGCTGCATGCAAAATTTGCTTTGGAGCCAAAGTTATCGAATTTTGGGCCAAATGGAATTTTGTAAGTAGCTCTGGAGGGAGAGATTATATGGCTACACATTCTCATTCACATTCTCATCAAGATTTTGCACGCATGACAATAGATTTTCCCGTTATGAAACATAAGCAACTAAAAGCAATTGCAGCGTTGCTTGGTATTCCCATGAAAGAATTTATATTATCATGTGTTCTCGAAAAATTAGAGAGTAAAGAAATAGTAAAATCTCTTGAAGATCAAAGGGATATCGCAGCAGGTGAACGTGGCATAAAAAGCATTAGGGAACGTGGGTATGATACTTTAGAGGAAGTAAAGCGCTACTTAGGACTAGATGATTGATGTATACGATTATTTTTGAGATAGATTTAAAGAAAACCCTAAAAAAAATTCCAAAGCAAGATGCTAAAAAAATTATTGACACTATCGACACACTTGCCAATAACCCAAGACCAAGATGGGTAGAACAACTGAAAGGGCACATTGAAACACTATATAGAATAAGAGTGGGTAGCTATCGGGTTATTTATACGATAAATGACAATACACTAGTTGTGTGTGTCGTAGATGTCGATCATAGAAAAGACGTATACAGATAGATGGTTTAGTAGACGCTGGTATTGAAAAAATGCGTCATAATATGCCATTCAATGTAGCGTGAGCTATACAGGGGGGGGGGCTATTTACGTCATGTGCCATTTTCCGCAGGAAAATGGCACATGACGCTACAACACCACACTCCCTTCTATCAAGCTGCGATAATATGTTGATCGTCTAAGTAATTCTTGGGCAGAGTATGCCTTAAGTTGACACCATCAAGGGCTATTACTCATCCAAAAGGATGCAATAAAAATCGGAATGTGATATCTTTAAGATATGCAGGTTACATTCATGGAACGTGAACTTAATCTGCACGAATTAGGAGTTTAAAATTCATGGATCATGAACATAAAATTCACAAAAGAAATATCGATATCACTGTCGTGGCATTAGAGCAAGCATTAGACATGTTAGGGCAGTTACTTGCCGATCGTGGAGAGTATCACGAAGTTGTAATTATTGGAGGTGGAGGGCTTCTGTTATTGAGGTATATCGAGCGCACGACTAAGGATCTTGATTTAATTGCGTTAGTTAAGGAAGGAAAATTGATTACACCGAATCCCTTACCTCATGGGTTATTGCAGGCAGTTGATGAGGTAGGTCGTGCTCTTGAATTAGGAAAAGAGTGGTTCAATACAGGCCCGGCTTCGTTACTAGATTTGGGGTTGCCGTCGGGGTTTGAAAAACGAATGCAAACGAGTCGTTATGGCAGCTTAATAGTGCATCTTGCTAGCCGATTTGACCAAATATGTTTTAAGCTGTATGCTGCGATAGATCAGGGGCCATATAGTAAACATTTTTCCGATCTTAAAGTATTATCCCCCACACGAGAAGAATTAGTCACAGCAAAAGAATGGTGCATTACACAAGACGCATCCCAAGAGTTCGTTACAGAGCTTGATAAAGCAGTATATGCATTGGAGACAACAGATGGGAGCTCTTAGTGCGCAGCTAGAGGCATATTTACTCGATCTTTCATGGAGCTTGTGGACTGAATTAGGTGTGGCAGGCGTGAAACGACAGCATCAAGATTTTCTTATTGACCCTGAAGCGCTCATCTTGTTGACGTCAGCTATAATGGAAAGCGATCCTAGGCTTCGTGATGAGGCTCTGGATTGGTGTGTTCATAATCATCATTTTATTTCTGTAAGTCGACTTCGTGTTCTTGTCAAAGCACTTGAATCGTATATTGCAATTCCCTTTTCAGTGTTTTCTGGAACAGTAAACGCTGTTGCTGGTGTCCATTGGCCTACTTTCACATCAGTATCACCATTAGCATTCGTACCAAGCAATAAGTCTACGTCGCCAAAATTAAATATGCCAGCATTGCTGTATTTTCGATTGCGTACTTTATTTGGTGTGAGTGCGCGTGCTGATGTGCTTGCATTTTTTTTATCAGAGGAAAAGACTGATTTTGCTGCAGCAGATGTGGCCGAAATTGGGTATAGTAAGCGTAACCTCTTTGATATATTAGAAGGATTTTCAAAAACAGGATTGTTTAATAGAAAATCAATTCGAAATCAGCAGCGATATTCTTTAGAGAAGCGAGCTCAAATGGAAAAGATAGCAGGGCCCCTGCCGAAATATTTTTTGCCCTGGCGAGCCTTTTTGGAAGTGATATTGCCACTGCGTGCGTGTATTAAAGCCACTGAAAATAAATCGTTGAGTACAAAGGTTGTGGAAATACGTAATCTGTTATTACAGTTAGAAAATAAGTTAGTAGTCTTGCGTTATGCTCCTCCGGTTATGCAAGCAGATATTCAAGTTTATTGGGAATCATTTAGTCAATGGTTCTTGGCGAGAATACAAGAGGTTGCCTGTCAAGGCATATAAAAACCTATTTTCGTCATATGCCATTTTCCGCAGGAAAATGGCATATGACGCAGGTTTTACATCTGTTGAATAAGCTCTGACACGAGGAGGGACACTTTTGGTTCCGTTTCGTGTGCAATCCGAATGATTTCTGGGATATTCACAGGTTGTAATGAATCCGGATGGCAATTGTCCGTAATAATTGAAATTCCAACGACTCTCATGCCCATATGTTTTGCGGCGAGGTTTTCTGGAACGGTTGACATGCCAATTGCATCAGCTCCAATGATATAGAGCATTCTATATTCTGCACGTGTCTCGAGTGCAGGGCCTTTAAGTGCCGCATACACGCCTTTTTGGACAGGGATGTTATTAGTGTATGCAATTTGCTCGAGTTTAGAAATGAGCTGCAGGTCATATGGCTCGAACATATCAGGCCATCTAGGACCTACTTTGGGATCATTACGACCAATGAGAGGACTGTCCGACAGTAAATTAATGTGATCATTGATGATCATAATATCACCAGGCTGAAACGTTGGATTAATCCCACCAGCGATATTGGTTACTATTAATGTTTGTGCACCAAGAGCTTTCATAACCCGGATAGGGAATGTTACCTGCTGTGGCGTATACCCTTCATACAGATGAAGCCTTCCTTCCATAGCTACAACGACTTTGCCTCTACACTTGCCCAATAGCAGCTTACCAGCATGATGATCTGTAGTAGCTGAAGGAAAGCCGGGAATATCTTCATAATTCAGTTAGGAAAATGGCATATGACGCAACAACACTACAGTACCACACTCCCTTCTATCAAGCTGCGATAGTACGCTGATCGTCTAAGTAATTCTTGGGCAGAGTATGCCTTAATTTGATGAGTGTCTGCAAGCTCAGATAAGTCGATGAGACCCGCCGCGCCTTCCACAGTTTTGAGTCTGTGGGCTATCACCAGAGTAATCGCCGAGCGCGCAAGCTGAGACATCATCTCCGTAATTTTTACTTCACTAATTTCATCTAAGCTGCTAGTGGGTTCGTCAATCAAGAGAACAGATGGTTTATAATAGGTAGCACGCAAATACAGAGCGGCAAAATTGAGACGCTGGCGCTGGCCTCCTGAAAGATTCAACCCACCTTCACCGATTTTTGTTTGAAGGCCTTTATAGGTGCTCAGAACAGCAAAAAGACCAACGGCGTCTAAGATGGCAAGAAGCTCATCATCACTGTAAATAGGCTCTTCTGGCAAACCTTCTGGCAAGCCAAGGAGTAAATTGTCCTTCACAGTGCCCTTCACGTTCGTTGCTACTTGCCCTTGGAGCGCAATAAGCTGACGACGCACAGCATCACTGGTTTGATATATGTCAATATTGTCAATAACAACACTGCCACTAATAGGCTTGAGTTGCCCACCTAAAATAGAGAGAAAAGTGGTTTTGCCAACGCCTGAAGGGCCTATAATGCCGTACAGTTTATTTGGCTGCTCCTGAGCAGCGGTCATCGCAAATGAATGATTGTTATAGAGCACTGCGCCGCCGTAGTCAAAGTGAATATTTTCAGCGCTTATGGTGATGGGATCTGTTTTAACTACTTGTGGTTGACTATCGCCAAAAACGGGGATTTGCTGTTTTCCAAACGCAGGGATAAAGGCAAAAAGATCATGGATGGCTGCCAGGCTTCGCATCGTTTTTCTAAAAAGCTTCATGGTTACTACAAGCATTTTAGTGCCTTGCATGTAGGATAAAAATAATCCAATAGCAGACGCTGTTGTGGCAAGCGAATGATTTACTTGCCAGACGAGAAATACAGCCAAGATAAACAACGAGGCCAAATGGAGCAAAGCAAGGAAATGGAAGGTTGCAGAATAGGAGAGCCATAGCGCCCCTTCGGTGTATACATTTGAAAGCACATTATTCTTAAGGCGCTGACTTCTAAAGTCGGCTGCAAAGGTAGATCGAATAAGCTGTATTTGTGCAAGATTCTCCACTGCAGTGGTCTTACACGCATCATCGGATTTGAGGAAATCTTTTTCGAAAGAAGCAGAGATACGAGTTGTGAAATAATACCCTATGCTTATGATAGATATAATAAACAGGGCCATGATTGCCGCTATGGTGTATGAATAGTACACTACCATGATGATGACGGTGATGAGGCTGAAAATAAGAGGAGTAAAGTCGTCAGTAATCTGGTCGAGAAGATCTTCGCAGCCACGCGCTCCACGATCTATTTTGCCAAGGATAGCGCCACTTGATCGATGCACGTGGTATTGTGGGTCAACGGATAATAAATGCAGGTGCGCTGCCTGATAAATGCTATAGATGCACTGCAGCTGGAATTTGGGATTTTGTTGGCGTGCCAGTTTTTGAAGTATGTCGAGGATAAACCAAATGCCGAAAATCACAAAGCACATATACATGCCATGTGACTCAAAAATGAGCGCCGCCAAAAAAGGTGTTATTGTCGTAAACACTTGATATATGGCCGTCATGGCCAAAATGCAAAAGCAGGTGCCTTTCTGATAGGCAATCAACTGCCACCAGGGCTTCGTAAAGTCAATTGGAAAGATAGTTGGATTTTTTATCTTTTTAAATTTCATAAACTGCAATTTTGCAATTCCAAAGCAAAATGATGGCCGACGATTTTAAAGCCATGGTTTAAGTAGAGTCGATGCGCGTCGTGACGTTGAGGACCGCTGTCTAAATGGACTTGGTCGCAGTATGCGTTCTTGGCCTGCGCAATAACCCACTGCAGTAGTGTGCTCCCGTAGCCTTGTCTTCTTGTTGTGGAGTCGGTGATGAGGTCATCGATATAGCATACCTTTCCCCACGCTAAAAACTCTAAAAATCTATATCCAACAACTGCATGCACTTTCTCGCCTTGTTGATAATATGCGAGTTTATATCCTACAGCCATTTGTCGCTGGACTTGGTTGATAAAGCTTGCCTCATCAGGTACATGAGGGCGCAGCTCACGCACAATCTGAAAGCAGGGACGAATGTGCTCGATAGAAGTGGCCTCATGAATATGTGTGGGCGTGCTATTTTGGTGTTTCATTTTGGCAAGAAAATTTGCTCATGAAATTTTTCTGCTGAAAGTTGGTTTTCTCGTGCCTGTTTGGTATCTTTTCCACTGTAGAAATAGAAACAGCCTTTGTAATGCATGTCGAAATAATCACTAGTTTGGGAAAAGGGGTCTTCAAAGCCTTTGGGCATCGAGCTGCCATAGGAAGTAATAATATAGAGATCTTTATTTGCCAGGCGACGGCCAAGATCTTTTCGTATACTGAGTAAATCAGTCCAACGGTCGATAAAGGTTTTCATTACTGCGCTCATCGAATACCAATATACTGGTGTTGCCAAAATGATAGGATTATGCTCCATCATTTTTTCAGCTAGCGGGATAAAATCATCAGAGGCATTCATAGAGTCGTAGTCATAGTCTGAAATATTCAAACCACGTAAGTCTATCACAGGGACTGGTTGATTTTTTATGACTAATTTGATTGCTTGCAGAGTATTTCCATCACTACGGGAGCTGCCAAAAATAATAATTGGATTATATGCTGGAGTCTTTTGTGATTGAGGTGCAGTTGCTTCCACGAGTGAGCTATCAATTTGTTTCATGTTGGTTGGAGATGTCGTCTCGCCATAACAAGACACGGTAAAGCTCATAGCAAAACATAGTATGATTAGTATACGTAGCATATAAACCTGCTTTATTTTATTTGGATGTCTTGGTAAGTGTAGCAGATTTTTTCAAATTGTGGAATTGGTTTTCTCTATAGTTTCACCCCCCTATTAAAGGGGGGTGGTGAATAGTCGCAGCAAATATTTTTGCCATGTGCACTTTTCCGGAAGGAAAAGTCGCACATGGCGTACTGTTACCGGTGGATACGGTAGGTATATTGATCGTTAGGAGTGGTTGAGGAAGTGCCTGAAGCTGTTGTCACAGTGACATTTACTGTGCCAGCAGCCCCTGCAGGTGCAGTTGCATGAATAACTGTTGGTGATATTACTGTAAAATCTGAAACAGTATTTGTACCAAATGCAATACCACTTACGTTAACGAAATTGACCCCATGAATCACAACCATGTTTCCACCCGCCGTAGAGCCCTGATGTGGACTTACGCTGGTTACTGCAGGAGCAGGAAACCACGAGGCTGCAAAAATCTTTGTTTGTGTTTCATTGGTCCAATTGGCAACAGCAAGTCCTGTATGATCAACTGCAATTTGAGGAAAGTCTGCTATCTCACCTACAGATGAGAGGGTCGTCACCGAACTCCAACTTCCGCCAAATGGCAGTGTTGCTGATTGAATAAGCGTATCTGTCCCTACGGTATTATCCCAAATGGCAATCGCATTGCCTGCTTGGTCAACTGCTACGCGTACATCAAAGGCCTGCTCTCCTGTATTGGTAAGCGTGGTAGTTGAAGACCAACTAGTAGCACCAAAAGCAAGGGTCGCGGCTTGGGCAAAGATATCTGATCCAGTACTATTGCTCCACAAAGCAGTCGCATTGCCAGCATGGTCGATAGCAACAATAGGCTCAAAGTTAAGAGCGCCGCTGCTAACACTCAAAGGTGAGCTCCAGCTGCCTCCAAATGGTAGTGTGGCTGACTCAATTTCAAAAAGGCCACTATTATCTCTTGCCCATACTGCAATAGCATAGCCAGCAGCATTGACAGCCACTTCAGGTGTTCCAGCTTGGGTGCCCGAAATAGTTGTAAAAGGCGACCAGAGTGCAGATCCAAATGGCAGAGTCGCTGCTTGAATGGTCTGGTAGGTAACGTTTGACCAGACAGCAACAGCATTGCCGTTTTGGTCAACACCTAATTGTGGGACATAGGTATCTTCAGGGGCTGCAGAAAGATCGGAAGTAGGCGTCCAAAATAGCTCGCCAAAGGCAAGGGTTGCACCTTGTGTGACATTCCTGCCTAATATATTTATCCTTTGCCAGACAGCAACAGCATTGCCGTGAGGATCCAAAGCAACTTGTGGTACAAACGCATCTGCTCCTGGAAGTGATAGATCACTCGTTGGTGTCCAGCTGGAGGCTCCAAATGGAAGAACAGCACCTTGAATGATCGTATTTGTGCCATCTGATCGCACCCATACTGCCACAGCATTACCATGCGAGTCGACAGCTACTTGTGGGACCGTAGCATCCTGTCCAGCAACAGAAATGTTTACTGGAGTAGTCCATCCTCCACCAGTAGGTAGTGTTGCACCCATAATGATAGAATTGGAGCCATTAGACCCTTGCCAAATAGCAACGGCATTTCCATGTGAATCAATGCCAATTTCAGGACTATTTGAATTGGTAGATGAGATGGGAACTGCAGGCAGATTCCATGCCGCCTCCATCTGCGTGAAAGAAAAAATGCACAGCAGCATGCAGGCATTTAAAATGTAAGAAATAATTTTCTTCATGTGATCTCCTTTAGGTTATACTCAAAGGCGTTAATTTTTTTCGTTTGTGAAAAAAATCAACACCTCATTGTATAGGTTACTTTTTGATTTGTCTGTATCGAAATATACTGCGGCCGCTCATTTTGTGTCAAGCAGTGCAAAAGAACATGCAAGAGAGAGAAAAAATTCCTGGAAACGTATATTCCTCGAGCGACTTTTCTTTCAGGAAAAGTCGCTCTTGAGTTTGTCCCTATTACTTCTTCACGATCTGCAATGGGCGCATCATATCATGATCCTCATGGGAAAGAATATGGCAATGCCACACATATTTTCCAGGAAGGCCAAAGTGCATAATAATGCGAGTCCTTTGTCCAAGAGCATTGACAGGTCCCCCATTTTTTGGGAACACGTTAACCGTGTCAAATAAGCCATGCTCAGCAGGAAGAGGGGGTATAGGCTTGCCAAGCAGTTGTATGTTGCTCAGAGCCCCAGTGGTTGGATCTTGAGTGCCACTAAAATACTGCCTGTCCAAGATCTGGAAGTTTCCAGCATGCAAGTGGATAGGGTGCGAAACGCCTGTGGTGTTATAGATCTCCCAAATCTCTGTGGTTCCAAGACGTGGTTTTTCCGTTATAGGATCATCCCAGTGAAGGCCACCCAATTTTGGTGTACCAAGGAGTGTTAGTACTCGACCATACGTATCCATTGTTTCAAAGAGCAGTACTTTTCGAGACTTAGTAGTGGGTTTCAGCTTCTTTATAGAATGCTTGCGTAATTTTTTTGGCAGGTGTGTACGAGGCTGATCAGAATCGGCCTTATGCTTTACTTTAAAAGCCATAACGAGTCCTATTGAATGAGGATTGGGCGGTGTTCCACCAGGAAAAGGAGCATTGGCAGTATTTTTCATGATGAGCGTTTGCCCTTTATAATCAGAAAAATCAATAACCAGATCTGCCCTCTGCGCTGCGCCTAAGAGAATATGTGCGATTTTCACAGGTGCATTGAGAAATCCTTGATCGGTGGCAATTTGTGTAAAGCGAACCTTGTGTGTGGACTTAGGCGATGTAAGATGGAGATCTAAAAAGCGAGAATCACAGGCATTCAATACACGGAAACGATACTTACGAGGCTCCACTTCTAAATAGGGCCACGCTTTACCATTTACCAGCATAAAGTCACCCAAAAATTCAGGCTGTATACTTGGCTGAGGCTCATTTGGAAAATTGACGGGATCGTAATAGGGAAAAAACAGATCACCTTTAGTGGTAAACATTTTATCTGCGATCATAAGTGGCACTTCATACTTTCCTGTGGGCAAATTGTGCTTTTTAATGAGGCTTTCTTCTTCTTGATCGCGTATAATATAGATACCATTGAGTCCAGAATAGTTTGTAAGGCGAGTAAAGCCAAGGGGATGCTCATGATACCAAAGCATCATCGATTCTTGAGCATTATCGTATCGAAATACTTTCTTCTTAAACAGCGGGCCTGTTTGAGCAAAATTGGGTGTTGTCCATGCATCAGGATTGCCATCACTTAGGTCCTCAGTGAATCCTCCGTGAAGATGTACGACTGCTGGCAAGCCACTCTGTGGATATGTTGGATAGTCGGGCATGGCTATATGAATGGTCTCGTCTACAGGGACATAGCGAAACTCAGGAAGTGGCTCGCCATGCTTGTTTACCAGTTTGTTTTGCCAAAATACCCTAATAGGCTTTTGGCTATTAACAACAAACGTCCTTCCAGGATAGGTCGGCTTTTGATGTGGCGCCGCAAACCCAAACATGGGTGTATGAAGATGGTGGCCTTTCTTATTCACAATACCTAAGTCAGCTAAAAAGGCAGTTCTGTATATTTTATATAGAGGCACTCCATGAAAGGTATGAATTGGTTGAAATATAAAGTCCTTATCAAGGACGTTGACCAATTTGTTAACAAACTTCGGCTGCTTTGTTCCGTCCAGAAGCTCTGGCAATGGAGGGTTTGGAGGAAGTGATTTAGCTTGCAATGCTTTGTCTTGCAACGCTTTGTCTTGCAGCGTATGTGCTGCTTGTGCATGTACCGATAGTTGTAATGCAACCAAGCCCACAGCTGAATATGAAAGCAGTTTTCTTAAAAACATAGTTTTTCCTTTGATTGTAGCCAAGGCTTGTGGATGACAAGCCTATGCTAATATGTTAAAAAATAATTTAAATTTCGGCATACCCTCCCTGAATGTACGCCATATGTAAATTTTCTGTAAAGGAATAATAGCATAATTAAGAAGAGGTGAGTAACCCTAGCAAATGATCCCCAACACGTAGCGCATTTGCTATGGCCGTAAGCGAGGGATTCACAGCGCCAATGCTCGGGAAAAAACTGGTGTCTACAACATAGAGATTGTCTAGCTCGTGAGCTTTGCAATTCACATCAATCACAGAGGTTTTGGGGTCCTTGCCGAAGCGGCAAGTGCCTGCTTGATGGGCGACGCCTGCAATGGGGATATCAGTTTTGAAATACATGGAGCGAGGAATTAAATGCTCAGGGTGCATGCCAAGATGGCCGAGCATGCTTTTAAGCTGTTCGTAGAGCTTGTTTTTGGGCACTTGATTGTTGGGTGTATAACTCAGAGTTATGTCTCCTGCATTATTGACAGTGATGCGATTGCTTACATTAGGTAAGTCTTCTGTGGAGAGCCAGAAGTCGACAGCATGGCGCGAAATCTCTTCTAAGAGCATATGCGGCACGAGTGCGGTTTCTATGGGTTTTTCGCCCTTATACATGGCTGGTAGTGACTTTCCAACCATTTGGATATTGCCCATGGGGTAGGGAAAATCTTTTGTGCCAAAGTAAAAATCGTTAAGTGCCATCGTTTTCTGAAAGTAGGTAGGATTTGGCTCTCGAGAAATCGCAAGAACCGCTTGGCTGTTATGATACATGTAGTTGCAGCCCACCATGCCAGAGCCGTTGGCAAGGCCGTGAGGGTGTTTATCATTTGCAGACTTCAATAGGAGTGCGGCCGAGTTTGCCGCCCCACACGATACCACAACAATATCAGCTGTAAATGACTGCAGGCTTCCATCTTTTTCAACGATAACCTCATTTACGGATGTCCCTGAGGCATTAGTGGTGAGCTTCACAGCCTTTGCTTCTGTGCACAAGGTGACATTGGTATACTCTATGGCCGGGCGGCAGGCAATCATCTCCGCATCAGCTTTTGCTTGTACCAAACAAGGAAATCCATCGCACGTTTGGCAGCGAATGCAGCGGCTCATCTCTCTTTTTTGTTCATTGAGCATAATAGCACAGGGAGCTGGAAAAGGGTGATAGCCAGCTTTTTTCAGGTTATCATAGAGCTGTTGTATGCGCGGCTCATGAGAGACTGCAGGGTATGGGTATGGACCACTTGCGTCAGGCTCAGTCGGATCTATCCCACGCTCGCCGTGCACCTGATAGAGCTGTTCAGCTTTCAGATAGTAGGGCTCAAACTCCTCATAGCTCACGGGCCAAGCAGGAGAGATGCCATCGTAGTGTTTGAGCTCGCCGAAATCCTCTCTCCGAAGCCTGTAAAGGGCTGCGCCATACATTTTTGTAGCGCCGCCGACATAGTAGTGTACTTGGGGCTGAAAGGCTTTGCCAGTGCTATCATACCATGTGTCGGGTGAGATATAGCGGTTTTGTACAAAGACAGACGTTGCATCCCAATTTTCGACTTCACGTTTGAGCCATCCACCACGCTCTAAGAGCAGGATTCGCTTGCCAGAAGGGGCAAGATGGCGAGCGAGTGTCCCACCGCCTGCCCCGCTCCCAATAATGATCACGTCATAATGTTCACTCATATAAGTCCTATCTTCTTTAGCTCCATTTATTTAAGAGCTGCTCCACATCACTCCAGGGGAGACGACTGCCTTTTTCTTTCATTGAATCAAAACTATGTTTAGCCTGAGCTTGTGCAATAATTTTTTGATTCAGTAGCTCTTCAACGATCCACATGGTTCCATGTACTTCTATTCCTTCACTTTTCGCAGCAGTTCGAAGATACTTATCACCTGTAAGGAGCGGACATCTCTCTTGCATTGCAAGAGCTAAAGCTGAGTGATCCATGATACTTGGTCGTGGATATTTGCAATTCAAAAACTCAGCTTTTTTAACCGATTCTGCAGTGAGGCTACGTACTTGTAATCCTGCTTGCAAAAGATGCCCATGTTGTTCTTTGAGCTCTAATTCAAAGAGAGTGTCAGGCACCGCAATTTCATAAGGAAGGCGAAAAATAACGGGTGTTAAGTTGCCATCCTCCATGTCTATGAGAATGTTAGCATCGCTGATAAGTAAAATCATGTGAATTTTGTACCTGACGAAGTGCTTTCAACTGTGAAAGCGAGCAGGATAATAGTTCTGCTGCTTTTGATTCTCCAATATATTCTTCCCCTAAGGCATGAAATAACATTTGGTTGAAGGTATGTGCTTTTTCAGGAGGTGTTGCTAAGCCTGGTTCTTTGAGATGCCATCCTCGTGCACGGAAACGAATGATAAGATTTTTGAAGTAAGATTCTTTAATGATCATTAGGTCTTTAAGGCGATAGCAAATGGCGCTCATGCTTAACTGGAATTGTTCTTTGAGGAGAAGAAGTTCCTGCCATTCAATAGTGCGACGCTCTTTTCCGATTATCTGGAATACAGTTTCTCGGGGGAGTAGGAAAGCACCTGCAAATCTATTACAGGCTTGTTCTTCATCGAGTTTAGGTGATAGACGATTGATAAAAATATAATGAGCAAGCTCATGTGCTACATTAAAGCGTTGTCGATCGCCCGGCCACTTTGTGCTAATTACTATAATGGGTTGATCGTCGATAGTGGTAGACAGCCCATCAAAATGTTCCTCATCAGTATCGATAACAAAAACTCTTATTCCATGGCTTTCACACACATCAGTAAGGTCATGAATAGCATCAAATCCCAGCTTCCAAGAGGCTCGCAGATTTTCTGCAATGACTTCTATTTCTTCAAAATTATTGATTTCCTGAGGAAAGTTTGTTGGAAGAACAAATGGCGATACAGGAGGAGTGGGGTAAAGATTTTCTAACTCCAGACGGCGTTCTATTTGATTAATAACTGTAAATTTAATTGCACTTTCTGCTTTCCCTTGCAGTTTTTTCCGTTTGCGAAATTTGACATTTTCTAGGGAAACTTTGGCAGGACGAAAGAAAAAATCAATACATACTTGTAATGCTTTTGCCAATTTGATAAGAATGTCTGACGAAGGATAGGTATCTCCATCTTCATATTTTTTAATTGCGGTGTGACTAAGCTTAACAACGGTTGCAAGATCTCGAAGACTCATCCCTGCAGCTTTCCTGGCCTGTTGCAGACGTGTGCCTATAATGCTCATAATGCCTCTATTTATTATTGGTTTACAGCATATAAAAAAATGGTATTTTTGTAAACTAGCAGAAAAATGAATAGTGTGAGCCATTTTTGTCATGTGCAATTTTTCGTAGAAAAATTCGCACATGACATAACACTCATATAAGTCCTATCTTTTCTTTTTCTATGGTTGCTGCAGGCTCATGCTGCAGGACAAATTTTCCATACTGCTGTATAAGCTTGGCTACAAGGGCTGTCCAGCCGGTTTGATGGCTTGCTCCGAGGCCGCAGCCACTGTCTCCATGAAAGTACTCATGAAATGGGATGTAGCCATTAAAATGGGGGTCAGTTTGAAATTTTTCGACGCTGCCATACACAGGCCTTCTTCCATGCTCATCTTTAAGAAAAATATTTACAATTCGTTTGGAAAGCTCTGAGGCTACTTCCCAGAGGTTTAAGTAGCTGCCTGAACCTGTAGGACATTCTACTTTGAGATCGTCGCCAAAATAGTAATGAAATTTTTGAAGCGATTCTATAAGGAGAAAATTCAGTGGCAGCCAAATAGGGCCTCGCCAGTTGGAGTTGCCTCCAAAAAGGCCTGTAGTGGATTCTGCGGGCTCATAGTCGAGTCTAAAAACTTGGTTGCTAATATGGACGACAAAGGGCTCTGTAGCGTGCCTTTTTGAAACAGAACGAATACCAAAGGGGCTTAAAAACTCCTGAGAGTTGAGTACTTTTTTCAGCACTCTCATGAGTTTTGTACTATTAGCAAAGGCAAGCAGGACGCGTCCTTCGACACCCAATTTTTCAAGATTTGCAATGTTTTGAAGCATATGGGGCCTGTTTTCAATAAACCAGTGAAAGCGCTTTCTGTATTCTGGAAAGCGATGAGCAATCTTAGCTTCATTGGTGGCTACAGCAAATAAGGGAATAACGGAGGTCATGGTGTCTTGGCGCATCCGGATAGAGCGACCATCAGGGAGCATTAAAAGGCCATAGTAAAACCCATTTTCTCGGTCCCATAAGCCCTCAGATTGGCCTGTGACGTTATTAATAGCATCGGCAATATAGACAAAGTGCTCGAAAAACTTGGTTGCCATGTCCTCATACACAGGATTTTCAATTGCCAGCTCCAAGGCAATCTGAAGACAGTTCAGGCAGTACATGCCCATCCAGCCCGTTGCATCGGTCTGTTCGAGGATACCACCTGTGGGGGGCTGAAGAGAGCGATCGAAAGCACCAATATTATCGAGGCCCATAAAGCCGCCTTCAAAGATATTGCGCCCTTGGCTGTCTTTTCTGTTGACCCACCAAGTGAAGTTCAGGAGGAGTTTATGGAACATTTTTTCTAAAAAGATGCGATCAGCTGTGCCATACATAGCGTGCTCAATTTGGTAGACGCGCATGGCTGCCCAGGCATGTACAGGAGGGTTGGCATCACTGAATTGCCACTCGTAGGCAGGAATTTGCCCGCAGGGAGCCATGTACCACTCGCGTGTCAGGAGTAGAAGTTGGTTTTTGGCAAAGGCCGGATCGATCATAGCGAGCGTCACTGTATGGAAGGCAAGATCCCATGCGGCAAACCATGGGTATTCCCATTTGTCAGGCATAGAAAAGATCTCGAAGGCATCAAGATAGGGCCATTCATGATTTCTTGTAACTTCACGCTCTTCAGGAGGCTTTGGCTGCAGAGGATCACCTCGCAGCCATGTGCGTACGTTGTAATGATAGCATTGCTTATTCCATAATAGCCCTGCAAAGGCTTGTCGCTGGATAGAGCGCATATCTTCAGGCAGTGGATAGGGCGTAACCGCTTGGTAGAAGGCGTTAGCTTCACTTTGCCTTTTTACAAAAAGCGCATCAAAAGCTTTGTCAAATGGATGTGTCAGGGCATTTTTCGAGGTGAGCCGAAGCTTTACTATTTTTTCTTCTCCTGCTTGCAGCTCCAGCTGATAGGCAAGGCATGCCTTTGTTCCTTTTTGCTCCGGATGTACTGCCGTCTTACACCCATGTACAAAATAGTCATGAAAGCTGTCCTTAACATAAGGCGCAGCATTGGGAACTTGAAAGAGGCGCGCTATGTTCGTTTCATTCTCGGTAAATAATGCAGGAGGTTGTCCCTCATAGTAGAGCCAGTATTGCCCCAGAGTGTCTTCGGTTGCGTGGAGAGCGCCTTGAGTGAGGTCGAGGTGTGGTTTTAGCCCTCCTTCCCAGCTCCAGGTATTTCGAAACCATAGATGTGGCAAAAGATAGATGGAAGATGCTTCAGGGCCACGATTGGCAATGCGATACCGAATCAGAATATCCTCAGAATCACTTTTGGCATATTCAATAAACACATCAAAGTATCGATTATCATCAAAAATCTTCGTATCTATAAGTTCATACTCAGGCTCGTATCGATTTCTTTGTCGGTTGGTGGTCAGAAGATCATTATAGGGAAAGGGGCTTTGAGGATACTTATAAAGGTATTTCATGTAGGAATGTGTTGGGGTATTATCGAGATAATAATAATACTCCTTTACATCTTCACCATGATTGCCTTCATTGTTGGTGAGGCCAAATAAGCGCTCCTTCAAAATGGGGTCTTTGCCATTCCAAAGAGCTGTTGCAAAACAAAGGCGCTGCTTTGTATCAGAGATGCCGGCGATGCCATCTTCGCCCCAGCGGTAGGCGCGCGAGCGTGCATGGTCATGAGGAAAATAATTCCATGCATCTCCATTTGCGCTATAGTCCTCACGCACAACGCCCCATTGCCGCTCGCTGAGATACGGCCCCCATATTCGCCAGGGGGCATCTATTGCTGTGCTCGCAGCAAGGCGCTTGCCTTCTTCGGTGTCAGATATCATTATAATCCAGAGCTCTGATGCATAAGACCGCCATCGACAAAGAGTGTGGTTGCGGTCATGTAACTTGCTGCGTCCGATGCCAAGAAGGCCACCACATTGGCAATCTCCTCAGGCTTTGCCATCCTGCCGAGGGGGATTGCAGTGTCGAGCTTTTGTAACAAGCTTGGGTCCTGCATGGTAGAACGGTTAATAGGTGTTGCAACAGCCCCTGGGCCTACGCCGTTTACAAGGATATTATGTTTTGCAAGCTCGACGCCTGCAGTTCTCGTGAGCATGCGCATACCGCCTTTTGAGAGGCAGTAGGCCGTGTTATTTGGCATAGGCCAGTCTTCATGGACGGATGTGATGTTAATAATACGCCCGCCGCTGCCCTGTTTGATCATTTGGTTGGCGGCAATTTGTGTGCCAAAAAAGGCGCTTTTGAGGTTGATGGCAAGCACTCTATCATACTGGGCCTCTGTGGTATCCAGAACGGAGGTACGACTCTCTACCCCTGCATTATTGACCATAATGTCTATGTGACCAAATTGTTTCACAGCAGCGTCAACAAGCTTTTGGAGATCTTCTACCCGGCTGACATCTGCATCTATGCCAATGGCTTGATCGCCGAGGGCAATCACTTGTTGTTCAAGAGCCTGTGTAGAGGCAGGATTCACCACATAGTCGATGACAATGCTCATGCCTTGTTTTGCGAGGGCAAGTACAATACTTGCCCCGATTCCTGAATTGCCACCTGTGACGATGGCTACTTTTTGTTTTGTATTCATGGTATAATTAAGTGGTCAATCCCCCTATCGGGGGACCGACCACTAAAAAAGTTTAAAGTTATTAACTCGGTGTATAGTTGAATGATGCAGAAAATGCTGCAGGCTGGATATCAAACGTATTAAACCCGCTGGGGCTTATCACAACCGTGAGCATAGTTCCTGCGGTTACCAAAGCAGTATTGATAGTATTTTGAAATGTAGCAGTCAGTGGAGAGCCTGGACTGATCGACAAGGTGCCTGTACTTAGGGTAAGTGTAGTAGCCGTCCAACTCCCTAGAGGTACAGGTGTTCCAATTGGCGAACTCGATCCATATACAGTAAAAATAAAGGAGGGGCTAGCAGTTGCTGTAGATGAGATGTCGAGGCGTGCTGTGAGATTGGATATCGTGCCATCTGTTGGTACTAAGAAAGTACTGGTATAGATTGGCGGGACTGGAATAGTGGTGGTTGGATCAAACTGATCAGGAAGGTTCTGGCTATCGGATGGGTAAAAAGAAAAATCATAGTTCGGAACCACCGCAAGCGCCGTACTAAAAGGCACAGTTTGCCCTCTGGGATCTGCAGTCCCGGTGGCACCAGTGGCACCAGTCGCTCCTGTTCCGCCAACTCTACCACGAGGGCCTCTATGACCGCGGTGGCCTCGCCGCCCTCGCCTATGATGATGCTGGCTTTTTGCAATAAGCTCTTGAGGCATAACAGGGGTAAAAACGGGCTCTGCAAACATGTCAGAGCATGCAAAACTGAGCCATGCCGAGAATATAAAATAAAAAACTTGTTTTATCATAATGCCTTATTTGGGTAATGGGTAAAAACCGCATCTTAAGCAAGGAGAGTATTATTCTGGAAGGGAAATTTATGCCATGTGCGACTTTTCCTTCCAGAAAAGTGCACATGGCATAAAATCATAAACCAGCGAAAACGCATGCTTTTTCATCGATTTTCGCCAGATTAAATCATCAACTTGGCGAAAACTGGTATAAAAAGTTGACTTTTCGCCAAGTTAAGGTGTATAATTGGCGAAAAATGGGGGGGAATCATGGAAAACGCTATCGTAGGGAGAGACGCCGAGCTTGAAATACTCAAGCAGATATATGCCTCGAAAGAGCCACATTTCTTGACTGTATATGGCCGTAGAAGGATTGGAAAGACATTTTTGATAAGCGAATTTTTTAAAGATAAGGGGATTTATTTTGCAATAACGGGGATGAAAAATGGCACTCTGCGCGAGCAGCTCTTTCAATATGCGTATGAATTTGCGCGTCAATTTAATGATGGTCAGCCAATATCGCCTCCAAAAAGCTGGGACGAGGCACTACACGAACTTCGAAAAGCTATAGAAAAGGCAGATAAGAACCAAAAATGCATCTTATTTTTTGATGAAGTCCCCTGGCTGGCATCGCCTCGTTCGCGATTTCTTAGTGCCCTGGAGTATTTCTGGAACCATTATGCATCGAAAAATGCTAACATAATCATGATTATTTGTGGCTCTTCGGCATCATGGATTCTTCGAAATATCATACACAACACACGTGGTCTCTATGGAAGGGTAACGAGAACCATACGGCTTTTGCCATTCACTCTTGGAGAGACAGAGCAGTATTTACAATCGCGGCATATTGCACTGGACAAAAAGCAGATTATTGATATCTACATGGCCCTTGGTGGTGTTCCAAAATACCTCTCATACATACAACGAGGCAAGTCAGCCGCACAAAACATTAATGATATATGTTTTTCTTACCATGGCGCTTTATATAACGAATTTGATAATCTCTACAAATCCCTCTTTGATCACCATGAGCATCATATAGCTATGGTTAAGGCGCTTAGCGCCACAAGAGATGGTCTTACGAAAGATGAGCTTTTACAAAAAACAAAACTGACTTCAGGTGGCTCTTCAAGCAGGATTATTGAGGATTTGGTGGATGCGGGATTTATAGTCTGTGTGCCATCTTTTCATAAAAAAAAGGTAGGCGGGGTATATCGTCTTATCGATGAGTATACGCTGTTCTATTTATCATGGCTTGTGGATGCTTCAAAAGTGGCTTTTGGAAGAGGCGATACCACAGTGTGGATAAAAAAATGTGGCACACCTGCGTGGAGAGCGTGGAGTGGGCTTGCTTTTGAGTCACTCTGTTTGAAGCATCTTGAAAAGATACGACAAGCGCTCGGTATTGCTGGCGTTACTACGATGGCCTCTGGATGGCGCTATAGGCCGAAAAGGGGACAAGGTGCGGGAGCACAAATTGATTTAGTCATAGATAGGGCAGATAAGTGCATCAACCTCTGTGAAATGAAATATAGCGATACGGAATTTACGGTTGATAAGTCCTATGGGGAAAAGCTGCGTTACAAAAAAGAGATTTTTCGGCAGCAAACAAAGACAATGAAAGCATTATTTTTGACTATGATTACGACGTATGGTGCTGTCAAGAATATGCATTATCTCTCTGAAGTTGATGCTGAGGTGACTATGGAGAGTTTATTTTAGCGTCATGTGCCATTTTCCTGCCGGAAAAATGGCACATGACGTTAAATAACATGTGTTATCTAATCTGCTTAATGGTAACAAAAGCCGAAGCGGTACCCCCAAAGGCAACTAAGGGATCTACTAACTCAACAATGCCTCCTACATTCACTCCAGCCGCTACTATTTCAAATATAGTCGATGCTGGTACATTAAAAGTTAATGATTTCGTTGCCCAACCCTCTGCGCCTGCTGCTTGTGAAAGCCGGCTTTCTGTTACTTCTACGCCATTAATACGTATGGCGATAACGGGATTGGTATCGCCGTTAGTACCAGTAAATCGCGCGCCGAATGTGACTTCATAATCACCTGCATCGGTAGTGACAAAAATACCACTGGGTGGGGTAAAACTAATAGAGCCTGCCGAATCGGTTACTACATTGAATTGTATTGCATCATTAGCAGTTATTGATTGATCGCTGAATCCGGAGCCATTTGCAACGACGCTAATAAAATTGTTGATGCCGCCACTGCCAGCAGGACCAGTCGCGCCAGCAGGACCAGTCGCACCAGTTGCTCCCGTTGCGCCCATTGCCCCAGTTGCACCCATTGTGCCTATGCCTCGCTGGCCACGGTGTCCGCGATGTCCGCGGTGACCACGATGCCCGCGTCGTCCCTTATGATCATGCTTGCCTTTTGCAATCAACTCCTTAGGCATAGTTGGTTGGGTAAGCAGAGAGTCTGCAAATCCTTCTCGACACACAAAAAGTAATAGGAAACAAGTAATAAAATAAAAAATTTTTCTAAACATGATACCTCCATTGTTGATTGGTTAAACCGCACAGTATTTCAGGAAGGAGGTATTTGACAAGAAAAAAGTATATATTACTAGCGTCATGTGCCATTTTTCTGTCGAAAAAATGGCACATGACGTTAAAACTCGTTCAGTTTTTGTGATTTATGACAAAAAAGTCGATGTATTTTTGTGAAATTTTCACGTTTTCCGAACATAATGTTGTGGATAATAGGGTTTCTTGGCATCAGTTATACGGTGGGCGATTTCTTTAAACGATCCCTTATTTCCAGTCACATTCTGAATAGAAACATCCTTGAGAGATAGCCTTCAGAGCTTCTGCGATATAATCGATGGTGTTTGGCGGCAAGCTTAGGTGTTGACATTGGCACTAGAACGTGTTTTTTTGGCGGATTTCTGTATGTAAAAATCGAGCATATACTGGCCGCCCAGTACAAGTGAAAGATCTTTTACTTGTGGGATAGTTGTCCATGTATATGCACGATGCTCTGTAGAGAGGTGGATAGGTACCGTTGTATCTATATTCAAACCAAAAACATGGAAGACAAACTCGATGGTGACTTCGTGCGTCGTTTTGCGGATATACACTGTGCCAAGAGGTTGTAAGGCATTTTCTGACTCAATAGTGATACCAGTTTCTTCAAAAAGCTCTCGTCTGGCTCCTTGTATAGGCGTTTCATGAGCCTCGATTTTCCCACCAGGAATGGCACATTTTCCTGTTTCTGGCTTAGTGTCGGCATATTCTAAAAACAGCAATTTATCGGCTACTTTTACGTAGATGCCCGCTGCTTGAATAGTCGTAGAGAACCCTTCAGGCAAACTCTCGTAAATCTGGATGTCAGGGACTATGTTAGTCATCAATGTGTTATTAATTTATGGTGAATAAATACCTTGAAATTGCACCGAAGAGGACTCGAACCTCTAACCACCTGGTTCGAAGCCAGGTACTCTATCCGATTGAGCTATCGGTGCATAAAATAATAAACCTCAGTATATCAGGTCACAGCTTTTTTCGGAAGAAACTTCAAACATCATCAAACATTTGATGGAATGAAAATTATGAGTGTGATATAAGTATTAGGTAACGTCATGTGTCATTTTCCTTTCGGAAAATGGCACATGACGAAAATAGCGCGTGGATAATGTAAACGGAACATGGGAAAAACATATGTTTGAATACACACAAATCATTGCCAATATTGTTATTGTCATCGCAACTGTAGCCTCGGGCTGTGCTTGGATGCTAAGCCGTCTCGATAAAAAATTCGAGGCTACGGACAAAAAGTTCGAAGCAAGGTTTGAAGCTATGGACAGAAGGTTCGAGGCTGTAGACAAAAAGTTTGAAACAGTGCATAAAGATTTGGCCGAGATTAATGGTCGTCTTAGTGTTGTTGAAAACCGTCTTACTGCAGTAGAAACCATTCTAGCTATAATGGGAGCCCCTATTCGCAGTTTCAAAACCAAAGATACTTAAATAACATCTTCATGCATCTTATTGTCAGAGCTTGCTCTGACAATAGGATGCATAGCATCTATGCTACGCAGCGTCGAAGGCATTATTCTAAAAACAGCTTCTTTCGGAGAGGCATCACACATTATCACGCTTATTACCAAAGAGTGTGGCGTCGTATCTTTAGTTGCAAAAAAACACAACTGTAAGGGGATGCCAAGCTACTCGCCGCTGATCAAAGTTGAGGCTGAGGTCATACAGAGTCATAAAGAGCTTTGGAAATGCGGCTCATTGCAGCTCATTGCTTCATACCAGAGGCTGCGCCTCGACCTCATGCGGCTCAAGATGGCATCCTTTCTTGCAAAGTTTCTTCTGGCAGTACTTGTGCCTCATGCTCCTGTTGAAAAACTCTATACCTATTTTGATGACTGTTTAACGCTTCTTGCCGAGCGTGATAACCCTCACACTATCGTGTCAGCCTTTTTACTTAAATTGCTGCATGAAGAAGGGCAGTTGGCAAGCTCACTGTTCTTTTCTCAAGAAGAGCAGGCGCTGTGCCATTTCTTGGTACACACCCCCTTTCAAGAGCTCTGTGAACCATATTGCAGCGAGAATTTTGCGAGGAAAGTTGCACGCTATATAACGCATCGTACTTGACATCCAATATATGTCGTGATATGTAAGGCGATAAAAAAGGCTATATATGCGTTGTGCTTGTTTACTGCTACTTTTCTTTTTATCATCCGCTGCATGGGCAGCGCCTGCCATCACTTCTGTAAGTCCTCATTCTGGGCCGACTGTTGGCGGTAATATGGTCACCATCACTGGAAGTGGCTTTACCGGCGCGACCAGTGTGCTGTTTGGGGAGGCGAGCGCAGCCTTTATCGTCAATAATGATAGCTCCATCTCAGCAACAGCCCCTGCAAGCGTGCCTGGCGCTGTAAATATTACTGTCGCTGTTGGAGCTCAAACATCGCCAATCTCTCGTGCCGACATCTACACCTATACAGGAGATTGGTTTGCCTATGTTGCCGTGACGGGAGCTAATTCTGTCAAACCAATTAACATACGAACAAACGTCGTAGGCAGTCCCATCCCGGTGGGTGCATCGCCATTTGCTATCGCTGCTCAACCAGATACAAGGCTCGCTGTGACAGCAAACTTTTCAGGCGCTAACGCAAGTGTGATTAATCTCGTAACCAATACCGTTGCAGCTACAGTCCCTGCAGGCAGTGGCGCAACAGATGTTGCTATCACGCCAAATGGCCTTTTTGCCTATGTTGCTAATAACACTGCCAACACCGTCTCCGTGATCAGTCTTACAGGTACGCCTTCTCTGGTGGCCACCATTGTAGTAGGCTCGCAGCCTATCGGCATTGCGTGCACTCCTGATGGTCAGAAAGTATATGTGTGTAACGAGGGAGATGATACCGTCAGTGTTATTAGTACAGCCTCTAACACAGTCATTCAGACCATTGTAGGGTTTTCAGCGCCTCGAGAGATAGCCATTACGCCCAATGGTTTATACGCATACATCACGAACCTCAACGATAACACGGTGCGAGTCGTTGATACAACCACGGAAAGTATTGTCGGATCTCCTATCACAATAGGAAATACCCTCTACGACATCGCCATAGCCCCTAATGGATCTTTTGCCTATGTTGTATCTAATGGGACGAACAGCATATACGTTATCGACACCGCAACGAATACTGTTACAGACATATTTACAGGTATTACAGATCCTATCGCACTTGCCATTACGCCAGATAGTGCTCTTGCGTATGTAACAAGCAGTACCACAAGTAGTGTCATCGTCGTGAATCTTACAAACGGCAATATTGTCACTACTATTGCAGGATTTTTGTTCCCTTTCGGCATTACTATTTCTCCAGATCAATCTCCTGTTGCCATATTTACAACCTCAGGAACCGATCCAGTGAGCTTTGATGCATCGGGCTCTATTAGCCCTGTGGGGACAATCAGCTCCTATGTTTGGGATTTTGGGGATGGGACAACACTCACTACGACTTCTCCAACAGTAAATCACGTCTACACTGCACAAGGCTCGTATACAGTGACGCTCACTGTCACCAATACTGCTGGCACATCCACTACAACCGTCTATACGGGCAAGACAATGAATAATAATGGAAGCAGCTTTGCACGTACGAGCCGGCAGATTACCATCCCACCTGCCCCTGCACCAAAAAAATTTGCTGGCGAGCTCGAAAAGAAATGGCATAAAAAAAAGCTGCATCTCAAGCTCCAAGCTACCTGGAAGCAAGTTTCGGGAATTCTGTTTTATGAAATCTATGCCTATAAAAAGAAAATTGCAACGGTCAAGGCGAATAAAAAACTTGTTTTTAAAAAGCCACTTGATCCTAGGCACTATTATCTTACTCACCTGAAAAAGTATAAACATTTTCTTACGAAAAAATATAAAATACGATCGGTGGATGCCTTTGGGATAAAGAGTCGATTCGTTCATCTAAGCTTCTGATTCCAGCCCGCTCTGGATTTTTTCATGCCACTGGAGTATTATTAAGGAGTAATGGATTACGTTGATCTTTATAGAGCAAGTATGATGAGTAAGGCGCCACCGATTTCGGTGTTCTCGCTCATTTTTCTTACTATTGCACGCATTGCCCCTGTGGTAAGCCTTGCACCTTTTTTTGGAGCAAGAGTGCTTCCGCATCCAGTTAAAGTTGTTTTTTCTATCTGCCTTGCTGCTATGGTGCTGCCCAAGCTCATGAACATGATAACGGAGCCAATTCCCTTTGATGCCACGCTGTTTTTTCTTTTTTTGAAGGAGCTGTTTATTGGTTCGATCTTGGGTTTTTTTGTAGGGCTTCCCTTTTTGATTGTTTCGGCCTCAGGGTTGATTATCGACCACCAACGGGGAGCTGCAAGTTTGATGACCAATGACCCAACGATTCAGAACCAATCTTCGCCTATTGGCACGCTGTTCAACCTGATACTGATTGTCCTTTTCTTTAGCGCGTCAGGGCCATTTTTTGTAGTTGATACGTTACTGAACTCCTACGATCTTGTGCCGCCTGATAAGTTTTTAAGTCCTTTGTTCTTTAGTAGCCAAAGTCCCATGCATACACGCATTATGGATACGATGCAGGACTTTGTGGCACTCATGCTCCAATTTGCCATGCCTGGCCTGCTCGTTATTTTGATGACAGACACCTTTCTTGGCATCATCAACCGTCTTGCACCTCAGGTGCAGATTACTTTCCTTGGAATGGGGCTGAAATCCTGGCTTGCCATTTTCATCGTGTGCGTTGGCTGGATGCCCTTTGTTGATCAACTGGGCGTACAAATTATTGTGTGGCTGCAAACCTTCCTGAAGCTTGTTACTGAACTGGGTGTGGGGATGCATACATAAAATAATTCTCTTGTGAGCTACTTGCAAAATTCCACAGGAGAGAGCTTACAGAGAGGGCTTGACAGAGGCGTTGGGGGTGCTTGGACGTGTTGGTGAGGAATGTCTGGGGAGCTTTTTTTACAGGGAGAGCCACAGGAGAGAGCTTACAGAGAGGGCTTGACAGAGGCGTTAGGGGTGCTTGGACGTGTTGGTGAGGAATGTCTGGGGAGCTTTTTTTAAGAGGAAGATCACGGAGATGCAGAGAACGATCCGGGTTGTTCGATGCATTTTTCTGCTGAAAGCAGAAAAGTCCAGACATATAAAAGTTGACTGACAAATTAATTTGTCAGTCAACTTTTATATGTCTGGACTTCAACGAGCGTACGCTCGTTGAAAATGCATCTTAGGCTTTTATAGGGACACGGTAGAATGGTGAGTAGCTTTGAAGACAGCGTAAAGTCTTTTTCTCAAAAACCATCCTAGCCTTTCTCTGTACCTCTGTGATCTCCCTCTTAAAAAAAGCCCCCACAACTTGTAACTACCAAAACCCTAAGATCCTGCGTCATCTCCGTGCTCTCCTCTAAACTCTCTATTCTCTTTGTCACCAAGACGTTTTTCTTCCTCCACAAAACATGCAACTTTTTGCCTTGTAATGGCAATGTTTGTTAATACAAACAGACCTTAATCACCAATACCTTAAGCCCCCCAAACGCCTCTGACAAGCTCTCTCTGTAAGCTCTCTCTTGCAGCTCTCCCTGTTAAAAATGCGACAAGGCCTGTGAGAGCCGTAGCCGTAGTCTGATGCATAGACTATACCGTAGTGCGAGTTAGCGGAGGATGGCGATCACCTCATGGAGTGCCTTAATGAACGCCGCAATATCTGCTTTGTTATTGTAAAACGAAAGTGAAGCTCGTGCTGCTGCGCTTAACCCATAGTGGCGCATAATGGGCTGTGTGCAGAGGTGGCCTGTGCGTATCGCGATGCCACGCAGATCAAGAAGCGTTGCAAGATCAAGAGGGTGTATGCCCTCTACACTAAAGGTTGCGATGGCGGCTTTGTGTTTCGAAGTGCCAAGTACCTTTACTCCTGGAATTTCTTGCATTTGAGGCAGGAGTATGCCCAAGAGCTCCTGCTCCCATGCATGCACTTTTTCTAGACACAGACTTTGCATAAAGTCAATAGCACTCCCAAGTCCAATAACTTCAGCAATCATTGGAGTGCCCGCTTCAAACTTTAAGGGGACTGTGTTGTAGGTGGTCTTTTCAAAGGTGACCGTATTGATCATGTCGCCACCGCCTTCAAAGGGTGGTATCTGCTCGAGAAGCTCGCGCTTGCCATACAAACAGCCCACGCCTGTAGGGCCGATTACTTTATGTCCTGAAAAGACAAAGAAGTCGGCATCCATATCCTGCACATCTATGGGCATATGTGGTGTGCTTTGGGCGCCGTCAATAAGGATTTTTGCGCCCACACTATGGGCAAGGTCGCAAATTTCTTTCACAGGATTAATGGTGCCTAAGGCATTGGAAATATGGGTGCAGGCAACCATCTTTGTACGCTCAGAAAGGTGCGACTTTAGCCACTGCATGTCGAGCTCGCCATTATCAAAAAAGGGGACGACAAGGAGCTTTGCTCCGCGCTCTTCGGCCATCATCTGCCAGGGTACGATATTGGAGTGATGCTCCATCTCGGTAATCATGATTTCAGATCCGGGAGTGACAAAAGCCTTTCCAAAGGAGTGTGCAGCAAGATTAATACCAGCTGTGGTACCACGCGTAAAGATGATCTCATTTTCAGAGCTGGCATGGATAAAGGAGGCAATTTTTCGACGTGTGAGCTCATACATCTCGCTTGCAATCGCAGCCGTGGCATAGACAGCACGATGTACTGTGCCATACTGCTCTCTATAAAATGTGGCGATGGTATCGATGACAATATCGGGTTTTTGTGCGGTGGCAGCAGAGTCAAGATAGATAAAGGGATGCCCATTCATCTGCCTCTGGAGCATGGGAAAGCGCGCCCGCACCTCTTGGAAAAATGTTTCTAAAGTTGACATAGCTCTCGTAGCGACTCGATAGGGATATGCCCTAGTATCTCTTGTGCAAATCCATCTATCAACATATTTTTTGCTTGAGCTTCTGTAAAGCCCCTCGTGCGTAAATAAAAGAGCTGCTCTTTATCAAGCTCGCCGACAGTGGCTCCATGAGAGGCTTTGACATCGTCTGCAAAAATTTCAAGGCCGGGCTTACTATTGGCAGTTGCTGTATCGCTTAAAAGGAGGTTGTTATTCAACTGATAGGCCTCTGTTTTTTGTGCTTTTTGGCGCACAAGAATTTTGCCATGAAAGCTCGAATGGGCAGAGTCGCTGAGTATCCCCTTAAAGAGCTGCATGGAGGTGGTATGCGGCTCTTGATGATCTACCACCACATGGGTGTGCACCTCTTTTTCTTGATTGGCAAGCCACAGGCCACTCAGGTGGGCATCTGCGCCTTGACCTGCAAGCTCTATCTTAAAGTCGTAGCGAGCGCGGGCGCCGCCGCGGCGAAGTAGGATGGTTTTTAAACGACTTGCACGTTTGAGAGTGGCTCTGAAGGCGTTAAAGATCCATCCAGAGACACGCTCCTCCTCAAAGCCGTTTTCTATCCAGGAGAGCGACGCATTGTCTTCAATATGAGCATCTACCACAAAACTAGAAAAGTTATTATTGGCTTTCGATGTATGTGTGCTTAGAAGAAGTGTTAGCTCCGACTCAGCCCCTTGAAAGAGCTCTAGCCGTGGCATAAACCATGTATGTGTATTTGCAGTGATAGCGTGAATAATCTGAATGGGATGCTCCACACGTATCTTTGGAGGCACATACAGGAAGGCTCCGTCGGTATGACAGGCAAAATTGAGTGCAGCAAAACAGTCTTTTTCTTCTTTAATTCGTTTGGTCCATCGATTCGATAAGAGCGTCCCAAAAGAGCGGCTTGCTTGTCCTAGGTTTTGTATAGAGATGCTTTTGTGGAGGCCCTCAGTGTTGGAGAGGTCAAGGCGCAAAAACCCATTGACAAAGACGATATAGGAAGAGCGACATTCTGGTAAAACGAGGGTTTTAAGCGTTTCCCCCTCTATGGCTTCTACGGGGTTTGGTGGTGCGAATTTTTCAGCGAAGAGCAGCTTTAAACGCATATACTGAAAGGCTTCACTTCTCGTATCGGGCAGGCCAAGCTGCAAAAACCGATCCCAAGCGCTTTTGCGGGCTCGCTTTATGATATCGGGCTCTTGTGCCCCTGGTGCTCCAAGAAATTGGAGCTGAAATTTTTCAGGCAGAACTTCTACAGACATCAGTCGGTGCTCGCATCGGGTTCTTTTTCAAGCCAGTCATATCCCTTGGTTTCGAGCTCTATAGCAAGCTCAGCTCCTCCAGAGAGGACAATTTTGCCATTAATCATGACATGGATAAAATGAGGCTTAATATAGTCTAAGAGTCGTTGATAGTGGGTGATGACGATGAGTGCTTTGTCTTTTGACATAAGTCGATTCACCCCACGAGCAACGATTTTCATGGCATCGATATCGAGCCCAGAGTCCGTTTCATCGAGGATGGCAAGTTGCGGCTCAAGAACCGCCATTTGTAGGATTTCATTGCGCTTCTTCTCGCCGCCAGAATAGCCTTCGTTCACATTGCGATTTCGAAATTCAGGCTTGATTTCCATAAGGGCCATCTTTTCTTCTAACAGCGTGTTAAACTCTTTTGGTGGCAGCTCTGGGAGCCCTTTTGCCTTGCGATTGGCATTTAAGGCAACTCGTAAAAACTCTGCCGTATTCACACCAGGAATCTCGACAGGATATTGAAAGCTCATAAAGAGGCCAGCATGGGCTCTTTCTTCTGGATCCATCTCAAGAAGGTTATTGCCATTCAGAGTAATGCTGCCGTCCGTTACTTCATACGCAGGATGGCCTGCAAGCACCTTTGCAAGGGTGGACTTGCCTGCACCATTTGGCCCCATGATGGCATGAATTTCCCCAGGGCGAACCTGCAGCGTAAAATGACGAACTATAGGTTTTTTATCGACGGTTACACAGAGATTTTTTACTTCTAACATTTTTATCCGACTGAGTTTTCTAGTTTCATAGCCAATAGGTTTTTTGCCTCTGTAGCAAACTCAAAAGGCAGCTCATCGAGCACTTTTTTGCAAAAACCATTGACAATGAGGTTGACAGCATCTTCAAAGCTTATGCCTCGAGATCGAAAATAGAATAGCTGTTCTTCGTTTAATTTAGAAGTAGAAGCTTCATGTTCTGCCTGACTGGTACTATTGCCGACTTCGATATAGGGGAAGGTGTTAGCCGAGCAACGATCGCCTACTAACATGGAATCGCATTGCGTGTAGTTGCGGCAACCGGTCGCTTTGGGTAGCATCTTGACAAGGCCGCGGTAGGTGTTATGCGACTTTTCTGCAGCGATGCCCTTGGAGACAATAGTAGAGCGGCTATTTTTTCCAATATGGATCATCTTGGTGCCCGTGTCAGCTTGCATGCAGCCATTGGTGATGGCGACCGAGTAGAATTCGCCTACCGTGTTATCGCCCTTTAAAATACAGCTGGGGTACTTCCAGGTAATCGCGGCGCCAGCTTCTACTTGTGTCCAGGAAATTTTTGAAAAATCGCCAAGGCAGAGGCCGCGTTTGGTAACAAAGTTATAAATGCCGCCCTCGCCTGTTTTAGGATTGCCTGAGTACCAGTTTTGGATGGTGGAGTACTTAATTTCAGCGCGTTCCATAGCGACGAGTTCGACGACAGCAGCATGGAGTTGATTAGTGTCATAGGCAGGAGCTGTGCAGCCTTCGAGGTAGCTGACGTAGGAGCCCTCTTCTGCGATGATGAGGGTTCGCTCAAACTGACCCGAGTCTCGATCATTAATGCGAAAATAGGTGGAGACTTCCATAGGGCAGCGCACACCTTTGGGAATATAGACGAAGGAGCCATCAGAGAATACGGCGCTGTTCAGGCAGGCAAAGAAGTTATCGCCTATAGGCACTATGGAGCCTAAGTATTTGCGAACAAGGTCAGGATAGTTCTGGATGGCCTCTGTGATCGAACAGAGGATGACGCCGGCATCCTTGAGTTTTTTCTGGAAAGTGGTGCCGATAGAGACGGAATCGAAGATGAGATCTACGGCAACGTTCGCATTGACGAGGCGTGCTTGCTCTTCAACGGGAATACCTAATTTTTCAAAGGTTTTGAGCACTTCGGGATCGGCTTCTGAGAGGCTGCCCAATTTGGGGCGTTTTTTTGGAGCAGAAAAGTAGCTAATGGATTGATAATCGAGAGGGGTATAGGTAACGTTAGCCCACTTGGGTTCATGCATCTCTTTCCATTTACGAAAGGCTTTCAAGCGAAAATCGAGCATCCAGGCAGGCTCGTTTTTTATCTGAGAGAGCTTAGTAATAATTTCTTCACTTAACCCTTTCGGAAATGCCTCGGTTTCGACGCTTGTGGTAAAGCCATATTTATATTCAGTACGTTCAAATGCCGTCTGGGCTGCAGTCATGATAATCTCCTCTTCGTCTATTATTATAGCGCATTTGCATATCGAACGCAATGACTAGAACTCGTCACATTGCTACGATGTTTCTGAAGAGGTTGCTCTCACGTATCTGTTAAACCAGGCTAGTGCTTGCTCTGCTGTGGGGCGCACGTTCCAGTTTTGTTCCCACTCAGGGTTCGGGGTATCAGCATTATCGGGATCTATATCCGCCATCCAATCATTAAAAGTTATAGTATCTGTTGGTAGTAATACCGGTGGCTGAACTACGTGAGCCACATGATTTTGGCTAAGATGAGTAAGTATTGCAAGTTCGTTTTGTGTGCCTCGAATGTCTTGGTTGTAACTAGCTGCCATTACTGTTGCAACGGAGCGAGCTGTTGCAATGGTATAGTTAGTTGCGGTGGATACTGTGGGTAGAGTAATGCGTAAACTTCGGACTACAATTTTGCTCTTGCCGCGTCCCAACTCTTGCGCTCTGCTGAATTCAGGCAACACGTCAATAATTCCATCATGTATATGCACTTCATGAGCGCTACCTGAATCTTGTGGAAAAATTCGCGTCGTAGCAACGTTGTTTGTGAATATTGCTCGCTCAATTGCTCGTGCAGTACGCAAATTTCGCAGCGCTGATGGAGGTCCGCTTTCTATTGATTCTGCACGTGTATTGATTGATTCAAAAATGGAGCCAAGCATCTGGAGCCGAGGATTGGTAGATTCTTGAAGTGCTTCTTTAATAAGTGTTATCGATGCGGGAGAATCAGTTAAAAGGACATCAGGCAACCTTGCATTTTCTAATAAGAGACGCCGTATATTTTCTTTGATAATTCTCTGGCAAAATTCCACCATTTTTAAGGTGTTGGGTGCATTCCATCTGGCTAAAAACCGCAAAGGACTTACAGAAAGGAGATCGCTATCAGCTTGCCTCTCTGTTGTGGCTAATGCTTCTGCAGAAAAAGGTATTCCAAGTTGTCTTTCACAAAATTGGCTTACATCGTCAACAAGTGACTCCCAATCATTGGGTGTATAGTCAGAGAAGTCGGATTGTCCCACAAATATCATGTCACGTATACGCTGTTCAGGAGATTGCTGTACGTTAAAAGTGGGGAGTTCTTGTTGTGATGTAGGAGTGGTAGTCGTTATATTCGCGGTTGTTGTCACAGGCGTTATGCCTTGCGTTGTTTGTTGGGGAGTAAGAGCGATTGTGTGTCCTTGTGGTACCACTACCGCAGTGGATGGTCCTCCTCCTGAGGATCCAATGACTCTTGCAAAAACGGCTGCCACCCCTGTCACCAATAATGTTGACCAGAATCTGGATGGACCTTGTTGAGATACAGTTTGGCCTTCGATGGTCACATTTGGAAACACAGTACCTATAGCATTATTGGCTATTGCCGTGATTTGAGTAGGCGTGAGTTGGGCATGCCGTTCAAGTTCGGTGATAATCGTCGCTTTCACTTGCATGACCGCTTCTCGTGTCATGCTTGAAGGCAATTGTTGCAATAGCTCGGTAGTTTTAGCCGCTATTCTGCTTTGCAGGGTAGGAGACCCACCCTCATTCTGCAATATATTATTTACATCACTAACGTAATTAGAAAATAAATTATTTGATATACCCATAATTTTTAAATTATATATAAATTATTATTGCATATCTTTATTATAACTTAAATTTAATTATTTTGTTGTTTT
>JABDDE010000003.1:0-57047 GCA_013287775.1 Chlamydiota bacterium
TCAATAAAAACGGAGCTGCGGTAGCAGCGACACAGAAATGTGTCTGCAACGACAATTATGTGCACTGACTAGGTCAAATACAATGGGTTTCGCTGCTGCCGCAGCTCTCTGTTTATTTCATGCTCCACAACCCCACGTTCCTTCGATCGCACGCAATGCGTGCGCTCTTCAGTCACGCGGGGCTAATGAATTCCACCGCTGCCGCGGTGGGGTCCATATTGGTCACAACATGGTAAGGCTCTATACATTATCCCCATGGCCTTAGCCTGATGCATATGTCGCTACTGCGGTGGGGTCCATATCAGCTAGAAGCATGATATGTTATGCGTTTGCCTTAAGTTGAGATCACTCCAGCCTTAGCCTGATGCGTATGCTGCATTTCTGTGCCTTAATTACCCCAGTCGAAGCGCTCGCGAAGCGACTGGGAGACTGAGGGAACAATCAATTATTCCGATTAATTTACGTCTCAGAGCTTGCTAGAGGCAGTAGCCTATGTAATCGCTCGGAATACCATTGCAGGCGTCTATCAATTGAGTTTTTTAATTCAGGCTGCTCTCTGAGCTGATGGATGCCGAGTGGCGCACGTGTGATGGGAGAGCGCCCTTGCTGCCTGATAGCTTCGAGGATTGCCGTCCGCTCATAGATGGTAATGCCATTTGGATCCCCAACAGGATCGCGAATAGGGTACAGCGTAATGGGACAGGTATGTTGACTCAGTACTGGATCTGCATGTAGCTCTTGAGGGATTACTGGGAGCCTAAGTAAGTTCAAAGGATCCTCTATAATAGCATGTGCTCGCGCAAGCTCGCGCTCGAGAGTATCATAATGACATATTCTATGATAGATGTGTTCAAGCCATTTAAAAAGAGAGTGAAGGCCTTGAAGAAATCGACTTACGATACCAAGGTAGACACCCACTTCAATAATTGCTAAAGTAGGAGCTACTGCCTCATGTGCCACAAGAAGCGCCTCAATTTCTCGTACAGAAAAAGGGCGTCTTTCCAGATGGGACGCAAAAGGTGGCTCTCCTACCTCTACAAGATGAGTAAGCTGTGCTTGCCTCTCGGGAGGCAGCTCAAGAAAAGAGAGGTCTCTGTAAATCCCCATTTCATTTTGCGCACGAAGTAAGCTAATAACAGGAAGCACAATTGCCCGCTCAAGATACTGTAAGAGCGATGATTCATGAAAGAAGCGCATTCCTTCCAACACAACATGCAAAAAGCAGTTACATATCCGTATTACTACATCTATCATTTTAACCGTCAGCAAAAAGGTACAGGAGACCCCCATGAACCTTGCTGCCATTTCGCATACAAATGAGACCACGCTAGCAATGCGCATGAAAATACGAGCTATGCGACAGATAATGGAATCTTCCCCCTGCATTGCGTAAGATATATCTTGCACAATGTCACCTACCTCACAACATGATCTGAGTACTCCGCAAACTATAGGTATGTTCATCACTCTATTCTAACGCCATGTGCGAATTTTTCTAACGGAAAATTTGCATAGGCGTTAAAAATACATGCCATGTTCGACTTTTCCTTCCGGAAACGTGCACATGGCAAAAATAGCGCACATAATGCCAATAAATCACCGGTAAATCACCCCTTGCAGTTTTTTATGCATTTTAGGTATACTAGCGTCTAGATGTCTATTCCGGATTAGCTCAGCGGTAGAGCAGCGGACTGTTAATCCGTTGGTCGTAGGTTCGATCCCTACATCCGGAGAAATTTCAAATACCAGGACACAGAATCTCCCTCATATCGCGGAGAAGCGTTTTTGCTGAGCCGCGCTGATGAGGGTCGGCTCTGAGCATACGCAGAATAATCGCTTCAAATTGCTCCTTTTTTGAGAGTGGAGGAGCCTTGTGTAGTAATGCCTTCTCTTTCCCTTCTACATGCACTTTTAAGGACGCTATAAACTGTTCATATCGCTCACCTCTCGTCCCTGTAGTACTTTTAATGTAATTCACATTTTGCCATGGCCCTTTTTTCCCATAATAGAGACGATAGAGAAGACAGCCAACGGCAAATACATCGGATGCAAAATAGTCTTCGCCATGCATGGTTTTAAAATAAATGCCTTCAGGAGGCGTATAGAAGGTATGTGCTTGTGAATGTTCGCCTTGAATAGTAGACACAAAGCGAGCGCTTCCAAAATCTGCAATCACCGCGTCTATTTTTCGCTTCCCTTTTTTGCCTTTTTCAATATCGATAAGATAGTTGGCTACCCCAAGATCTCGATGAATAACACCACGGCTATGAGCGGTGTCTAATCCTTCGAGGATTTGGAGCGCTATCTGCACTTTTTCTTCAAAGGTAAAGCGGCAACCACTCTTTAACAGCTTTCCACATGTCCCAGAGCGATATAATTTACAAAACATAGTATCGTACTGAACACCACCCTCCATGTGCTGTGTAACCGCATACAGCTTTATAATCCCACGGCTGCCTTGAAGGCGCTTCGTAATAGCATACTCATCTTGTATGCTCTTGGACTGCATACAGCGTGCAACAATCTCTGAAGAGCTCCCTTTATATAAGATAGAGCGGGTGACTGTTTTTTTGCTTCCATGGCCTAATGTATTCTTTTTCGGCTCGAGATGAATAAAGCGATATCTCGTCACAGGATCATACTCGATAGCACAGGCAAGACGCGTTTTTGCTGCCGGAAGATAATACTCATGGCGATGAATATACTTCTGAAAATCTGTCTCTAAAAAAAGCGCTATTTGAAATAGCTGCCCAGGACGAAGCCGAATATCGTCGTCCAATGATAAAATGGTCTTGGTTGCCTCGATAGCAGCCCGTACAGGCGGTACACGAAGTGCCCGTAAGTACTTAAGATTCTTTTTAAAATCTCGCTTCCGCTGCATCTTGTGTTGATAGAGCTTTCCAATACTTCGATAGTCTTGACGATGCACAGCTCGTTGCAATGCACGGCTTTGAGACTTTGCCTCCAATGACGTACTAACTAAAAATAATGATAAAATTATTAATATTATTCTCATATCATTACCCCCTTAATTTATTGCTTAATACTATAAAATTATTTTTAAGTATAGTGGAATCTGGTCTTTTTGCATGATCTTCATGAAGCATATAGAGGATAGTGAGCTCAAATTCCTCTTCAATGCTGAGGGTATTTGTTTTGCTTTTTTTATTGAGAATCTCATCTCTTCGTTTTTTCACAATAGCTTCGATGACTGCGGCAGGGCTTCCTGCAAAGCCTGCTAAATACTCTTCACTCTGCCAAGGGACAGTTTTATTGTAATAGAGCTTATAGAGAGCACAGCCCATATCAAAAATATCGGAGGCATACAGGTCAGGTGTTATTTCTTGTCCCCACCTCGATTTCCCAAAATCGCCAATAACAGCTTCAATCTTGCGCCCATTTGTTATAGGATCTTTGGAAATATGCACAAAGCAGTTGGCGGCAGTAATGTCGCCATGCAGAACACCATGAGCATGGATATTTTCTAGCCCTACAAGCAAATCACAGGCAATTCCGACCTTTTCCGGCAGCGTAAACTGCATACCATGATTCAAGCAACCCCCAACCCCGCCGAGGGCGCCGGGTTTATACCATTTGCAAAAGAGGGTTTCCACGGGTCTGCTGCTCTCCATGTAACGAGTTGCCGCATACATGCTCACAATGCCTTCCAGGCCTTGAAGGTGCCTGATAATCTCAATTTCACTGCTCCCTTTCGCTGTTTGCTTACACCTGGCAACTATTTCTGATGCAGTCCCTTTATAAAAAATAGATTTCGTCACATATTTTTCCCCTCCAGAGCCAATTGTATTCTTCTTTTTTGTCTCCAGATGGATAAAACAACTCTCTGTGACAGGATCATACTCAATGGCACATGGCAGCGTGGTAAGCTCTGTGGGAAGATAGTACCGCTTCTTGGCAATATAGGTGTGTAAATCCGTTTCTATAAAGCTCACAATGCGTAGCATCTCTGCCACGGAGGTATCTTTTTGTAGCGCATAAATAGCCCGAGAAATCTCCTCCAAGGAACCAGGCCTTGCTTGAAGAGCTGCAAACGAAAATAGTAAAATTGTAAATAAAATTTTTATCATAAGTAAACTTCCTGTAAAAATGCGAGAATAACTTCGCGTGTTCGCTCAATATCTTCTTGAGTATGTGCGGCCGATATAGCCCACACCTCTTGCTGTCCGGGCGGAATGTAGACGCCTCGCTCAAACATATAGCGAAAGAATTTTTTAAACATGGTTCGATCTAAGCTCATAGTATCTTCTGCATGGCAAATGTGCGTTTTCCCAAAGAAAAGGGTGCACAGCGATGCTCGATGCTGCATGCATGCAGGGATACTCTTTTTCTGCAGATACTCCTGTATAGGCATGACTAAAGAGGCGGTTTTACGCTCAAGCTCTTCATAAAAATGAGGCCTTTCAGCTAAGCTAATGGCTGTAAAACCAGCTCCAACGGCCACTGGATTGCCCGAAAGCGTGCCTGCCTGATAGACCTCCCCAAGGGGAGCCAGAGCGTTCATAATTTCGGCCCTGCCGCCAAAACAGGCGCACGGCATGCCTCCACCGATAATTTTGCCAAGGCAGATAAGATCCGGAGTAATCCCATAATAGGCCGCAGCGCCGCCGAGCCCCACACGAAACCCAGTCACTACTTCATCAAAGATCAAGAGAGCGCCTATTTCCTTGGTACGCTGCCGCAGCGTATGCAAAAAGCCCTCTTTTGGTGGCACGAGGCCCATATTCGTGGCAATGGGCTCCACAATGACGCAGGCAATAGAGGCGGCATGCTGCTTTACATATTGATCAAAGGCCTGAATATCATTATAGGGAAGGCATGCTGTCCATTGAATATGCTCCTTAGGGATACCCAGAGAGGTAGAAGTGCCATTCAAACCAAGAGAGCCTGAGCCTGCCTGAACAAGAAAGGCATCGGCATGCCCATGATAGGCGCCTTGAAATTTGATAATGCCGGAGCGCCCGGTAAAGCCGCGTGCAAGCCGAATAGCGCTCATAGTTGCCTCTGTTCCTGACGAAACAAAACGCACCTTTTCGCATGCTGGCATATGTGAGATCACTTTCGAGGCAAGTGCTTCTTCATACGGCGTTGTACAGCCAAAGCTACTGCCCTCACGAAGCCTCGTGAGCGCTGCCTCAATAACTACCGGATGGGCATGCCCATGAATAAGTGCCCCCCAGGACATACAGTAATCGAGGTATTGGTTGTCGTCGACATCAAAAAGATACGCGCCTTCAGCGCGGCTGACAACAAGCGGGGTCATCTGGTGCTCAAGGCATGCGCGTACGGGCGAGCTCACCCCGCCAGGCATCACACCAGACAGGCGTGTATAGATGGCATCACTATTTTTTCTGTTTTGCATGAATCAGTCTCCTTAGCGTATTCCGGACTCTCTTGCTCGTAGGCCGCATATGAGAGTCCTCATGGACCATATGCAAGATGAGGAGCTCGAATTTCTCCCGGAGACTTAAAGTATTCTCTAAATGCCTTTTTTCTACAAGTAGTTGTCGTCGCCTCTGTATTTGATTACAAACAACATCGTGATGAATTTTATATACACTCTCTCGAGGGGCGCTTTCAAGACGCCCTATATGCCCCTCTTTTTGCCATGCAGGTTTTTTGCCATACAAGAGAGCGTATAGGATTGAACCTACAGCAAATATGTCGCCTTTCAAGTAAGTAGTCGCCATTTTATGCTGCAGCGAATAGTACTCAGGCGGCCTAAAGGGCCACTGAACCTGCATACAGGACTGCGCGGCCTCCATTTCATGGGTATACCGAGCCAGTTCTAAATCAGCGATAGCGGCTTTATAGTGATGATTGTGGTAGGTGAGCAAGAAATTTTCGCCTTTGATATCACGGTGCACAATACCCAGCTTGTGCATGCCCTCGAGCCCTGATACCATATCATATGCAAGACGTATTTTTTCTTTCAGAGATATTTTTTGGAGCCATGTGAAGAGCCGTTTTTGCAGCGAGCCATATCGGTAGAGCTCGCAAAAGAGCGTCTGGTAATGCTGTCCATGTGCATCGTGCTCTGTAAACGCCATAACATTCACAATACCATACACGCCCTGCAGCCTTTTTAAGAGGGCATACTCCTCCCGTAAGCTCTGAGGGGCACTGCACCTGGCTACAAATTGGGGCTTTCGTGTGCTATAGAGAAGCGATTTAGTAACGCGTTTTGTCGATCCGCGACCAACAAGTCGCACATGCTCCAAATGGATAAAGCGAAGCCCTGTTGCAGGATCATATTCAATGGTGCGTGCAAGGCCACTTTCTTGCGAAGGAAGATAGGGATGAGTCTTCCTGATCTGAGCAAATGCCGTCTCCATATACAACGCAATCTGGATAAGCTCTCCTTCGGTCATGCCAAGCCTTTGTTTTTGCGTGCGGCTAAGCTGTAAAATGGTAGAGGCCGCCTTGAGCGTGCGTGTCAGGATAGGATCGTGATGCTTTTTTGCGAGGTGGGTAAGTAGGGTAAATGCCTTGTTGTGATTCCGTAGACGCTTTCCAAGCTCGGCATAGCGATGGGCCTGCACAAACCGCGACAGGTCGCGAGGGGGCGACCGGTGATGGGTGCCCGCAAGGGGGCTTGGGAGTAGAAATAAACAAAGCAGTATAGAGAGGTGTATAACCACATTTCTATATACTGCATGTACACGTAGGATGTGCATTAAATTTTTCAGCTATGTACCGCAGGCCTTAGCGTCTGAGTAGCTTGAACAGTGCCGTTATTTACGCCACCAAAGCACCACTTAAAAGGCTTCACAGCGGTTTCCAAACTCCGCGTGATCGCCCCGGCTCCTATAAACCGCAATCCTAAAAACACAATACTAACGACACCTAAAAAGCCGCGCCCTGCTCTTTCCAGTCCACCCATTCCTCCTGAGTTACTAGGAAGACTCGCTGGGGTTATTGATACTCGAGTACCAGTTGTTGATTGTTGCCCTTGTATGGGTGATACTGAAGTTACATTTAAACTTGATGGCGATGGGGTCATAAAATTCTCCTTCTTTTACATCGTTGTTTACTATTTTGTACGACGCTTCATATTCTTTATTTTTTCTCGCTTTGCTATCACCTCGTGCCTTAGGGCAGGATCGCCTTTGGTATAGTCGATGATATTGAGCGTATTTTCAAGGGCACCGAGAGCATTATCGAAATCAGACATTGCCTCGTAGCAGGCAGCAGCATAGAGCGGATAGGTAGGATCTGCCGGATTAAGCTCTCCCCCAACACGATACGCCTGAAGTGCTGCCTCATAGTTTTGACAGAAATATTCTGAGTTCCCAAGAGCAAGCCAGAACACATATTTTTTGCCATTTATCGTTGTTAAGAAGGTAAAGGCATCTACGGCTTCTTCATAGTGTTGCTTCTCATAAATGCATTTTGCTGCTTGGTATAAGGCCTCTATCGTTGCATCACTGATGGCACACATCTCTTGAATAGTCATATTTGCAATAAATTGCTTGCGATACTCATCTTCACGCCCTGGCATATTGTCAAAAAATGCGCCAATTTTTTTTATGTCAGTAAGGAGCGCGTTATAATTCATTTCGGTATTTGTCTGTGCCATTTCTTGCAGCATGGTAATAATCACTCTCGTACCACTCTCGAGTCGGTTATATAGAGTCTGCAGTGATGTGCGTATTTCGTTACGTACTTTTTCTAGCCTTGCCTGCTCTGATAGCAGGTGTGCCGCCTCAGATGGCTCGCTGTCTTGCATGAGCTGCTCTGCCAGCTCCAAAGCAATAATATTCAAATCCTCAACATTTTTTGCTGCACGCAGCCTTGCAGGGATGTTTTCACCCTTTTTATTTTTTGCCATAGTGTTGCTCCTCTACTAATCAACGATATAGCAAAATGAAACAATATAGTAAAATTAATTTTTTATTTTTATGAAAGAGCGTGAAATATGGTCGATAAATTGGCTATGGCAAAAAATATCTCGTTCTCTTACAATTTCCCCCATATGTCGGCCTTTTAGGCCTTCATTATTTTTTTGGCAGGCCTGCGACCTGCCACCCACCCAGGGCGCTGCCCTGGACTATACATATTCCAGCCCTAGCGGGCCTGTAACAAGGAAATATACTATGTCACTATCGGCAACACTCAGAAATACTGTGGCCGCAGTAACGGCGCTACCTTCGGACCCCGTTTCCATCATCTATGCATATCACCCTGACCAAGAGTGGGTCGATTCACAACTAGGACTTGTAAAAACAAAAACAGAATGCTTGGCGCTGCTTGATCATATTGCTCCTGGGCCTGTGGAGACCCTGAATTTTACAAAGTTCTCTATCCCTATGCCACAGGACTTTTTAAATGAAGTACTCGATAAAATACTGTTTCTTAAAACCCACGGCACATTGCAAAGACTTACGCAAATCGTCATGCAAGAGGGATATACACTCTCTAGCAATGCCCATATCACGCACCTCAATACGCTCTATCTACTGTTTACCAACCAGCTTCGCATTAGATTGCCTACCACTGCAGAAATGCTGTCGCAATGGCCGTCTTCCATTACCACTTGCACTCCTTGCAACGCGGCCACGCTGCTACAGACACAGCTTAGATGCCTGCAAGAGAGGTGGGGCTCTACTGACCACGGCACAAAACAGGGGGCTCTGTGGGAGTGTATGATGCTATGCACGGTATGTCTTCCTTCACACTCCTCCCCCACATGAGAAAAAACGCCACGCCATCACACAGTATCGCCCTTGCGAGCCTGCGAGCATGGGCGATACTGTTATGCTTGTTACTTCTTCCACTGCCCCTTTTCGCCTTCGAATACACCGTGGCAATTGATGGCGTGCAAGATAAAGAGCTCCTCCATGCCTTAAAAACCACCTCACAAACCATTGTCACAAGAAAGAAAAAGCCCATCACCACGCTTCATGCCCTCAGAAAACGCGTGGAGGCAGATCTCGGCAAGATGAATGACACATGTCACTACTATGGCTACTTAGAATCTCATGTCAGCTTTTCCATTGCCCGTGGAGAGACACCTAAGGTCATCTTCCATGTGCTACTGGGCCCGCTCTATACCATCAAAGAAATATCGCTTGTCAGCGGCTCTGAAGACGCCTTTCATACCCTACAACCATTTCCAGATATCACCCCTGCAGAGCTTGGCATTACTATTGGAGCCCCAGCATCTACAAAAACAATTCTTGCAGCGGAAGAAAAAGCTCTCGAGCGATGCCGCTCTCTCGGCTACGCCTTTTGTAAAAGCATCAAAAAACAAGCCGTTGCCGATGGTGCCGACCACACCCTCTCAGTCACTTTTTTCCTCGATACAGGCCCCCTCGTCAAATTCGGCAAGACCACTATTATTGGCACCCACAGTGTCGATGCCACAGCGCTGCATCGCTTTATTGCCTGGCAAGAGGGTGCGCTCTACAACCCAGAAAAGATCCGCCAAACTACAGAGCGCCTCGAAAAAAGTGGCCTTTTCAGCCGGAGTACCATTCAAGAACAGCAGAGCCATTTTGCAAACGGGGAGCTTCCCATTACCATTATCGTCGACGAAGCCAAGCATAAAAGCATAGGAACCAGTATCAGCTATATGACAACCAAAGGCCCTGGCGCTCACTGTAACTGGGAAAATCGCAATATTCGTGGAATGGGTGAAAAAATATCAGTAAATTGTGATGTGTGGCGACAATTCCAAACCTTAATTTTGAGTTATCGAAGGCCGCATACGCCAAACTATGAAGACGAGCGTCTCTATGCCATCGAATTCAACCGCCAAGATACCATTGCCTATTTTAGCCAAGAAGTGAGCCTTGCGCTTTCCCATCTCAAACACTGGTATGACAACCTTGAAAGCTCTTTAGGGGGCAAGCTAGAGAGCCTGCATTCGAACAACTTTGAAGGAAAAGCAACGTATTACCTCGTAAAAATGCCCCTTTCTCTTCGCTGGCGCAGTGTCAAGAACCGACTCGATCCCTTAACAGGGCAGCTCCTGCATACAAAGCTCACCCCGGCATATCAATGCATCACACCCAATTTCTTTTACCTGAACCACACCAGCACCGCTACCTACTACTACTCCCTCTTTGAAGATAGCATCACACTTGCCACAAAACTCGTCTTTGGCAATATCTTCGGGGCAGCAAAGCACACGATCCCGCCCCCCGATCGCTTTTTCTCTGGCTCTGAAAGTACGCTACGAGGCTATCGCTACCTCACTGTCAGTCCTCTAAATAAACATGGCAAGCCCACAGGAGGAAGATCCCTCCTTGCTGGCAGCTTAGAGGCCAGAATGCGCACCTCCTCTGGTATTGGCTGGGTGCTCTTTTATGATGTGGGAAATGTCTACAGCGTCAACTTTCCAGTACTCGATGAAAAACTCCTGCAATCGGTAGGCATTGGCGCTCGCTACAGCACTCCCCTTGGTCCCCTCCGCCTCGATATTGCCGTCCCTCTCAATAGAAGGCATAGACTCGACCCACCCTTTCAGGTGTATTTCAGCATCGGGCAGGCATTTTGATGAGGCGTTTTGATGATGATTCATCCTACTGCCCCTCGCGCTGCGCATATGCATCAGGCTAAGCCATAGCTCTCACAGGCTTTGGCACATTTTTTTAACAGGGAGAGCTGCAGGAGAAGAGCTTACAGAGAGAGCTTGTCAGAGGCGTGTGGGGGGCTTGAGGTAGTGGTAGTTACAGCTTGGGGAGTCTTTTTTACAGAGAGAGCTGCAGAGGAAGAGTTGCAGAGATAGCTGCAAGAGAGGAGCAGAGGTTTGGGGGTGTTCGATGCATTTTTCCACTGAAAGTGGAAAAGTCCAAGCATATAGAAATCGATTGGCAAATGTATTTGCCATGCGATTTTTATATGCTTGGACTACAGCGAGCGTACGCTCGTTGTAAATGCATCTTCGGTGCTTCTTATAAGCCCATAATGATCTCTTAGTTTTCTCTCTAATCTCCCCACTGTCCAGACCTTAATCACCAACGCATCTAACACCCCTAACGCCTCTGACAAGCTATCTCTGTAAGCTATCTCCTGTGGCTCTCCCTGTAAAAAAAGCAACCCAGGCCATAAACACCAACACCCCAAGCCCCCCACACGCCTCTGGCAAGCTCTCTCTGCAGCTATTCTCCTGTGGCTCTCCCTGTAAAAAAAAGCAACCATGGCTTGTATTAGCTATAACGTGGTGGATAATTACGAATGCGGATAATTACGAATTGCTTTTTTTGTTCCGTTTTACTATACTTGTACTTTTATTAACAATACAAATATAGGAAAACACATGTTTAATATTAATAATAATTCAAGTCTATCATCATCTTCATCAACTTCAGCAGCTGTAATTTCATCTTCATCGGCTGTAACCCCCAGTCTATTCGGGCGGTCGGTTGCACTTTGTTATAACCCTTCTTCTTCAAGATTTTATTCATCCTCTTCATGCTCTTCTATTGCATTGACTACACTCTCAGCCACCCCCTCTCTCTCTTTCACCTTTGGAAGACTCACTGTGCAAAATCCCTCGGTGACATCCTCTTCTTCATCCTCTTTTACTCCAACGAGCCCCATGCAACCTCGCAATTGGGGCGCGAGCATAGTTCCCACATGTCTACTTGGAATAATTGGACAATATCTAGGGAATGATGCAAGAGATGTTCGCAGATTTATTGCATCGCTTCCCCATGAACAGCAAGGAGGAGCGCTCCTTCAAATTATAGGTGATGCCCAAAGCAATAGCTCCATTATACACCATATCTTGCATGAAGCAGAATATACTATCGATGATGCGAGGCAATACCCGTTTCTCCTTATTTTTAGCAGAACGGTTGGAATACGACAGGTCCCATTTATACGAGATATATTCCCCACAAATCAAGCAATAAATACCTTTACAACCACATTTAAGAGTGCTTTGCAAAGGCTCGAGTGCCTTGAGTGCGGCGTATTAGAAGAGCAGCAACCTTGTCTCATGAATAGCCAACAACTCGATGCTCTATGTACAGCATGCCCAGCACTCGTCACCATTACCCTGAAAAAGTGCAACAACTTGCAAGACGCTGATATAGAACCAATGAGTAGACTGCACAATCTTCGAAATTTGCATATTATACAAAACCGTCAATTCACTGGCGAAGGACTGCGACACCTCTCAGGGATTCCTCTTCGAAAAGTAAGTCTTTTGGGATGCGAGGAGCTAAGGGATGCAAACCTACAACATCTCTCAGAGCTACCATTAGTGTTTTTAAATCTCAGAAATTGTAAACGAATAACGAATGCCGGCCTGAATGCCCTCTATAGGCTTCCCTTACAACAAATATGCCTTGGCGGTACAAGAGTAGATAAATTTGGAATACGCCAACTACGGCGTAATTTTTTGCCAAGACATATAGAAATCGTTGATTTTAAAACATTACGCGATCATTGGCGGCAGCATGCAAAGAAAGAAGCAGAGATGGATGCATGGAGCACATATATACACAAAATACGAAGAAAATAAAAAATTTAAATAACTGTAAAATATATGTTTAATATTAATAATAACTCCTGCCTATCATCGTCATCATCCACTTCAGCGGCTGCAATTTCATCTTCATCGGCTGTAATTCCCAGTTTACTAGGCCGCCGGGCAACAAATTATTCTTATAACTCTTACTATTCAAGATGTTCCTCATCATCTTCGTACATCTCTACTGCACTGACTACACTCTCAGCTACTAACCCGCTTCCTCTCGCTTTTAAAAGGCTCACTGTGAGCCCGCTCCAGGCATCCTCATCATCTTTTGCCTCACGACCCTCTATTGCATGGACATCTTGTGAATCAGCAGCCTCCTCTTCATCTCTAGCAAAAACCCACGTGACTACCCCACTAAGCACCACTCACAATAGGTCAATAGACAGCATTCCGAGTACTCTCCTTGGAATAATTGGACAGTATCTAGGAGCTGATGCCATAGACGTTTGCACATTTATTGCTTCACTTCCCTCTGCACAACAAGCAGAAATACTCCTGCAACTTATACGTGATGAGCAAAGCAATAGCTCTATTATTTGTCATATCCTGCATGAAGCAAAATATATTATTAATCCACGTTCTTGGTTCCTCTGCTTTACCAGAACGGAGGGAATACGCCAGGTCCCATTTGTAAGAAACCTATTTCCTACTGAGAACGCAATGAACACTTTTGTAACAACTTTTACCAACTCGTTGGCTACTCTAAAGCGCCTGGAGTGTCGAGAGACAGGCTTGTTTTGTACTGAGAGTGCAACAGATGCTTTGATCACAGCTTGTTCCCATTCTTGCTGTATACCATTAAGACCAGGGAATGAGTATCTGACAGGCAAGCTGTTTCAACGACTGTGCACTGCATGCCCTCAGGTGCAGACTCTGATTCTTAAAAATTGTTATATGTTAGATGACGATGACTTGCGCCATCTCAGAAATCTGCCGCTTCGGTCTTTAGATCTCTCGCGTTGTATTCAAATAACTGATACGGGACTACGCTATCTTCATGAACTTCCTTTAGAACGTATATGGATTATGAATACGGATGTGAGTCGCAATGGAATACAGGCATTGCAAAATAGTAGGCCAGGCATAGACATTGTTGATTATCCTGAGTGGGATGCGCAGATGGCAAGGGGAGGGATGCCTTCGCTACATGTGGTGAAACTTCGTGGATAATAATCTACATTCCCTTACATGGCCTGACGATCTCATGCGCAATAATAAGGGTTTTTTTAGATGACAAACTCTTAAGATAGCTTCGTACTAGAGAAGACTTGGTAGCCGCTGTCTTGGGAGGTGGAGTTACCCCTCCCCATGCTTTGAGAGCAGGACTAACCAGGGCTTCGGCCTCATGTAGGTGGGTTTCGAGCTTGCGCTCGGCAATAACCGATTTCTGCGTAAAGCCTTCAAGAGTGGGACGAAATACGAATTTTTCTTCAGGACGTGGCCAGCCTCTATCACTCGGAGCTTCTACCTCTTTATGCACTGGTAGCGGCATGACTACTGACACTTGCTCCTCTTCTTCGTCAAACTCTTCTTCGTCTTCCTGTTCTATTTGCGTGCGCATCTCCTCCAAAGTCCTGTCTTCTCTATTCGGAAGAGGCACGCGTTTTTTAGGAAAAAGCACATCTTTGATATTCACAACAACCGTATATATCACTGCAACGAAAGCAATGATCATGCCGATAAAATCGGAGATGTCAGTGTTGTTGTTCTCACTCATCACACTTGTCTCCAGCTATGTCCTTTCGCATGGCAGTGTCGGCTTGAATATTTTCCATGCGAAAATAATCCATCACGCCTAACTTACCAGCTCTGAAGGCATCGGCCATGGCAAGAGGAATCATGGCTTTGGCTTCAATGTACTTGGCCTCCATGCGTTTTACTTCGGCGCTCTGCTCTTGTTCCATAGCTACCGCCATAGTACGTCGCTCTTCGGCCTTGGCCTGCGCTATCCTCTTATCCGATTCGGCCTTATCTGCACGCAGTTTTGCTCCGATGTTCTCACCAATGGCCACATCTGCTACGTCAATAGAAAGGATTTCAAAGGCAGTACCCGCATCAAGCCCTTTTTCAAGCGCTCGCTTGGATATAAGCTGTGGATTTTCAAGTACAATAAGATGCGTATCTGCGGCACCGATGGCGCCAATGATCGCTTCACCCACGCGCGCTATGATGGTCTGCTCGGTCGCACCGCCCACTAAACGCTCAATGGCTGTACGCACCGTCACCCGTGCGGTAACGTGCAGCTGCACGCCGTCTCTTGCAACGCCGGTAATATAGGTCGAGCCACGAGAGCGATCAGGACAGTCAATGACCTTAGGATTTACCGATGTTCTCACCGCATCTAAAATATCGCGGCCTGCAAGGTCAATAGCCGTTGCGCGCTTCCAGTCAAGAGGCAGGTTTGCCTTTTCGGCTGCAATCAGTGCTGCCACCACATCCAGAACATGACCGCCAGCAAGGTAGTGCGTCTCAAGATCAGCAACGGTAATGAGTTTTAAGCCCGCTTTATACGAGTTAATACGAGCGTTGACAATGGTGCGTGGAGGAATTTTACGAAGACTCATACCGATAATGTTAAAAAGTGATATCGGTGTCCCTGACACAAATGCCTGAAACCATAAACTAACAAACTTGGCCATGATCGCTACTATAATGATGATAACGATCGCAAGTGCGATAAACAAAAACGACACTTCGCCGCCTTCGAGCAAAAATACTGGTATTTTCATACTTTTTCCATTGTTTCTACAGGTTTAATGATAACGTAATTTCCTTCACCGCCTATGACTTCGATAGGACTTCCCTTATCGAGATAGGGACCGCGACACTGAGCGGCAACACGCTGACCTTCTATCAAGGCATATCCTGAAGGGCTAAAATCCGTAAGAGCTACGCCTTTTTTTCCGATTAATGCGGCATCAAAACGAGCGCTTTGATAGCCCTCTTGATCTTGTGACAAATAAAAGGTGTTTCCGGTACTTGACCGAATTCGATACAGTGCATACCAAATTGTTACTACTAAAAGAGCAAGCGTAAGCGCTACAAAGCCAACAGAGGCAAGAAGTGATGTTGATGCAAGCAAAAATAAGGTAATTGCACCGAGCAGAAAAATAGCGCCTGTAATAGCAAGCACCCCACCTGGCGTGTAAAACTCAAGAAATATGAGCAGAAGACCGATAAAGAGTACAATAAATGCAGTAAACATAGGAATTATTCAATAAAAATTTTTAAGCCCTCTATGCGCACTATTGTAACACGTTTTCCCTTTTCAAGAAAGTCCCCTGTGCTTACTACATCGAGCTCTATTCCTTTGTAGATCACTTTTCCACTTGGCCTACATGTCACTGACACAATAGCCTCATCACCCACCTGTATAGGCACCTCTGGCACTATTTCAGCTGCATGCATAGCATGCGTGCCCGAGCTTAAGAGCGGTGTATCTTCAAGAATAATGCGATGCATCAGACGAAACTTAGGCGTCATAAATCTACTTAAAATAATAATTATAAATGCTGCTACTACGATGGCCCCGCAAATCCACCCTAAGCGATGAAGCACATACTCACCTGCGCTATTGAGAACTTCGCCGTTAAACTGTACGGATTCAATACCTGGCAGCACCATTCCCATAAGGCCTACGACCATAAAGAGGGTGCCGAGCACTCCAAGAATGCCCATGGTAGGGAAGAAAAACAGCTCAAGGCCAATAAGAAAGAGACCAAAGAGGAGCATAATAGGCTCAAACCAGGCTACTGCTTCAAGGGCAAATGAGGAGAGAACGATAAAAAAGAGGCTGAGGAGCCCTACAAGGCCCGCTATCCCAAAGCCTGACGAGGTCATCTCCATATAAAAGCCCACAATTAGGCCTAGGAAAAGAATGGATGAGACTGCAGGGAGGGTTAAAAATGCCAAAAAGCGGGTCTGCCAGTCTTCTCGAAAGGTGTCGATGCTACAAGGAAGAGCATGTTCAAAAAAGGGAATTTGTATAAAAGGCGATTTTTGCAAGGGGATACGGCCAGTTTCTTGTTCTTGTCTTTCCTCTTGTTCGGTAAGTGGAGGCAGGCGCATAGGCGGAAGCATCATATCGGCCACACCATACTCCATAAGCTGCTCGGTATTGAGTGTGAGGAGCTTGCCTTTAGGCTTTAAAATAACATCGGGCTGGGGTCCATCTTTATGGACCTGATCTTCGGTATCAAGGGTTATAATCTTGCCTTGGCGCCGCACAAGGATCAGGTCTTTATCTACCATTGCCATGGCAATAGCACTATTTCTGCCAAAAAATTGCGCCCGACTTGCAAAATCCGAGCGCAGTGCAGAAGTGATTTTCTCCGGAGCTGCCTCCATCTGCCCTGTAGCACCGAGAGTCACAGGCTCTGCAGCACCCATGCTGGCTCCTTTAGCAATAACAATAAAGCGGCACGAATAGGCAAGGAGCGCCCCAGCAGACATCGCCCAGTTGTTCACATAGGCAATAACAGGTATGTTATACTGCGTGTCCATTTCTTGGAGGGCATCGGCAATACGCTCTGCAGTAAATACCTCCCCGCCCGGCGTATCAAGCTCAAGGATAATGCAGGCGGGTTTTGTTTTTTTGTAAACGCTAAGTGCTGAGCTTACATAAATCCATGTCGCTGTGGTAATACCATTTTGCCGATCATTAATCACAATGCGCCCAATATGATGCTCCTCCCCTGCAGGAAAAGTAATTGCAGCGCTCAGTTTTTGAGAAAAATCGGCCGCCTCATCAGTTGCGAAAAGACAGGGACTCCATAAAAAAAACACATACATGAAGAGTAGTGTGCATAGCTTTTTCATCATGTTCAGTATAATACCGTAGTCCTGCATTCGAGACAAGCAGTAGTAAAATTGCGTGCATTTTGCTTGAAAAAAATGCAAATTGCATGCAAAATGAAGTTATGTTCGACAGATTGCTCAAAATCAACATAGCACCTCGTACTTCCTACTTTCTCTTTGGCCCTCGAGGCACAGGAAAGACGACATGGATTCAGGCGACCTTGCCTGAGGCCCTGTATCTCGATCTTCTCAAATTTTCGTTATACAAAGAACTAATGGCGGATCCAGGCAGGCTGGAAACCCTGATTCCCCGGGATTGGAAAAACCTGATTGTCCTCGACGAAGTACAGCGAGTGCCTCTTCTCTTACATGAAGTACATCGTCTTATCGAAAGCAAAGGATACAGTTTTTTGCTCACAGGATCAAGCGCTCGGAGTTTGCGTCGCCAAGGCACTAACTTACTTGCAGGACGCGCTCTCCACTATCATATGCATCCGCTTACTATTCAGGAACTAGGTGATCATTTTCAGCTTGCAAAAGTATTGAAATTTGGACTCTTGCCACAGGCAGTCACAGGGGCGGATCCTGATTTATATTTAGAGACATATTTGCAAGCATATCTGCAACAAGAGCTCGTGCAAGAAGCTGCGACAAGGCATGTAGATGCGTTTTTCCGTTTCTTAGAGGTTGCAAGCTTTTCGCAAGGGTCTCTCCTTAATATCACAGAAATTGCACGAGAAGTGGGAGTTGCTCGCTCGGCAATTACTACCTATTTTACAATCCTAGAAGATATGCTTATTGCAAGGCAACTGCCTCCTTTTACCAAGCGCAGTAAACGCAGGCTTGTCATGCATGGCAAGTTTTATTTTTTTGATGTAGGTGTGTATCGAAAACTCAGGCCCATGGGACTATTGGATACCCAAGAAGAAGCAGAAGGAATAGCGCTCGAGAGCCTCTTTTTCCAATCGCTGCTTGCCATTAACGATTATTATCGTTTAGGGTATAAGTTTTTCTTTTGGCGCACCGCTCATGGCAACGAAGTGGATTTCATAGCCTATGGCCCACAAGGCTTTCATGCCTTTGAAATAAAGCGAGGGCGCTCAGTAAGCCGTAAAGCCATGGATGGCCTCCAGGAATTTCACAAAGATTATCCCGAGGCAAAACTCTATCTTCTCTATCTCGGCGACAGCCGACAATATCACGGCCCTATTGATGTGATTCCCTTCGAGGAAGCACTGAAGGCACTCCCTGTTCTCCTCTCTGGAGCGGCAGAGCTTCCCCCAAGTGCCACGCAAGTCGTGCGCTAACGCACACGCTTGCGCTTCACGCATACGCATCAGGCTAAGGAATATTAGCATAACAAACGTTATAGCTAACACAAGCCATGGTTGCTTTTTTTACAGGGAGAGCCACAGGAGAAGCTGCAGAGAGAGCTTGTCAGAGGCGTGTGGGGTGCTAAAGGCATTGATAATAAAGGTCTGAACAGAGAGATTAGAGAGGATGTCCCACGTACATTGCGCATGCTCTATTTTCGTCATGTGCACTTTTCCATCAGGAAAAGTGCACATGACGTTACTTTATTGTGCTGTACCTTTTGTTCGCTTAGGTTGTGATGTTGTAGAAGGAGGCGGTGTTGTAGAAGGCTGTGGTGTTGTGGGCTCATTGCTTTCAAGAATTTGTGCTGGTCTTCTTTTACCACGTGGCTGAGGAGGCGTCTGCATTGAAGTGGTTGAGGGCTGTATCGTTGGCGTCGGTGGGCGCTGAATGATTCGAGGCCGGCGCCTAGGCTGAGGTTGTGACTGAGACGATGGTTGACTTGTAGGCTGCCGACGCTGCTCTACAACATTGTCAAGTCGCGCATCTTGTACGTTTCTTTCTGCTTCACCGATTTGTACTGGAAGCTGATGTAATCGCTGGACAAGATTTGCCAAATCGCGACTAGCCTCTCGAATAGCATTGAATTTATGCAATCTTTGAGGGCTTGTTTCACTTGGTAAATTTCTTGCTTCATTGACATCATTCTTTGCTGCCTCTATTGCGCCATGAAGCGCTGTTTTACAATGACGCAGTTCTGCAAGTCGAAGCGCTGTTTCAGCTACTCTTCTCGCTAAATGCTGTGCATGTGCTGTACGAGCCATTGCTTCATCGGTGATTGTATCTGAGGGAGTCTCTGCCGCCAGTATGTCTCGCTCTGCTTGTGATAGTTCTTGAATATCGTTTCTCAGCTCGGTTTCAACTTGGTTTGTAGCATCGTCTAGTGCTTGATCTGCGTCTACAACTTCAGAATGAAGCTCAGATTCTGACGGTAGTGATAGTTCCATCCTAACTTGTGCTGCAGCTACACTGGGCGCTACTCCTCTTGCCATTATCGCATTAACCTTCGCGACTACCCTCTCAGCATCGGCAAGCGACAGGGGCCTTTCAGTTATAAGCTCTGCTCTCTCTCGACGCCCACTCTCTAAAAGCAGCTCTTGTGCGGCCACTTCTTGAAGAGTAACAGATGTCTCAGAATTTGCACACCTTTGTTGTATCCTGCTAATACATGGCTGTATTGCAGCCGTTGCACTCTCTATTATTCGATTTTTTACAGCAGATGATGTGTTTGCTATACTATTACACATACTTGTTATGGTTTGCGCTGCTTGCGCACCTAAACCAGTCAAAAAGTTCATTTTATCTCCTCCTTTTTAATAAAAATAATATTAATACTATAGATATATAGTTATATTTTTAATTATATATAAAACCGAATTAATTACAACTGTATGGTAAATCCTTATCTATGAACGCAAAATCCAGTTGGATTTTGCGTTCATAGGTAGTCATGCAGCGGGTGAAATACATACTTATATTTAAATTTCCGCTTATATTTAAATTTTTATTTTTAAATTTTCCGCCTGTGTGCTAGGATGAAAGTAGAGAATAAAAATGAGGTATATATGACTCCCGTACAATCACGCAATCTACTGTTAAATGCATATGAAAACATATTGAATACCTGTCATGTTGCAGATTCGCGACGTTCCAGGCTTCTATCAGATGCGGATCCAAATACAGCACAGGCCATACAGCGCCAGAAATTTATTAAAAACATTGCAGACGCTATATTTATTTCAGCAAGCCCTTCCACAAGCCCAAGAAAAACTCTAATGATCTCCTCAAAAGGAAGTCAACCGATAACGTCCACTGCTATTGATGCCATTAGAGGTGCCTTTAACGATCTAGACGTACGCGCACTCTCCACCCCACAGCGTCAAAAGCTTCGTAATCTTCGCGATATTGTTAATCAGAAGATTGCTCAATCCGAGCAAATTGAATGTCGTGCACTCGATACGCCTCCTGCTTCAGCTAGTCACAGACGCCTTTCAGTGTCCGTGCAGACACGACTGCCATCAGCATCAAACGCGACTATTGCAACAACCGCAGCAGAAGGAACCAGAAATCGCGTTGAATCTATAGCAGCACCATCTGTGCATTTGAGGCTCGAACTACCGATAGCCTTAGCAGACGAAAGCAGAGACCGTGCTGAATCTGTAGCGCCATCTATACCCTCAAGCTTTGGAGCTCCACCTGAGGTGGCACCACATGATACGACGATGAGATCAAGATTGCCACCACGGCCTGAAACATCAGCTACCCTACTTGCAAGAGCCACAGATGCCACGACTACTGCGGCTAATCTACTGAGCACTGCTACACCCCTGCTCCAGGGCCCTTCCATTCTTACTCCAATATCAGTTCCGCTCCCCACCATAAATTACAGCGCTGAAGCCACAGCGACAATAGCCACATCTCTTGAAAATAGTTGCAACGCTGCAGAGCAGGCTCAGCAAAGTGCTGAGGCACGCGTGCGCAGTATCACTACAACTGTTTCAAGTCTCGCTCCAGATACCCCAGTAGAAGAGATTCGCCTAGCTCATCAAAGAGCATATCAAAGTGCACATGAAGCGCGACTAGCGGCAACAACAGCAAGACAATCCTACCAAACAGCGTTAAGTGCTTTTAATACTGCTCCAGTATTGCCTGGAGAAGATCTACAAGATATACGTACTTTAGTAACATCGATAAATAATGCAAGGAGTCAAGAACAAGCAGCAATTGCCACAGCAAATGAGGCACGAGGCGCTCTTGCGCGAAGAATACACGATATTACACGTGTACAAGAGCAGGTACAACAATTGAAAGGCAGAATAGGTAGTAGTAACACGGCATCAGATCGAACTGAATTAACAGCAGCACTCAATACCCTAAATGCCCTTACTGGCGAAAGCGTGAGTGGGCAACAAAAAAGCCTTGAGACGTTGCAATTAGATCTAAGAACTGCTTTAGATAATGTAGGGACGCAACAGCGAGCTGTACATGAGGTTGCAGCAAGCCTGGAGAGCCAAGTCGCCCAAGCGCAGATAGCTGCAGAACAACGAGTAGTTGCAGCAGAACGGGCTGCACAAGCAGCAGAACAGGCAGCGAATACGGCAGAACAGCATATTACAGACCTTGGGAATCTATTGGAGGTTAAAACACGCGGGCAGGCCTGGGAACTTTTTACGCACCAAACAGCACAAGAGCGAGCCCTAAGCAGTGCTGTGAACAACTTAGTAACAGTGCAGGACAGAGGCACGTACCTTCGGCTATCCGCGCAGGTAAATGCTGCCATAGATGATCTGTTTCCTTCAGAAACAGTTCCAAACACTATGATAGGCATATTGACACGTATAATACCTGAAGAACAACGTCACATACTCTTATCCGCTCTGTGTTATCGCTCTGATTCTTACTTCGATGCGACAGCTGTACAGCTGATACAAGTAAGCAACCCTAATATTTTAATACAACTAATACGCAATGATGTTTGGATTTCAGACATAGCTGCAGCCAGAGGTAAACAAAGCATACTTGTTGCTATTCTCGATAAGATACCACCTGCGAAGAAAAATGAAGTTCTATATTCTGCTTTGTCATATGCCGTCCTCGCAAATAACCTAGACATAATAAATTATTTGAAAACAAGAATTAATGATGACGCTTGCGCAGACTTCATTACTCGGTTAAACGGTACGCCAAGATGTGATAAACATAAACTTATCAAAGTGTTATTATCTATACAATCATTTAAAAATCTTGTGCCCACTCGACTCCTTGGAGCGGGCTCTCCTCCTTCACCCCTGGCATGTACAAACGCTGAGCGCGCTCTGATAGAGGAAATAGCCTTACTCCAGCCACCTCTATTTTCATACCAAGAGATTAATAATATTTGCTCTCGAGTAGCTGAGCAAACAAGTACAGATCAAACAATAAGCGCCAATAAAAACGTCATACTTGCTGTACTCAATCGTATATTAGTGCAACAAAGCCATCAAGTTCTCACAGCACTACGACAGCAATTGGTACAGCAAACCAATAGAATTCTTACACAAATAGCCCCTACAGTTCCTCCTGTGAACGATAATGATGATCTTGATACCGTAACAACAGCAATAGAAAATGCTTTACAAGCGACAAATAGCCAACATGAATTGATAGATGCCATAAGGACTGCAAAAAATGCTCTTTCTCTTGCAAAAGCCAATATAAGCGATGAACAGACTATAGAAATAACCACCAGTTTAGGGGAAGCAGCAAATTATATAACCAATCTCTCTTCTAATTAAGGATGCAGTATTATGAGTATGAATATTCCTCAAGACGTACAAACAAGTGTAAACGAAATCGTTACAAGCAATAAAAATAAACCCACACAAAAAGTTAAAATAGCTCGCATATTAACAGAGTACTATGCACAGAACATTCCATTTTTAGGAGAACCTGAAAGGCAGGCATTAACCAATGTAATAGGCACATGTACGCCTAATTGGAACCAAACTGACAGACAAGATGTGGTGAGTACCATACTTACAAATATACGAAGTTGGCGAAGGGAAATTGCACCGCGAATTCCAACCGAACACGAACTTGAGCAGCAATTGGTGTCAAGTCTGTCACCCACCACACAAACAGTGCTAGAAGCCCCTCCAATACAACCACAGCCCCCTATCATACCGGCACCACCGCAACCCATCACACCCGCACCGCCTGAGCCCACAACTGCCCAACCTCAGTCCATAACTGCCCCAACAATTACCCAGGCAACCACAGAGGTAAGCGCCACAGCGCAGCCTCAGTCGATGGTAAGAACCGCTATTAAAACAACACGTATAGCGCTTGGTACGCTAGCCTTCGGATTACTTGCAAACTATATCTATGAATCCCTTGCTTCCTTGCCTCCCGGACAAAATGCATCAGAGCTACAACAATTACGCCAAACTGCAGCCTCTGCAATAGGCCAGGGAGCACTTGCTATGGCCGCAACCATTATGCACTTTTTTAGGCCAACTATTGCTGCTCAAGTATCACCCTCTACTATGCAGCCTCAAAACCCTTTACAAGCTGCCTTCACCCAATTACAGGATCGAAGAGAGCGTGCAGAGTTTCTGGTAAGACATGCAACGCCTGCGCAATTACGAGAAGTCTTTGGCGAATTCACACAAGATCAGGCTCTACAATCATTTGAGGAAGTGTACATCTTGGAAAATGACACGGCCCAGCCGGAGAATATACGGCAAGAAGCACAGCGAGTATTTACTGAGAATTTTAACGAATTAAGAAGACGAGTTATAGGAGAATAGCATATATGTCAGAACAACTACCCACCCTCAGCTCTCTCGCAGCAAGTGGCACGCTGCCTACAACCCCTCTATTGCCAGAAGTTACTGTTCGTACGCCCGCTGCACGAAAAAGTCGCCCTGCCACTACAGGGCTCAGCAATCGTGTGGAAGGGATAGCACGCCACGTAGGAAGAACTATCGGACAAACCACAATGAGCGTGCTGAGGAATCGAAATGCACAGCGCATAGCCCTTACAACGACAGCGGGCATGATTCTGGGCCCTGTTATTGCAGCCTTAACAACACCAGCCCTCTCAGTGCCTCTGACTGGCCTTGCACACTCTGGACTCTCTACTCTCAATGCGATGAGGATGAGCCATGCGGTAATGACGGGCCTCGGATATGGGGCACTGGGTGGCTCTGCTATCGGAGTTACAAGTACCGTGATACCAAGTACTGTGATACCAAGTACCGTAACACCCCAGCGTGCAAGTACTGTGGCGCAGCAGGCCCCTCTGCTACCAGGACTAACCGATAGTACCCAGCTGGCTCCAAATGAGCAAATAGCGCGCGAGCAGCTTCGTACACTGCCAAGCGACCCTACGATGAGCCCCTCATCAACCCTTCGCTACGCCTGGCGCGCCTTTCAAACCCCTTCACAGCAGGGATCTGCAGAATATACCCTTGCTGTTCGTGATCTTCGCTCAAGTAGCACAGATACCATCCTCACATTCCCCACTCGAATGGAAAATGGACGCCTCACATCTTCGCTATCCAACGGAAGAAGCTATCCAGAAAGTAGTAATCCGACACAATATTCGGTGGTTACTCCCGACTACATTAAAAAAGTGGTGCTATCAAATAGTTTTGATCCCACGATACTCAGAAACCTCAATAGTCTCGGCATGACTATCCATTCGTAATGAACCTCCCTTAGGCCATTACCACACCATATTGCAATAAAAAATTTTAATTTGTACAATAAAGGAAAGAGAGGAGGATTATGTCAAGTGCATCTGTTGCGCCTAATACTATTAACCCTGAAGTTACAACCGCCTTTACTACCTTGATAAACATGTGTAGGTCCAACCCAACCGAAACCAGGATAAGGCAGGTGGCTTCACCTTTGTTTGCCACTATTGATATGTGGGATATGGGCGAGGCTGTTGGGGCACGAGCTGCAGACCTGGCTCAATGTATTTCCACTGGTAATGACGCCCAGGCGATCACTATCATGAGTGAGATCTATCGTGCATCTATTTCAAGAGGGGAAAGTGTTTCGCTGCCACCCTCTCCACCAACTTCCTCGCCCACTCCACCCACAACAACTACTACTTCGGTTACTACATCCACACCTCAAGCAATGGCAGTCACCAGTACCATATCATCTCTCAGTATCAAAAGAAGAAGAGATCAACCGTCTCAGGTTGCTACAACGTCGAGTACCACCCCCACTACAACATCCCAAACAATCAAACGTCTACGCCATACCCCTTCCTCTGAAGCTACTTCCGAAGTACCTCAAGGCATAGTCCGCCGAACACTCAATCAGTTGGCAAATTCCATGACTACTGACATTCGGATACCCGCTGTGCTTACAACAGCGGTCGCACTTACAATCCCAAGTATTATGCCTGTATTAGGCACAGGTGTTGCCGTGGCATCGGTTATTGCCTGCAGAAGACTCGGTCAAAGACCAGTACTACCTTCTGACCTGCGTGAGATATATGAGACAGGGTTACCCTTACTTGAAAAACGCTTACGTGGCGATACATTAAGTGAACAAGAAAAAACCACTTTAGAAAATCTTCTTGTACATTCACGAAATAATCGAGTGCTTAACAATTATTTGAAAAGCTTGCCAAACAGGGAAAAAACAAAAGCCATAAAATTCTTAATAATGTATTCCTACAAAACGGGTGCCATCTGCACAACATATACAAATGCTCAAAGTCGCATGGGCAATTTACTTACACGCCCTGAAGTTGCTACTATTCAAACTGAACGTCAAAAGATTAGGCGCAAGCTTCGGGACATTACTGCCTCTATTGCTCTTTGTCCTCCTATAAACGCTACTGATGAGAGCATCTCAACTACAACCATGAGAACTAATACAAGAGAACAGATGAGTAGGATAATCGATCAGCTACAACTACAGATACGCCAAGCACGAACAAGTGGAAATACTGAAAAAGCACAAAAATTACAAACTATGCGCACATCATTACAAAGATTGGTGAATATTATAGCAAACGTTCCTTCCTCAAATTATGCCAATTGGCGTCGCGAATATAATCAAGTATACTTTAGTTTTACCAGCGCTCTTATTGCATATTCCACGTCTTGTACAGAAGAAGCAGATCAAGCTTTTGTTGACGATATGAGAACAGGTATTATGAGTAATTTAAATACAACTTTCGGTATGAGGAATTGGATAATTTGGACGATAAGTAAACTAGAAACACTTATCTCCCAAGAGGGTCAAAGCATGGATCAAGGCAAAAGACAACGAGTAGGTGCTATTTTACGAGAATTGAAAAAATTCCATATCGACTTGTTCGAAGATCTAACAAGCGTTAATGTAAATCGTTCCGTGAATTTACTGACAAGATGGCATCGCAATTTTGATAGTGCCCGTACCTCTTTACTCAGCGCAGTTCAGGCATTACAACCAAACGATATACCTGCAAATGTGAGCTCAAGTTTTAGTCAAATTATTGGAGAGCTCGAATTGTTTTCTTCTCGTATTACCAATGCGGAGAGCAGCCTGGGTACCTGCCATGAAAACATAGAGCGCGACATGACGACACTCAATAACGCCAGACAAAATTTCGCCATTTCTTTGAATGAATTAGAGGCAATGCGTAGCCTATTTAATACCTACAGGGAATTCTATAAGGACTTGCCTCCAACTGTTTCAGATGATATTCCTTCTTTAACTGAGCTGCGTACTCTATGTACGACAGCAGTGGATACATTTGCTGCCTATGCAGCGCTTATGCGGGATGCATCTGATTTCAGAGCAGGAGATATTCTGATTTGGGATGAAACATTAATGCCTAGTAGGGAGATGTGGTCAAATGCGTCGATATTTAATGCATATGATATCGCACGCATGGCAAGATGCGTACTACAGGGAAACTATATACAGTTACAAACATATTTTGGACAGTTTACACATCCAACCATGCTTAATATACGAGAAAATGAATTATATAATGTGCATGCTGTAGGCGGAGACACATCTGCACAATCCACAAGTGCCATAGATAATGCTCTTCTTCAACTATCCCATGTTGGTCAATCTCAAATTTACGAGCCAGATTTTTCGCAGCTTATTACGAGTCAGGGCATGACCATGCTGAGAGACTTATTTCAAGATAGACGAAATAACAGAAACGACACGGAGTATAACAATTTCATCCAAAATGAAGTGTATGAACGCTATCAAATGGCAGTAAATCGCGTGCTTCGTACTGAGCAAAGTCAAATCAACAACATAACATTTGATCATACAGCCGCAATAACCTCATTCATTCGAAGGTATTGCCCAAACGGAAGCCCAAGAACCGAAACCGAACTTTTACAAGTTTTTAATGCGCCGGGTGAAATGTTTTGTTCCCAATTTGCGAGCACGCTCATGATGAGAACACTTGCGGAAGTTAATCGTGATCTGCAGGAAGAATACACAGAAGTAATCAGGCAGCGACAAGGACCAACTCCAACGCTACCCTCTTCTATTTTTCATTCCGTTATCCCTCCTGATATGCCTTTTGATACCGTACTCCCAAATAGGCTCCAGCAATTAATAACCCAGCATATGCATTTTCGTCGAAGAGATGCATCCATGTTCGCTGTATTAGTCAACAGCCACCCCACCGCTCCTCAGCCCTCATCTCAACCCGTTACATCTTCATCTACACCATTGCCATCACCACCTTCACCACCAACTACTTAAGATAGCAGCGTCTCCCAACGCTTATAGAGCGCATCGCGCTTTTCCTGCATCTGATGCAGCGACCAGCACAGCTCGTGCGTCATTTGTACGTCATTTTGTACACGAGGAGTTTCAAGCTCGTGCTGCAGGCGGGCAATCTCTTGCTCACAGGTATGGATAGTGTGCTCCATAGACTCGAGCTCTTTTTGCTCCTTATAGGAGAGTTTTTTTGTTACGGGGACTGCTGGTTTTTGAGGTGCTGGTGCTACTGCGGGCTGGGACGGCACTTCACTTTTTCTTTTTGATGGCTCTGCACCTTGACCTTGAGCCTGTTGCCACTGCTTATAATCGGCAAAAAAAGCATGACCATTAATATGATCTAAAGCAAGAATCTGGGTGCAAATAGTATCCATAAGGCAGCGATCGTGAGAAATAATAACGATCGCCCCTTGGAACTCTTGCAGAGTCTCTTCGATGACCTCTAAGGTTTGAATATCAAGATCATTAGTTGGCTCATCTAAAAAGAGCACATCTGCAGGCTTAAGCATCAGGCGCGCAATCTGAATGCGGGCAAGCTCGCCCCCTGAGAGATATTTCACAGGCATCTGCAGTCGCTCTGGAGAGAATAAAAATTTCTTTGCCCAGCCATTGACATGTATGTATTGTCCTCGATAATTGACCATATCGCCCTGAGGACAGAGCGCCTCGCGTAGGCTGATATCGAGAGGAACCTGTTCTCTATGCTGGTCGAAGTAGACACATGTCAAATCATCGGCATATTTGACAGTCCCCATATCTTGGGCAAGCTCTCCTGCAAGAATTTTTAAAAGTGTGGTTTTGCCTGTGCCGTTTTTGCCGACAATGCCAAGACAGCTGCCAGGCGAGAGTGTGAGATCTACGCCCCTAAACAATAGTCGATCATTGGTTGATTTGGTGAGGTTTTTGGCAGTAAGGAGCTTCTTTGTCTCTCGCTCAGAAGCTGTAAACGTAAGCGAGACTACTTTTTTTGTAGTGCGACGCTTGATGGCTGCAAGCTCGTCGATCAGCTCTTCTGCTTGCTGCATACGAGCACGCGATTTTGTGGTACGCGCTTTGGGTGATTTCTTCATCCAGGCCACTTCCTGACGCACAGAGGCGCGAAGCGAGCGCTCTTCTTCTATTTGCGCCTCAAGATACCCTCGTTTATGCTCCAGGAAGGTATCGAGATTGCCATCGGTCATAAAAAGACCTTGTTCATAGCAGCTGCCAAGTTCTATAATTTTATTGGTGCAACGCTTGAGGAAATAGCGATCATGGCTGACAACAAGATAGGTGCGCATGTGCTTTGTGAGAAGCTTTTCAAGCCAGAAAATACCTTCAATATCAAGATGGTTGGTTGGCTCATCTAAAAGGAGCATATCGGGCTCGAGCATCACAGCACGCGCAATGTCAAGACGCTTCTTCCATCCTCCTGAGAGGTTTTGTGCGCACGCAGCAAAATCGGTAAATTCTGCACGGCTGAGCGCTTTTGCGACCGCAGTACTACGCTCTACGTCATCAGGCATGGAGGGAAGGGCTGCTTGCAGCAGTACGTCTTCAATAGAAATAGCCTCAAATGCAGCCGCCTGGCTCGCATAGCCTACCGTAAGGCCCTGTCGTTTCGTAAGATGCCCCGTATCGGGCTCATCGTGGCTAGCAAGTATCTTCATGAGTGTCGACTTTCCAGAGCCATTAGGGCCCAAAAGTCCAATCCTATCCCCTTCAGAAATAGTAAAGGAGAGGTCCTCAAAAAGAACGTGCGTCCCAAATGATTTGGAAAGTGAGTGTATGCCAAGTAGTGTCATAGGTATTATTTCAGTACTCTGCTGCTCCTAACGGAGCAGCAGAGTACTGAAAAAAATTATACCATTTTTTTTATTTCTGAATCAAGGTAGAATAAGAAGGATTATGTCATCTAATGTATTTGTCACTACTTTATCCCCTGAAGTCTTTGAAAGATTCAGAGACGACCTCCTAGAGCAAGGCTTTACCCTTAGTGTGTCAGCCTATACACTCTTTCAGGCAAAAAAACCGGGTGTGTCTTGCACTCTCTACGAGTCTGGCAAGCTTGTCGTACAGGGCGGAGACATGCGCTCTTTTATTGAATTTTATCTGGAGCCGCAGATTTTAAAAACTGTAGAATATACCTATGGCGCTCTCGCACATAATATTGACGCCTCTGGACGTATTGGAGTCGACGAATCAGGCAAAGGGGATTTTTTTGGCCCTCTCTGTATTGCCGCCGTCTTTGCGGAAGGCAAAACGATTGAGAAGCTCATCTCCCTAGGCGTTAAGGACTCCAAAACCCTCTCAGACAAACAAATCCACACACTTGCACATGAGATTAAAGAAATTTGCAAACACTCAATTGTTGCTATATCTCCTACAACATATAATGAACTCTACAAAAAATTTCGAAACCTCAACTCACTTCTTGCCTGGGGACATGCCACAGCCATCCAAAACCTTTCCCAGATGTCTGGTTGCACATCTGTTATTATTGATCAATTTGCTCATGAAAGCGTTGTCCGCAAGGCCATCGAGAAGAAGGGATTAACTCTGAAGCTCAAGCAAAGGCATCGCGGTGAAGAAGATATTGTCGTCGCTGCGGCATCTATCCTCGCAAGAGATGCCTTCGTCGAAGGACTACAACACCTCTCCAAAGAAGTAGGAAGAGTGCTGCCAAAGGGGGCATCAGCTAGTGTCATTCAAGCTGCCATAAATGTTGTTGAAAAGCACGGCCGCGAAATCCTTGCAAAGATCAGCAAACAGCATTTTAGCACGACGCAGAAGATCTAATTCACGCCATGTGCGACTTTTCCTGAAGGAAAAGTGCACATGGCGAAAAAATTATGCAGCGGTTACATCATGACTTTTCTATAGTCCTTATTCTCTGCTTTACAAAAATCGGCAAACCTGGTAAAAAATCTGTCTTCATAGAATAAGGAGTATATATGAGCGCAGTATCGCTACAAAACCCTATTGGCATAGTGCCTGTAAGACAGCCTGAGCAAACACTTATGCATTTTCGAGAAGCTATTCAGTCTCGAGCCTCTCTCTACCTGTATAGCGATGGCAGATGGGATATACGCTGGAAAATTACCCAGCTCATACGCAGATTATTTGGCTTTGAAACAAGTGATGACCTTGAAGTAGCACACTTCTTCGTCAAATACCTCAAAGGCTTCGAAACCACCACTCCTCTCTTCACGCAGCGCCTCCATGCTACTCCTGAAAAGCTTACAGAGATTCGTAGTACTGCGGCTGCCATTATTGAACGGCTCAGAGGGCACCTAAGCAGCCACGATCGAAAAATACGAGATATGGTGCAGCACACCATTTTTAAAATCAATAAACATGTCGTTGCCAATGAATACCGCTCAATGCCGCAAGCGTCCATTCCTACCGCAGCAGCCCCATCGCTGCAAGAGGATCATGAATGGTTTACCAATGCATTTCTTACATGGAAGCGAGAGCGCAATCTTCCCGCACCTCTCTCAGATGAAGAGCAACAAAAACTTCGCGATGCTGCCTACTACAGCCGCTTTATTGAACTTATCAAAGAAGACCTACATACTCGCGACACCTTTTTCCGATTCGTCTTTCGTAATACCAAAGGCGGATGCAATGATGCTGTGCATATCGCCATCCAGTTTCCTGTAACGAGAAAGCGCATCATGCAGTCCTTTCTTGATAAGCGTCTGCGTCGTGTGCAAAATAATGGCCTTGCCCTGAGTGAACAAGCGGCTTCGAATGGAGGTGGGCAAGTCACCAAAGATGTGACGATTCTCATTGAAGGAAGAGCGGTGTCACTTCGTGATCTAGAGCGTCCTATTACACTACGAGATGGTGAAGTGCGGCCACTACGAGAGATTTTAAAGGTCTTTACGGACAAAAATATTGCTATGGGCGATTATGAATATACTGCCCAGGGAATAGAGCACTGCTTCCCTAAACGCCCACGCGTAGATTTTACAAAGAGAGACTGGTGGAAGGATCTGCCAGAGTTTGAGACACTCTCGCGCGAGCAGCTCATTGCCCGCTACTTTCCAACCAATCCACCGCAGACCGATTTTTATGGGCTTGTGGTCGCCCGTGCCTCTCGTGAGTTCGATGTGCCGAGGGTTGATAAAAACCATGCGTGGCTGCAGATCATCATCCCAAGAGAGGATGGGCGCTTTAGTGTGCTACCATTTGGCAAATACCGAAATTATTATGCGTCAAACATGCTTGAGGAATTTTCAGGCATATTTCAAACTGCTGAAAATGCGGTTATTGCCTATCCCGATGAAAACGAGTGCTACTACCATCGCAAACACTGCGCACTCCCCTTCCTTGCAAGTCAAGAAGAGATCGAGCGCATCCTCCTCATCATTCGCAAAGACATGCTCGAAGCCATAAAGGGCAATCTCGTCTTCCAACCTCAAGGTGATAACTGCTCTACATGGGTGCGGCAAACTCTTGAGGCCACCTTTCCAGATAGGCAAATCTCCAATGATCCCGAGAGACCCCTCTTTGAAGTAGATATCCTGACGACCACCGGTCCTGTTCCTGTCAAGTACATCACTGGAACGCTCGCTACGATTAGGCGCCTCTTTTCACAAGCTGTTGCCAATATCTGCCGCATTGTCTTCTGTACTATTCTTGGTGCCTGGCAAGGCGTCAGTGTTATTGTTATGGGGAGCCGCATCGTCAAGCGCCTCCTGAACTACCCAAAATGGCTGAATGGCATCCTGTCACTCCCCTCAGCCCTCTTCCAAGCAAGGGGCAACATCACCCTCCAGGAATATGTGTAGTCATGTGCGAATTTTTCTTTCGAAAAATTGCACATGACAAAATTATGCTATTGCCTGTAGAGTCGAATGAGGAACGATACGGCTCCAGAGAAACTCTGGGGCAGTAAAACGATGGTAGTAGCGTGAGAGCATATTGCATACCGAGGGAATAAGCGTTGAGCTAGAGATAGCATTACGACGAAATTGTCTCACAAATGCAATGGAATCAAAAACATTGACGCTCATCTCCGCAAGGCGCTGTCCGCTTCTGGCTGCTGCCATAATATGTTTACGCATAGCATACGTCGTCGCAGCAACTCCTGATCTTCCCACACCCGTGCGGCAATTAAAAGCTACTGTAGCTGTGCTATCAGGGTTTAATTCCTCTATACGGTCATGTAATCTTTCAAGGAGTGCATTATCAGGGCATGATGAAGAATTACGCCAAGCCGTATAATGCATATGTGTGATCTTGGTCCCATCTGAGAGCTCAAGAGTACTTTCTATGAGAACTGGATCTGCAACACCATTGACTTCTCTCACCCCTCTTGCAACCGCTCTTTCAGAAACTTTTCGGATAGTCCTTCCATCATTAAATATAATCTGAGAAAGAACATCATTGTCCCAAAACCTGCTGAGCTCCCCACTTGTTCCATCAGAAATCTCATGCAAGGACACAAACACTCGGCATCCTCGATTGATTAATGATTCGAAGTAATTCTTCACCGCCTCGATATTTTGAGGAAGTGCAGCAATGGTAACTGGTTGTATTGTTGAGGCAACTGTATTTGCACGAGGCGGATCAGCAGGGTCATCATATCTATGGATGGTTTCTGCTTCAAGAGCTTGAAGACAGTTCTTTGCGAATTCATAATTATTACGAGTAAGCTCTTGTTGTACCCGATCTATATCGCGTAGGAGGCAGGTACATCGCGCTAACAGTGCAGGGTCTTTTACCGGCCTGAAGGCTCCTGCCAATATCTTCATAATACGCTCATCGTCTACTTGCAGTGCATGTAGTCTAGCACTAAAGTTACGCGCATGTTCTTGCAAGCATTCATGCTGGGTATATGCGCTATTAACCGCGTTTACAAATAGCTCAAAGTAGCGGGCTCTTTCTTCCCCGTTCATATTAACAAGACGAGACAACATGACGTCTTTGGCAACATCGATAGTACCACTTGCATTATGTTTATCCGCTAACAATACTCTCTCAAGGGTCACATTACCTTCACATAACATTCTTAATTCACTTATTTTCATAATATACCTATATATATGCAAATTTTCCTAAGGAAAATTGCATATATAAAATTAAATTTTTTAAAATATAGTCTCGCAACTCAATGGTGTCAACTTAAAGAAATTACTTAACATATCATGCTTTTAGCTGATATGGACCCCACCGCGGCAGCGGTGGAATTCATTAGCCCCGCGTGGAGCACGGCTGTAGCGCGCCGCGCTACGGCCGGCGGAACGTGGGGGGTACAGGTGCATGAAATAAAAATAGAGCTGCGGCAGCAGCGAAACCCATTGTATTTGACCTAATCAATGTACATATTGTTGTTGCAGATACATTTCTGTGTCGCTGCTACCGCAGCTCTGTTTTTATTTATGCTTCATAAACCCCACGTTCCCTCGATCGTGCGCATGGCGCACGCCCTCAGTCACGCGGGGCTAGAGCCGCAAATTTCGCCACTACCGTGGCTCGGTTCTGATTGGTTACAGGTTTCTTTAAGTTGATACCATTATCTCACCACCACATCAGCTGCATTGCCAAACAAAATTTTTTGTTGCATTGATCATATCACAGATAAAAATAAAGAACAACTCTAAACAACGGGGATTTAGTGGAGCACACCGCGGAAGCGGTGCCTCGTGCTACTCGTGGAACACAGGCGTGCGCGTTGCGCACGCCCGGCGGCAGTGTGGGATTTACGGTGTTGGTGTAGGAACTGCTTCCGGTGAGGAAGGAGGAATCACTACGGGAGGTTGTGCAGGCTGCTGTGGTGCAGACGGGGCTGGGCAGACATTAGTGCAGATTGCATCACCAACAGCTCGTGAGCTTTGCATGAACTGAAAGAAATTCATCGTCCCAATCTTCAGCTCACCTTTAACATACGATGCCGTTATGTGCGCATCCTTGTCAGCCTCTTGAGGCGTGTTGGAAATATCTTGAAGATAAGCCAGCACCTTGTTTTTCGTCTCTTCCGTCAGCGGATTAAGCATGGATGTTTTACTATCTTTGAGTTGATTAAACACCACACAAATATGATTAAAGTAATTGGTGAGGTCATTCACCAGCTCCTTATAATTCAAGAGGTCTAGCGTAAAGCTATACGCAAATTCGCCCCCCTCATGCTTGGCATCTCCATGGAGAAGTATCCCAAAAAGGTTATTCTGCAACCCTGACTTTGAAAGCTCACTTGCAAAGTTAAAGTTCTCTTTATTGAAATCGAGTGACCCTTTACTCATGGAAACTTGTGTCCCTAAAAGCTGCATTTTGGGCACAAGCGCCTTCACATCATCAATATGATTCACAAGCAATTCTTTCAATCGCTTTAATGTCTCATCCTGAGGATGTAGCTCTTTTGCACCAGCACTGATTTCATCCAAACATGCCATAGCACGAGTGTAAAATTCTGGGCTCCACTCTGTTTTGGTATCATGCCCAAACTGAAAGTGAATAGTTTTCTTGTTATCTTCTGTGAGCGCGATGCGACCATGACATGTCGATGTCGACAACACATTTGTCGAGGTAAAATTCTTCACATGGAGAGAAAACGTTGGCAATGTAAGAGAAAAGAGCCCAAATATAGGTGTCGAGGAAATCTTCGAAAAGAACTCTTGCGATGGAATTTCGGCACTCAAATCAACTGCAAAGTTTGTCTTGGTTGCTAAGGTATCATTTATCGCTCTTTGCACAAGCATGTACAATGGAACGACATCTTTGGTTCCCTCACTTACTGGTTCTTCCATCCCTGTTGGCATACCCATAAGAGCATTTGCCACAGGAAGATCCACCATCACATTGGCCTTCACATCCACAAGCTGTGAAGAGGGCTTATTTTGATAATGCAATACGGTATTCTCGATAGTCACTGCAGCCACCCCCGAAGGAGATACCCACTTGAATGGAGATATGGACAGCGTGAGCTCTTCAAAATCTGATTTTTTCGTGCTCAAAGGATGAATAATAAACCGAGGAATAAATCCCTTAAAGCTTGAAGCAATGGATGCCTTTCCTTCAAAAAGTGTCTGCTGCATTCCAGGCGCATTCACATTCACCATACCATCTACAGCAACATTTTTGAGTCGTCCAAGTACTGTAAAGGTATTCGTAATGTCACCTTGTACACCTACTTCCACCTTTTGTGGTTCAATGCCGGCGCTAAATCGTGGATTTACAAAAGAAAAGGCAATCGAAAACGGATAGCCACTTCTATCGATACGATCATAATTCAGAACGACAGTATTTTTTGACTCCTTGGATATCTCAGCAAGCTCATCAAGCATCCCTTTTTCCAAGGCTCTGGCTTGAAATACCCACAGCGCGGAATATATTCCCACCAGCACAATTACAACAGCAATAATCCATCCAAATTTTTTCATATCATCACTCCATACTGAAGATTTTTTCGTGCCCGAATTTTTCATGAACACAGGTTGCATGTCGAGCTATTTGCAAAATAATGCGATGTGCGACTTTTTGCTGTTGTTGCCCTTCAGGCAACAATACTGGGGTCATCATCTGACCCAGGGCGTTGCTGTTGCAATTTTTGCCCTTTGGGCAAAGAAAAGGCTATGCACTCTTGCAATTCGCACAGCTCATAAGTCGCACATCGCGTAAAATACGTACATAAAACACATTATGCATGGTAGCTGATTTCACCTCAACCACTTTCTTAACGACATGTGCTATTTTCCGATAGGAAAATAGCACATGTCGTTATTTCGTCTCCTGGAAGAGCCGAATCAATTCCTGATTCGCTTCACAATGCTCTGTACGGTACTGTTTTATTTTTTTGTAGATTTCTTTTTTACTATCCTTAAAAGGATTCACCTTTTCTAACTTCTTAGGAGCACAATAGAGGCCCCACAATGAGCGCTTCGCCTTATGCCCTGTGGTTTTGTATGTCCACATTGACCATGATATGCCATCGGCCTGAAGCACATTTACAAAACGCTTCATGCCCTGAGCATTTCCATGCGGCTCCACATTAAACTCGCCAAGGTAGAGCGGCATACGCTTCATCCTAAGCGCCGCAGTAAAGCGCAAAATTTTTTGTAAAAATTCCTCCATAGCATTAGCGTGCCGTGGATAGAAATGTATACTCAACACCACATTTTGCCAATCCGCTATGTGCGGGTGGGGCATATGCTCAATTCCTTTAAATCCATCTTCAATAAAAATAAGATGTCTTGGATCACGCTGCCTAATAACACGGTAAATATGATCTTGTACAAGATAGAGTGTCGCATGATTGGGCGCCCCCATTGGCTCATTCATCAGATCATAGCCTGCAACCGTTGGGCAGTTTTTATAGTGCTCTGCAATTTTAGCCCATACATCCATAGTCCTTTGCACAAGAGCACGATCTTGAAATAACTGGTTATTTTGTTCCTTGCCTGTATGGGGCTCATTACTTTGTCGTCCCGGTGTGCCATGCATATCGAGAATGACATAGAGTCCGTGACGAGACGCTGCCTCTACCGCTGTATCGAGCCAGTAAAATAACCCTAATGCCTCTGTCTCTAAATCGTACAGAAATGGCAGCCGCACACAGTTAAAGCCAGCTGCACGTATGCGCTTAAAATCACTCTCTTGCAGCCAATTCTCGCGAAACGCATGCCGCATGCTTTCCATCTCATTTTGGCCAAAACGCTGTGTCAAACATCTCCATAAGGAATCATGGTCTTTTATTTGCTGAAAAGGTGCCCCATGTGGCGGCTGTGTTTTAAATGGCACCATCCACATCTCCTCCACAAGCCATCCACCTAGATTTACACCTCGTAAGAGCACTCTTTTACCCTGCTCATCCACAATATGCCCCCCTTCCGTATGCAGCCATGGGAGAGCAGCAGATAGCGACCCTGTCATAACAAGACAGGTAACAACAACATAAATTAAATATTTTAATTTTATAATCATAGTATTATTTTTTTTCATCATGTACAATTTTTCCGAAGGAAAATGGTACATGATGTTATTTCTTTTTAATTAATTGCCCTTGCGGGCTATCTTCCACAGCATATCCACGCTCCATAATGGTCGCGCGAAGTAGATCCGACTGTTTCCAGTCACGCGCCTCGCGCGCTGCCTTCCTCGCATGAAGCAGCTCCTGAATATCTTGTGGAATGTCACTTTTTTGAAAATCTAGACAGCCTAGTACTGTATCCATACGTTTAAGCGTAGCAATAACAGCCTTGACATCCTCTTGAGAGAGCACACCCTGATCAATCAAGTTATTGATATGGCGTACCATGTCAAAGAGGCATGCAAGGGCCTCTGATGTATTGAGATCATCACTGAGTGCATTGGCAAAGCACTCAAGAACCTCATCGAGATATACACCTACATTGTCTGTAGAGGCATTTTCTTTATAATTTTCTAATCGGAAGATAAAGTCTTGAAGTCGCTTCAAGGAAACCTCGCTACTTGCAAGCGCTTGGAGCGTAAAGTTCAGTGGAGTGCGATAATGCGTTTGCAAGAAACAAAAGCGAAGTGCTCTTGGAGTATACCCCTTTTCTGCAAGGTCTCGGAGGGTGTAAAAATTGCCCAAGCTTTTGGACATTTTTTTGTGATCCACAAGAAGATGCTCGGCATGTACCCATAGCTTGGCAAAACAAGTACCTGTGCAGGCCTCTGACTGGGCAATTTCATTTTCGTGATGGGGAAAAATAAGATCTACGCCTCCTGCATGAATGTCAATGGTATCACCCAAAAGGGCTTTTGCCATGACTGAGCATTCGATGTGCCACCCTGGACGCCCAGGCCCAAAAGGCGATTGCCAAAAAATATCCCCATCACGCTCAGGAGAGTGATTCTTCCATAATACAAAATCGCGAGCCTCTTCTTTGGAATACTCATCAAGATGTACGCGCTCTGATGCCCCTGTCTCTAAACTGTCAAGCGACAGGTGCGAGAGCTTTCCATATTGAGGAAAAGTAGATACGGCATAATAGATACTCTTATCAGCACCTTGATAGGCAATCTTTTTCTGGAGCAAAGTCTCAATCATTTCTATCATCTGAGGAATATACTTCGTGGCCTCAGGATAGTCATCGGCAGGCAGGATATTTAAGGCCTTGATATCATCAAAAAACGCTTGCTTATACGGCTTTGTAAATGCATCCAGAGGCACCTGCTTTGCGCGGGCTCCTCGAATGGTTTTATCATCAATGTCGGTAAGATTCATGACATGGTGCACCTGCATCCCTAAAAAGAGCATGGTGCGCTTGAGAATATCTTCAAAGACAAAGGTGCGAAAATTGCCAATATGGGCATAATCATATACCGTAGGCCCACAAGTATAGTAGCGAATGATGGTATTATCATGCGGCCGCACTATCTCTTTTTCATGTGTTTCAGTATTCGTGAGATATAACTTTGGTAACATCATAGTTTATAATTTTTCAAGTGCTCTGTAGGATACCTTCCCCGTAGCTGTGAGAGGGATTTCCTTTACCTGTTTTACCTGATCGATTTTTACAAGATTGCTAAAACCCTTTTGGCGCAGAAGATGATTCACCTCCATGGTCTCATAGGGGCGAATCGAGTACAGTATGAGTTTTGGGCGCCCTTCCGCTTCTGCAGTAGCAGTAATGGCAATTTGAGGAAGAGCTCCTTGTTTTTCATCTTTTGGTGCTTCTTCTTTTGCTGCTTCTTGAAGTGCCTCCTCAATAGCTACTAAGCTTATCATCTCACCACCAATTTTGACAAAGCGTTTGAGTCTTCCTTCTAAGATCAGATGACCTGCAGCATCCATCTTACCAAGATCCCCTGTCTTATACCACTTTGTCCCATCAATTACCACAAAAGGTGAGCTCTGCGTATTCAAATACCCAGAAAACACATTCGGCCCAGCTGCTAGCACAAGGCCCGTATTTCCATTTATAGTATTCTCATGGGTCTCTTGATCCACAATTTTGATTGAAACCCCTGGTAAGGGTTTACCGACCCCATACTTTCTCTGCCCTTCTGTATTGGCAGTAAGTACTGGAGAACACTCTGTGATACCATACCCCTCGTATATCGCTGTCTGAGGGCATACGCGTTCTACCGCATCAAAGAGCTCCTGTGGGGCTTTTTCAGCACCAGACACCATCAGCCGCACACTTTTTACAAGATCAGGATCCGCTAAAAGCAGCATATTCTTCAAAAAGGTAGGGGCCGATGCTATGATAGACACATCCCATTTTTTGATAGCCTTTGCTAAGCGCTTACTTTCTGTAGGATTAGGATAATAGACCGCCTTAAATCCCGCAAAAAGGGGCATAAGCCCTGTTACCGTAAACCCAAAGGAGTGAAAAGCAGGCAGCATTGCTAAAATACTATCGTCTGCAAAAAGCTCGATTGCTTGCAGGACCGCGCGCTGATTAGACAGTATGTTATGATGCGTAAGCGGCACCCCCTTCGGCATCGCCTCCGTGCCACTGGTAAACAGAATCACAGCCTCCCTATGTTTAGATTTATCATCTTGAATGTGAGAGAATTTAGATTTTTCTAAAATACGGCGGCATGATTTCCAAGAATCAAAAGTAGCTCGACACTTATCCATGAGTGAGATATCTACTTTCATCTCTTCCAAAATAATGAGCATATCTTCAATGCGGCTAATATCGATATTCTCTAACGTATCAAGAAATGCCCAGGAGGTCAACACAGCTTGAATTTTGGACACTTCTACGACGGTGTCTAAGTGCCTGCCACCTACTGTCCAATTGATCATCACTGGCGTCTTGCCGGCAAGCTGACATGCAAGCACAAGCACCTGCACACTGATACAAGAAGGAAGCATAATACCTATTCTCTCACCAGGAAGAATGGCAATTTTGTCAGCCAGGAGAAGCACCCGCATTTTGACTTGTCGGTAGGTTAGGGGGCCAAATCGCGGATCGGCGCAAGCAATATCGAAGAGCCTTTCATCACACATCTTCAAAAATGCCTCAGGGCAGCTTGCGGCATCATGTATGGCTACGCGAGTGTGGGGGCGCTTTTTCTTCCATCGTTTGAGATCCCATTCATGCTCCATCACTTCAGGCTTGCAATACTTATGTGCCGCTATCATGAAAAGCCTTGCTACAGTTGTTAAGTCTTGTGGTTGTATAGCAGCGACATCAAAGTAGTCGTGTAAAAACGTAACGAGCTCTGCAAGGTCGAGCGAGTCAAGCCCAAGATCGGCAATGAGGTGCATATTGGGTTTGAGAGCTTCTACCGGGCGTTTTGTAAGGAGGCTCAGTTTTTCCAGAATAGGTGCTTTAATAGTATCATCTATAGTAGCAAGCTCTACCTTATCTTCAGGGCTTGGCTGAATGACGGGCACTTCATTTTTCCAAAAGGCATAGGAGACAAGAGTCAATGGCTCGCCTTCAGGATAGAGTCTGTTATACCACTCTTCTAAGTAGCGATTGAGTTCGGTTTTTGTTCCCCTTCGTGGCAAATCGGGGCTTGCAAATTCAAATTCTACAGTTACATTGCGTCTGGGGACAAAAAAAACAGCATTCTTTAGAATAGTCCAAAAGGCTTTTTTTAGTCCTTTCATGAGATCGGGCGCTCTGCCTTGGGTGAGCGCCCGAGAGAACATACTCCCCCAAAGCCCTGTGGTGCGCACCAGAACAAGGACAGCATCAGGATTTTCTGTAACAAGCAAATGTGCTCCAAATGCCCCACCTAAAATTTCTTTAGCACTCTCTTTAGTGCCGCCTGCAGGATATATAATGAAACGATCACCCATCTTCAGGCCATCGCTCATTTTGCGAAGTATTTTTTCGGCTCGCCTTTGCTTGATAGGATTAAAACCCGTTGCAAAGTTGGCCATAGGAAGTGCTTTAATCTTCTTAAAAAGTCGATGAAAAACAGGATTATAAAACACATACTCGATAATAAGTGGTCGCACAGCAAATGAGCGCATAAGCGGTGCAGACACTATCACAGGGTCGAGCATAGAAGGGTGATTCGGCATGAACAGCACCCCTCTTTTTTCATTTTTTAAGGCCTCTTTTACTTTGTCAAGGCCTATATAGGTCACTTTGTAGCGAAGTCGCAATACAAGCTCTGCACAAAAAAGAACAAATCGGACAAACATGGCTACCCTAATAGTAAAGCAATCTGTTTAGCGGCATAGGTAAAGATAAAGTCTGCACCGGCACGCTTTATGGAAAGCAGTGTCTCGTAGAGGACTTTTTCTTCGTCGATCCAGCCTTGGAGCGCCGCGGCTTTAATCATAGCATACTCCCCACTTACCTGATAGGCACCTATTGGCAAGCAGCTCTCTTTTCGAGCGGCAGCTATAATATCAAGAGAAGTGAGTGCTGGTTTTATAAGCAGCATATCAGCGCCCTCTTGCTCATCGAGCAGACACTCGATTCGTGCCTGCCGGCTATTTGCGGGGTCTAGCTGATAACTTTTTTTATCTCCAAACTGAGGTGCCGAGTTAAGCGCTTCTCGAAAAGGCGCATATAAAGAAGAGGCATATTTGACAGCGTAGGAGAGAATACTCACTTCCGTGTGGGCTGCCTTGTCAAGGGCTTCTCTTATACAGCCAACCCTACCATCCATCATATCACTTGGAGAGACCACATCAGCGCCCGCCTCAGCAGCTCTCAGAGCCATTTCACAAAGCACTTCAATGGTGGGATCGTTCAGGATCTTGCCATCTTTCACAATGCCATCATGGCCATGACTTGTGAAGGGATCGAGCGCAATATCTGCACACACTGCCATATCTGGAAACGCCTGTTTTACTGCACTGATGGCACGCTGCAATATGGAACCCTTTTTGGTAGCTACGCTTCCTTTTTCATCTTTTTCATGATCAGTAACATAACAAAATAAATTTATTGCTTGGATCCCGGCTTTGGCATGCTCCTCGACGGCCTTTAAAAGAGTATCGATGCTGTAGCGATAGACTCCAGGCATACTGTTGATGGGCACAGCGAGCTTGTGCCCTTCCATCACAAAAAAGGGAGCCACAAGATGGCGGCTCTCAAGACTCGTTTCTGCGAGCAGAGAGCGTATGGCCGCACTTTTGCGGTTGCGCCGTGGGCGGTGAGTGATAATCATGCTAATTCTAGTACCCCTCGTTTCACTCGGGGCACTAGAATAAAAAGCGTTTCCAGCCCCGGTGTTTCAACTCTAAATCCAATAATATACCTTTAGTATGGCTCAAGAGGCAAGCAAAAAAGAGATGACGCAAGATCTTAGGGCTTTGGCAATTACAAGTTGTAGGGGCTTTTTTTTACAGGGAGAGCCTCAGGAGAGGGATTACAGAGAAAGCTTGTCAGAGGCGTTAGGGATGCTGGGGTCCATTGATGAGTAAGGTCTGGATAGTGGAGAGATGAGAGAGAAAGCCAAGATCTTTTATGTTGCTTATTATTACTGATCTTGATATATTTGATCAGTAATTTTTAATATTAAAGGAGTTTTTTATGTCAAGTTTATCTTCTATAAGTTCTTCATCAAGTCAATCAATATCGTCCATTAATAATGCATTATCAAATTTATCGCTTTCTACGCTCACCGCCCCTCAGCAACCACGAGGACCATCTTTACGAACACAACAGATTTGTAATTATTTGAGTCAATACATGCCATCCCTGGTCACCAGCATAACTAGAGACTATGTTGGGTGCGATCTCCATGGCGCAGAACAGTGTGTGCAAAATGCCATAACAACTACTCGTAGAGGACGAATTGAGGCTATTAGTGAGATAGTATCTCATGTTTTGCATCAGCGAGAAACCGACCGACCTGAGGAATCGCATGCCGTGATGCATTATTTTGGCAATGAAGTGCGCACTCTTAATTTAAATCCTATTCCAAAGCCACATATCATTGATGACATGATAACTAGTAGAATTGAACCAAGAACTCTGAACATTACTGACCAGTCTCATCCAGAACGACTACACGTTTTTTTAGAACGAATGCTCAATAATCCAAATCATTCTTTGGCGACAACCACGCTAGTATGTCAAAACATGCAATTTAATCAGGAAAATTTCCAAGTTCTCACCGCTGCTGCAAGGCAAGGACGAGGAGTTGCAGCAATTGACCTCCAGTGGTGTTGGAGTAATCACTACGACAGTAATGATGATCGTAGTTACCAATACCTGATGGAATTTTTACGTGCAAGTCACTCCTGCCCATATTGGCATCGCATTTCACTATGCACATCTTCATCTACAAGCCCATTTCAAGGTACTGCAATGAGCTTACTCTCTCACGCTTTCGCAGCGCGCGTACGACAAGGAGCTTGGAGAGAAGAGCTACCATCCCTTGGGCTTGCCTATAGCTTTAACTATGATACCTGTGGCGGTCCAATTACATCCATCACCATTACAAGACCGCCAGAACAAAAAAACTCTCAACAGAAAACAGGCTGTGCAGAAAGTGGTACCGTTACAAAAGGCCAATCTTGGAAGCGTAACGGATCTAAAGTTATGTGTCGTATCTGTTAACATTAATATAAAAATATAATTATGAATCCAATATCAAGTAGTTTTAGTTTAAGCCTGAGCAGTTCAAGCTGGTATAGTTCGAGCTCGAGCAGTTCAAGCTGGTATAGTTCGAGCTCGAGTAGCTCGAGTTCCTCAACATCCTCGCCCTTGGCATCATCACACGTAGGGATAACTTCGTCATGTCAAACGAATAGCGCGCTCGTGACAAGCAATACGAGCACCCCCGATAGTATTGTTTCCACAATTCTACGAAACGCATTTTCTGCAAATAGAAGATTTACAGATGAAGAAATTACACAACTGCGAATATTAGGTCCACAGGCACAACGTCTTGATCTGCGCAGGCAAGTCAGTACACAGGCACAGGTAGGCCCGAATGAAGGGGTAGACACAGTGTGTTGCATGGAAACACCGAGCTCCCAGCTCGAAGGCATTCATTTCTTTAACGTGGCCGATATTACGGAGATACATGCATCAACAGTTCAGAGTCGAGTATACCCAATTTGTTCCCCACATATACCAAGCTCCCAGCTACTGGACATCGGTTTCTTTGAGCTGACTAATATTACGGAAATAAATGCATCAGGCACCTATTTTAATGAAAAAATAGATGACGAAACTTTTCCTGGATTAAAAAAATTAATATTAAATGATGGCATAATTTTCGATTACTGCATAACCGAAGGGCTGCTTGATCAATGTATTTCTTTGTCTTTAAGAAATGCTATCATTATCGCCACCAATTCCACTGTTTCGGCCGTTCGGACACCACTCCAGCTCTGTGCAAGCTTAGACATTTTTACAGAACCTACTCGAATCCAACATCTTGATCTACGAAATGTTATGGTGAGACCCGCCATTTACTCTTCCTCTTCTGATTCTACAGTATGCACAGCTCGGCACCAAGACAACGTCGAGCACTTTGATATAACACGTTGCTTCACTCTTACTGGAAATATTATTACACAACCCTACCCAGTATGTACTAGCCACTCGGATATACATCCACTATCAAGGAGATTAAGCAGTTTAAGCTTATGTAACTCAAGCTCAAGCTCCTCAAAAGCAATTTACGAACCCCCCACCTTTTCATCATCACAAGTGGGAATATCTTCATCATGGCCAACATATAACGAGTTCTTGAGAACCATCGATGAGAGTAATGTATTCCCTCCATATGTAAATTCTATAGTTGCAGAGTATGCTGAGTCTCCCGACATGGCCGTTTCCACAATTTTACGAAACGCATTTACTACAAACAGAAGATTTACGGATACGGAGATTGCGCAACTACAAGCATTAGGTCCACAAGTACAACGTCTTGACCTACGCTTGCAAGTCAGCGCACAGATACAAGCAGGCCCAAATGAACGAATATACCCATCCTTTCGATCGCATAGAGCATTAGCTCAGCTACGTAGCATCGGTTTTTTTGACCTGGCTAATATTACGGAAATAAATGCATCAGGCACTTACTATACATTGAAAACCATGTGCGCTTTCCCAGGATTAAAAAAATTAACATTAGATGATGGCATGTTTGTGATAAACCCTGCGCCCAATCTAAGGGCATTGGAATCTCTTTCTTTAAGGAATACAATCGTTCTTCCACCAAGGTCTATTAAGACAGCATTTCATATCTGCGGCTACCTCGATGCAGCATCACCTCAAATCCAACAACTCGATATGCAAGGTGTTATGGTAGCGGCAAATCTGGACCCCGATCACATTGACTTCTCTTGTTTTTTCAATGGCTTCGTTCGCGCCAACATGTCACGTTTTCGCCCCCTTACTGAAAATATTCTTGCATAAATGTATTCTCCTGCCCCGTGGGGCAGGAGAATGCATCAGCATTATTGGATATGCTCGAGCAGAATAGCAATCTGATCGGGAGATGGCAATTCGTCCTTGAATTCTCGTGGCAGCCTTTTCATGGTCTTATACGCCGCCACATTAATCGGCTTATTGGTCTCCTTAAGAGAATACTCTACTATCGTTCTACTTTTTTCTTTACAGAGGATGATGCCAATTTGTACAGACACTGTCTTCTATTTTACTATTAAGGAAATTCTGTCAGCACTGCTGACAGAATTGTACAACTATCCTACAGCCGAACAAAAAAACCACTCACAAATAAACATAGAGCAATATTATATGACCTACAATTTGTACAGACACTGTCTTCTATTTTACTATTAAGGAAATTCTGTCAGCACTGCTGACAGAATTGTACAACTATCCTACAGCCGAACAAAAAAACCACTCACAAATAAACATAGAGCAATATTATATGACCTACAATTTGTACAGACACTGTCTTCTATTTTACTATTAAGGAAATTCTGTCAGCACTGCTGACAGAATTGTACAACTATCCTACAGCCGAACAAAAAAACCACTCACAAATAAACATAGAGCAATATTATATGACCTACAATTTGTACAGACACTGTCTTCTATTTTACTATTAAGGAAATTCTGTCAGCACTGCTGACAGAATTGTACAACTATCTTACAGTCGAACAAAAAACCACTCACAAGTACACATAGAACAATATTATAGGATCGGCTAATTTGTGCAGACACTGTCTGCAATTTTACCACACGAGAAATTCTGTCAGCACTGCTGACAGAATTGTATGATGCATTGTGCTTGGCAAAAAAATCGCTCACACGTACACAGAGAACAATATTATACGATCAGCTAATTTGTGACGACAGTGTCGTCACTTTTTCTCCTTGAGGAGAAAATTCTGCAACAACAATATGTACGTTAAATATGTCAACATAAATGGGTTTCGCTGCTGCCGCAGCTCTATTTCTTAATCAATATCATCGTCCCCACGTTCCGCCGGCCGTAGCGCAGAGCGTTTGCTGCCGTGCTCCACGCGGGGCTAATGAATTCCACCGCTGCCACATACGCGTCAGGCTAAGGCTGGAGTGGTGTCAACTTAAAGAAACTTATAACCAATCAGAACCGAGCCACGGTAGTGGCGGAATTCATTAGCCCCGCGTGCAGTGAAGGCCGCGGCGCTAGCGCGCGGGCCGAGCGGAACGTGGGGTTGGGGAAACGGGTAAAAAGAATAGAGCTGCGGTAGCAGCGACACAGAAATGTATCTGCAGCAACAATATGTGCATTGATTATGGCAAACACAAATAGGTTTCGCTGCTGCCGCAGCTCTATTTCATTTAATGCACCTGTAACCCCACGTTCCGCCGGCCGTAGCGCAGAGCGCTACGGCCGTGCTCCACGCGGGGCTAATGAATTCCACCGCTGCCGCGGTGGGGTCCATATTGGTCACAACGACTAAAAGATGTGTGGTAAAGTATGTGCTCCACGCGGGGCTAAAACACAAATTCCGCCGCTACCGCAGCGGGAGCTAGGGAACATCACGCATTGAGCAGAAAAATTTATGCAGACACTGTCTGCAATTTTACCCCATGAGGCAATTCTGCCAGCACTGCTGGCAGAATTGTACAACTATCCTACAGCCGAACAAAAAAACCACTCACAAATAAACATAGGGCAATATTATATGACCTACAATTTGTACAGACACCGTCTTCTATTTTACTATTAAGGAAATTCTGTCAGCACTGCTGACAGAATTGTATGATACGCTATCATTGACCAAAAAGACCGTTCACATATGTACTAAGGGCAATATCGTAAAACCTGCCATTTTACTATTAGACAATTCTGTCAGCACTGCTGACAGAATTGTATGATACGCTATCATTGACCAAAAAGACCGTTCACATATGTACTAAGGGCAATATCGTAAAACCTGCCATTTTACTATTAGACAATTCTGTCAGCACTGCTGACAGAATTGTATGATACGCTATCATTGACCAAAAAGACCGTTCACATATGTACTAAGGGCAATATCGTAAAACCTGCCATTTTACTATTAGACAATTCTGTCAGCACTGCTGACAGAATTGTACAACTATCTTGCAGTCGAACAAAAAACCACTCACAAGTACACATAGAGCAATATTATACGATCGGCTAATTTGTACAAACACGGTCTGCAATTTTACCACACGAGAAATTCTGTCAGCACTGCTGACAGAATTGTATGATACGCTATCATTGACCAAAAAGACCGTTCACATATGTACTAAGGGCAATATCGTAAAACCTGCCATTTTACTATTAGACAATTCTGTCAGCACTGCTGACAGAATTGTATGATACGCTATCATTGACCAAAAAGACCGTTCACATATGTACTAAGGGCAATATCGTAAAACCTGCCATTTTACTATTAGACAATTCTGTCAGCACTGCTGACAGAATTGTACAACTATCTTGCAGTCGAACAAAAAACCACTCACAAGTACACATAGAGCAATATTATACGATCGGCTAATTTGTACAAACACGGTCTGCAATTTTACCACACGAGAAATTCTGTCAGCACTGCTGACAGAATTTCACGGCGCCCTGTAGTCATCCTTTCAAGCCTTTCGCGAACCATATTCATGCCGTCAGCATACCAATTGTCTAAAAGAAGATTGATGAAACTTCGGCCTTAAATAGGAAGAACCTTTTGTGTGCACTACAGTGGCATATAGGCGCCCAGCTTCTGCAAGCACAATTGCATCTTTTTTAGAAACCCACTCATTACTCATTGAATTTCCAACTAAAAATTCCGAAATAATATGCTTTTTATTAATATGAACCCCAAGAATTTTCTTAATCTCAATGTACTCCTCGCGCCCTTCTCGCCAGCCTTCGTGCTTTTTCATAGCATCGAGTAACTGTTCATATTCTTCATCGTTCAAAGAACGGATAGTGCATTCCATGTCGAATTTTGTAAAGAATTTTATAGCTTTTCTGTAATTAATTACTTCTTGTGTATCTGCTTGTCCTGGTTTGACTCCTGTATATTTTCGAGGAAGCTCATTCAGAGTTAGATCTATGTACATATTTCCTTCCTTTAATCTCAAAGCTTGCGCTTTGCGACCTGTAGCATAATCTGGAAATACAGCAAATTTGAGCGTTTTTTTTCCGTTGGGTACAAACCCTGCTTGTCCTATCGCACCATTACGTTTAGCAAAATCGCCAATCACTAGATTTCCTGGATTGTTATTCCTCCAAGATCGTGTACTTGCCTCATTGATATCTTGTCCCTCATAGCTTTTCCAATAACGAATGAGTTTATTACCATCTTCATCATAATAAATGACGGAATTATCTGATCCATCTTCCGCTCTTATAAATGTTTTCATAGTTAACCTGCTAGTTAAATTATTTATTTATTTTTGCTTTTTTCAACTTCTGGAACCTCTTGTAATGGTCCTTCAAAATCTATGAATTCTGTTATATCTTGATAAGGAATGAATAGTACATCAGGGCCGTCTGCCCATCCACCGACCTTGTAAGAACTGAAAATAATGATGAGGCCTCGCGTCGTGATTACAAATACATCCAGATCTGCCGGTATTAATTGAGGTACAAAATCATCAATTGTCCCGTAATAGCCATATTTCATCGCTTTGAAACGAGCGTCACAGTATTTGATAAGAAAGGAAGACCAATTGCTCCCCTCAATAAAAAGGTCCTTTAAAGCTATCTCACGAATGACATTCCCTTGCTGCCAAAAATTTTTGCCTTCATAATGTGTCCACCCATGAGGACAAGCTCGCATTTGCGATTCCATTCCACAGATACTCATAAGATTTGGTAAGCAACATACAGGGAATAAGCGATATACCAACGAGCAGCCACCAAATCCTGACTCATACTGTTCTTGCGATGTTTGCTCATATTCGACAAAGCCGGTAAATACCTGATGTGCTTTCAATTGCAAGTCTTTATTTACATGATGGTACAATGCACTATCGCCAGAAAAATAAGGATATTCACACTCTGCAGACACTTCCACAGTAGTTTTAAACTCTTTGACGAAGCGCCGTTTTTCCACATTGGATTTCTGAAAGGATTGCTCTAATTCATCTATAAACCAATTATTTTCTGCAGTTAGAGGAAAAACACAAAGATTGGACAACACAAAGAGCAATAAATAGCTTTTCTGCATCCACTTTAAAGGCATTTTCAGTGTGCGAGTTATATGTATCAAATTACGATTTCTCATGCACCAATGTTATAATTTTCATAATATCTGTGCAAGAAGAATGAGAAATTCGTGCAGACACTGTCTGCAATTTTACCACATGAGAAATTCTGCCAGCACTGCTGGCAGAATTGTATGGTGCATTATATGTGGCAAAAAAACCGCTCACACATATATAAAGAGCAATATTATACGATTATCTAATTTGTGCAGACACTGTCTGCAATTTTACCACACGAGAAATTCTGTCAGCACTGCTGACAGAATTGTATGATGCATTGTGCTTGGCAAAAAAATAGCTCACACGTACACAGAGAACAATATTATACGATCAGCTAATTTGTGACGACAGTGTCGTCACTTTTTCTCCTTGAGGTGAAAATTCTGCAACAACAATATGTGCATTGATTATGGCAAACACAAATGCGTTTCGCTGCTACCGTAGCTCTATTTTTTAATCAATTCATGCTCCCCACGTTCCGCCGGCCGTAGCGCGGACGCGCTACGGCCGTGCTCCACGCGGGGCTAATGAATTCCACCGCTACCGCGGTGGGGTCCATAATGGTCACACAACTCGGAGACTAAAAGATGTACGGTAAAGTATGTGCTCCACGCGGGGCTAAAACACAAATTCCGTCGCTACCGCAGCGGGAGCTAGGGAACATCACGCATTGAGCAGAAAAATTTATGCAGACACTATCTGCAAGTTTACCTCATGAGGAAATTCTGCCAGCACTGCTGGCAGAATTTCATGGCACGCTATCGTCGGCAAAAAAACCGCTCACACATAGACAGAGGGAAAAATTATGAGGTTATATAAATGAAAAATTTAGTGGTCGTCCCCCGCAGGGGGACTGACCACTTAGTTGTTTACGAGAGGCCAGAATAAGTACAAATCCCAAACCGCATAAGCCCCTGCAGCACTGCCCTGCGCCGTATTTTTGAGGGCTGTCCACCTGATTTCCCAGGCTTAATAAGAGAGCGCCTATACGCTTCCTCCCGTGATGCCTGCGAGCGATTTCTCTCCGCTTTGATAGCTGCAATTGCCCCATCTATTTGATCGTCTCTTTCGAGTGCATCAGGATATTCATGGTAGAGCACTGAAAACTCTTCTCTAAACGTCGCACAGATGTTTACAGCACCTTGCGCCCTGAGCTCTTGCAGGCGTACTTCAGCTTCCTGAATATCAGGGTAGATAAGCGGACCACTCGATGCTGCAGACACCTCAAAGCTGGATGAAAAATAATTTTTTAATTCCAAGGAATCGTTAACAAAATGCTCGACTTGTTCGACCAGTGCCGAAGGTCGGAGGCGTCCCTCAAAGCGTATGGCTTCTCGCTCTTTGTTAAATACACCTCCATACTGATTTTGAAACTGTTCAATACCTTGCCCATCTTGTTCCAGGATTTCACCGCTGCCAGCAATTGCAAAGCGAGCTCCCAAGCTCCTCTGAAACTGTCTTGCAAAGATAATGCTCTCAGCAGAAGATGGTGGTATTTCGGATTCCATGATCCGCCTTCTATTATGTGCGAGTTCTCGCTCGATAATTGCTTGCGCTTCATTGACAGGCTGACCAACACAGAGCTCTTCATAGGCACTGAGTGCGCCTTGAATTCGAGCAATACCGCAATGGTTACTTGCAATGAGCAATATGGTCAAAAAGCGCGTAATAAGGTTTTTTTGCTCCTCTTGCGATTCGGTATTCTGTATTTTATGCAGCACCTGCAGAGTAGCATTCTCGATTTTAGTGTACACTGCCTGCAGCGACTCGGCTGCATCGGGCATAGCTGGAATAGGCTCTCGAGTCGCAATTTCGGAGAGGAAGGTATCAAGCTGCACGGTAAAGATATCGTGAAAATCGGCAACTGTCATCTGATCACGATATTCGCTTCCAAAGCGTCTTTGCAATGAGGCTGTATTGGTAAATTCTTTGTACGTCGTCATGGCCACATCAAGTAAATCAGCGATTTGAGCAAGATCACTACGATCAAAGCCCTCGGGGCATGTTGGTGGAGGAATTTCAGGATATCGAGAGGCATAGCTTGCATAGTAGCTCTCAGGCACGCTATAATGCAGGTCAATATCCACGGCATCAATAAGATGCTGCAAATCACTATCCACCACTTCGGACAGCGCATTGACTGTCGATCTATACAGCTCATCGCCTAGCCGTTTGGCAACACTACCCAGTTCAGATAGCAAGCGGCCACGCGTTTCTATACATTCTCGGTCTTGATCAAGCACTGCCTCACTTCTGCCTAAAGCCATTCTTTGTGTCTCATTGACTTGTATCTTCTTGAGAAGACAAGCGCACTGTATTTGATCTTTGACACTATCCGTTAATAGTACTGCATAGGCAACTTGTAAATAGGCAATATACCCTCCTACTAGCTCCAAATATTTTTCCTCGATAACACTGAGCCGCATAATGTTTCGTGCGCGCGCTTGCTGAGAGCCATAAGACAATGCCACGAGTGCAATTTCATACTCTGTCATAATAATACTTTGGGGCTGGAAACGAGGCTCACGCAACAGTGCCTGTAAACAATCATCCCAAGCAGCTTCTGTAAGCGATGTCTCTCTTCTTAGCCGAGTGATGTTTTGTAAAATAACAGGACGCTCTGGAGAATTGATACTGCTCGCCTTCAACCGCTCAACTTCTTCCATATACTGATGGACAATATTTACCTCATCAACCATCTTTTGCAGCCCCGGATCGATTTGGATCAGCCGCTGAGACCACTCAGAATACCTTGCCCTGCCTTCAAAAACAATATAGCGTATGAGGCCGCTTATGAGAGCACCTTGAGGACTACCCTCGAGTCTAGCACCTTGCAACTCTGCAAATTGCACCGCATACCATACATCTTCTCTTGTAATACAAGAATAGAGCGCAGGGCAAAATCGGCTCGATAATGCCTGGAGAGGCACTAAATACTTGCAGGGTTGCATCCTGTATTTGGCAAAATTCCAAATAACACGCATTGCATGCGCTTGATCAACATTTGAGACTCGTATTTCTAATAAATCATGACAGATAACAAACATAACATGCAAATGATTCCTTTCATCTTGCAGTAACTCTTCTATGATTGCTCTATAGGTATCACGATTATTGAGCATGAAGGCATGTATCTGCTGCAGTGTATGGGCATATTGTTCAACAGTTGAAGAAGTGCCACACTTCCATATATTTCTTAAAAGAGATACCCGTGTGTTCGTATCCACGATAAACGCATTCATTTCTGGTAAAAGATCCTTGAGTCTTGGCAGTATGGTTTCTACATTTGCCACAATGGCTAAATCATAGAGTAATGCAGCTCGTTTTGTGAGATATTCCTTTCGTTTTACTGCATAGGAGCTCCGCGATGTAGGAGGATATTCAGTTTCCAGATGATACAGCTGTTGCAGAAGATGGGCACATCGTATTGTTAATAGATGATCAGGCTGGCCAGTGGTCCCCATTACCGCTGCATATTCTTGCGCACTCATGCGGCTCGTAAACCCTGTTATTTCACACAGAGTAGAAGCAGTCATGGACTGCAATATAAGAGACCCTATACGCATTTTGGCATTGATAAGCCAAAGCTGCCTGTCCTCATAATATAAGGCATCTATCCCGCTTCTGTATTGCGTATATCCAGGTTCTGTTGTAGGGATCATTCCTAAAAGTATACTTTCCAAGTTACCTCTTTTTGACGGATTGTTCATTGATTGCTGCAAATCTCGCAACATCACCCTATACGATACTTCAACAGCGATATCTAGCACAAAATCGTAAGAAGCACTATGATTCACTTTATACACTTCTAAAAGATCAGAAAGCCCTCCTTTGAGCCGATAAAGAAGTGGCTGTATCAGCCTCTCTAGTACGGCAATAGCACGCGCACGCTTTCGATGATATTCGTCTTTCTTCATCCTCGTACGCTCTGTTTCAAGATTCTGCAGCTCTTGAAATAAAGAAAAGCATTCAAAGCTACTTCTCGCCTCTTCTATAGTGCCGCGAATTTCTACAAGACTCGCTGCCTCACGAAGCCTCGGCACCATCTTTTTAAAGGCAGGCGTATGTAATGCCTGTAGAATGCCATGTCGCTGCGCAATATAGCTAGGGCCGAAATCCTGTTCAGCTGTGAGCCTCGAAAGCTCTTTGAGCTGCTCTATATGCTGCAGCTGTGCTTCCACATCTTCCATCAACGTAGCCAGCCGCCTGGAGGCTTCAGCGTGCATACTTTGATAACGCGCCGCTCCCATTTGCTCCTTCAAGGCATGTAGCGCATTCATGAGCTCGACGCGCGTATCGCATCGACTTTCCCTTTCTTCGAGATTATTCCCAGAATACCTCTCTAGCCACCTCAGGTGTATGAGCTGGAGAGCATATTGTTGCTCTAAAGACAGCATATTTCTGTCAGGAGCTACCATCGTAATACAGTCAGGATCGTCTACCTGAACCGAAAGAAGCTCCTGCAATGCTCCCGATGCTAATCCTCTTCGTAGACGGCCGATGCTTTGCACCCAGCCTCGGGCCCTATGGCAATAGATAATAAGATCCTCACACACGTCACCGTATTTGGACTCAGGTATTTGTTTTACCCTCTTCTGAACATGCTCAAGCCTCTTTGACAGCTCTTCGATGCCTACTGTACCTAGTAGCTGCATAAATGGTTCGCGATCACCATTACCAAACCCCATGAGCATGATGGAAGTATCAAGTATATTTTTGAAATTCTCAAACACTTCCTTTATGGTATCCGGTATGCGGGACGCAAACACGCGCATGAGCTCATTTAGAGACGCCTTTCGCTCTTCCATATCATCGGCGTTCACATCTTTTAGGTCGTCATCAGAAGAAAAATCAAAATAGATATCATATAAATAGCGCTCTATTGCGTTTGCATCGCCTCTTTGTATTGCGGCTTCTAAAGAGGCTGCAGATTCCTTCTTTTCTAACAAAGTACCTAGTGAGTCTTGCGCTGTGTAAATCATTTCTAGACAATCCGGGTAGGGGACACATAGCGTTTCCCATTCAGGTATCTGTGTTCGATGCTGTTGCAGAATCGTATAATACTCAAAAAAAGTGCCCTGAAACACGACTAAAAGAAAACGCAGCATAGTACAGAATGTGGTAAAGGAGTCTTTTTGTGCCGACGGTAAGGCATTCTGAATAGTAGTTATAAGTGTGACATATAAGGCAGGATCCTCAACCAGGCTTTGATAACAAGACACAAGTGACCAAATAATACTCTTCTGTAATCGCTCTTTTTCTATAATATCCATCCCTGATATTGCTTCGACTTTACGCAGCAGCATATATAGCATTGCGAATTGTTTTTCGAATGAATGATCCGGACGAAAAGGCGCGATAAGACAAGTGAGATGCTGTATAGTAGCCACATCGAGGGTCGGAGCATAAGAAACAATTGAAGGTATATCGAGCTGCATAAAACACTTTACTTGCACATCGATGACTTTCAACTTAAATAGCCACTCAACATAATAAGCAGATCGCGTGGGGTCACTTACGTGATACTTGTCACGTAAACTGTTAAAGAGTGAAAAGAGAGGCTGAAGAGATTGCAACTGGGTATCAACCAACACTTGCGTAATAGACAGAGAGGTAATAGGAGTTGTTGTATTGCTTATGACGCTTCTCATACGTGCCAAGAGCGTGGTTTCTCGGGGACTCACTTTCACTTTGAAAGCGGATCGCCTTTGACTGTTCACTATTTCACTTAAAATATTTTGTATTTCATCAGGGGTATGTTTTATTAAGAGGTTAAGGTAGGGAGTAGGATCACGGGCATATAGTAAGAAGTTATGCGCGTGTTGCACATGGATTATGTTTTGGAATTTTGTAATTTCCTGTTCTACAGTATTTGGAAGAGGCCCTGCATTTCGTAAAACAGAAAAAACTGTATCATAGCGATTGACCAATTTTTGCACTTCTTGCAATGCATCGCACGAAGTAAATACCCCCTCACGCAGTTCATGCAAGGTCTCTGTTATATGGTCATGATCTCGAAAACGGGTGAGCAAATCAGACTGGGCATAGAGCTCAACCAAGTGGGCTCTAGTACCACCACCATCGCAATAGCTCGCCTCCCACGCTCTTCGTAAGTCAGCATAGGCTGAATTGGTTGCCATTTCATGAAACGTTGCTACATCACTCGTCTCTATGGCTTGCAAAAAACGCGTCTCGAGATTTATACGCTCCGCGAAGGACAAACTTGCTTGAGTGGAATTGCTTATTTTCACTCGTGATCGTGTATGGAAGGCTGGACCACTCACCGAGGGATTTGTCACCGAAGGATTTGTCACCGAGGGATTTGCAGATGCTTGCAATGAAACAGAGGCAGAAGAGGCAACCCTCGTATCCACACGACGGGGCTGCCCACGCGCACGTCTAAGACTTCTCTCTGAAGATGCTGCTAGCAAAGAGGCTTGCGCAGGTACAGATACTACTATGTTATTATTCATGGCTATTTTGTTATATTTTTTTTATTTTTAAGAGTTTTTGCTCAACTCACCACTACGCATCAAGATAGCCAAGACTGCACTCTCTTTAAAGGCATCTTGTATCTTCCATTTGCGAGGATCATTTTCTGT
>JABDDE010000003.1:57147-64814 GCA_013287775.1 Chlamydiota bacterium
TTTTTGCTCAACTCACCACTACGCATCAAGATAGCCAAGACTGCACTCTCTTTAAAGGCATCTTGTATCTTCCATTTGCGAGGATCATTTTCTGTCCATGTTCGCGGATCGCTCACAAACACTTCTCTGGCAAGATATTCAGCTCTCCGAACCCCAAGAATGGCGGGATCTATCTTGGCAATCAAGCTATCGATTGTATCACCTTCTTCTATTCGCACAAAAGCCTTCAGATACTGCTTTACTTCCTCAAAGGTTTTTCCTTCAGCCTTCATCTGCAGCGCTTTTTGTTTTGCTTCTTCAAGCTCCATCACTTCTGGTAATTGCCTGCCCCACTCAGCTGGCAAGAGCTCATAGCAATACTGCATAAACTGATTTCGAAGCTCTTCACTCATTGTAGACCCAAGCTCAGCGTACAAGCTGGAAAAGATCGTATATGGCGTGTAGGCACGCTCAAAGCTACTTTCTGCGTCAGCTGCGACAATCTCTGACGCAAATAAATCTCTATAACTTTGAAGAGCACGCCAGCCAGGTATTGCGAATTTTTCACCCAAGACTTGTACCAGGGCAGCATAATAATGCGTATTGCCTCTATCTTCAAACTCGGCACAAGTGCGTACAATAACTTCTCGAATTGTTTGTAGATTCTGATGTACCAAAGAAACAAAATCTCCATGTATTGCTAATACATGCTGTTGATAGACATTCAGTGCATCAATTGCCTGCCTTGCGCCACAGAAATCTGCCCCTGCAAGAATAGTATTGATGATTTGAGTTTGCTTCATTTTCAGGAGACGCAATGCTTCTGTCCGTTCAGAATTGCTCAGCGCATTTGCTGTCGATTCTAGCTGCTCTACATGGATGAGTGTATGCATAATGGGCGTTTCGATATTTTGATAAAATCGCTCAAGTGCCGCGCTGTCCGCAGCTGGAGGCGTTGCCTGACGCGCTACTCGGGTTGATACCCACCTGATATAATCAGCGAGTTTTTGCAGCGCAGCACGGCTGTCCTGCTCATTATAGACTTTGAGAAAGAGTGCTCGAAGACGCGGCCCAAATTCTTCTCGTGGACGGCAGCTTGCAGGAAGCGGTGGAATATCACCCATAGATCGAGCTTGGCGATAGTGCTCATCAGTGATACGATATCGTGTGTTAATAAGCAATTGCTGCAGCAGCTGTTTATCTGTGGCATCTTCTCCTATATACTCTTTTAAATATGGGTAATAATAATCAAGGTCACGAAGATGCGCGTCCTCAATTATTTTTCTGATTCTGTCTCCTGTTCCCTGTATTTCCCTACTGCTGTGGTATATAGCTGCTTTTTTCGCTTTCAAGCGCATCTCTTCGTGAATGAGATCTGCCTTGTCTTTATTGAGTGCCTCCAAAACATTCGGTGCAATGACTGTCCCGTCTCGCTGCGCATTGGCTATCCTATTTTCTTCCTGTTCAATTTTATTTTGTTTCTTAGAGACCGCTCTTTGTAGAAGATGATACTCCGGGAGGAATTCGTCCTGTTTTTTTACATGACGCAGATATTTGTCTATCTCTATTTTGAGATTGCGAAAAAGAGTTACCTCTTTCTCGAACACCTGCCGGTTCTCTAAAGACAATCGATTGTCGCTTTGTATTATTTGAAGAAATAAAGAAAAATTTTCAACGTTTGATTTTTCTATTCGTACTGCGGCTACGGTTGTCGATATTTCCCTGAAAACCATTTTTTGTATACATACCTCAAGTGTCTCTAACATAATAAAGCTATTGGGAGTTGTGTTTTCAGGATCATTACAAATCATGCAAGCCAATTCAAAAAGAAATTGCTTTTGTGTGACTAAAGAGGAGGGACGGGGATGCAAACCACGTACATTTTGGGTACGATACGCTGTCACAAGCCTTTCGCTCTGTGCACAGAGTGCTGCGCTTTCTGAAAATATTTGTTTATCATACTCGAAATAACGACGATAGAGCTCACTGGACATCTGTGCTCTATAACTACCGATTTGCTGATACAGGGCGACATATTGTGGATTCAAGCTCTGTATACGCTCTTGAGAGGTCATTTTTGCAACTTTTGCAAGTGCAAGAGCATCTTGAAGAGTACGCAGCTCCCCATTTTTGCGATCAATTATTTGCTGCGTCATGGCTTGTTCAGGAGCAAGAGCATCCAATCGATGTGCTGTAAGCAAATTCACCAGGGTCTCTACTTCTTGTATTTGCTGTTCGGTATCACGTATAGTTTGCGTATACTGAGTAACAGCTGCATCTCTTTGAGAAACGATAGGTACCAGGGTAGCCATAATCTCATCAAGCCGTATTATATGATGCTCTTCTGTCTTAAAAGTCTCTCGCAGTAACCCTCGCACTGCGTTAGGCTCAAGGGCAAACGCTTGTTCGAAGTGCTGTTTCGAGCCCTCAAGATTGCCTTGCTGTCGAAGCACATCTCCTAAACGTGCTAATATGAACACATCGTTAGGCTTTATGGCAAGTGCTTGTTCGAGACGCTGTTTTGCTGCCTCAAGATTGCCTTGCTGACGAAACACCTCTCCTAAACGTGATACTACGAAAACATCGTCAGGCTCCAGGGCAAGCGCTTGTTCAAGACGCTCTTTTGCTGCCTCATAATTGCCTTGCTGACGTAGCACCTCTCCTAAACATGATACTACGAAAGCATCGTCAGGCTCCAGGGCAAGCGCTCGTTCAAGACTCTGTTTTGCTGCCTCATAATTGCCTTGCTGCCGCAACACCTCTCCTAAACGTGCTAATATGAACACGTTGTTAGGATTTATGTCAAGCGCTTGTTCAAAGCGCTGTTTCGCTCCCTCGAAATTGCCTTGCTGCCGCAGCACATCTCCTAAACATGATAATGCCAAAACATTGTTAGGCTCAAGGGCAAGCGCTCGTTCAAGACGCTGTTTTGCTGCCTCATAATTGCCTTGCTGCCGCAGCACATCCCCTAAACGTGATACTATGAAAGCGTCATTAGGCTCAAGGGCAAGCGCTTGTTCGAGGCGCTGTTTCGCGCCCTCAAGATTGCCTTGGCGACGCAGATCATCCCCTAAATGTGATAATGCGAAAGCATTATTAGGCTCAAGGGCAAGCGCTTGTTCAAAACGCTGTTTTGCTGCCTCATAATTGCCTTGCTGCCCCAGCACATCTCCTAAAATTTGCAATATGAAAGTATTGTTAGGTTCAATTGCAAGCGCTTGTTCGAGGTGCTGTTTCGCTACCTCAAAATTGCCTTGCATGCGCAGCACATCCCCTAAACCTGACAATGTAAAAGCATCATTAGGCTTAAGGGCAAGCGCTTGTTCAAAACGCTGTTTTGCTGCCCCATAGTTGTCTTGCCGACGCAGCACCTCTCCTAAACGTGATACTATAAAAGCATCGTTAGGCTGAAGGGCAAGCGCTTGTTCGAGGCGTTGTCTTGCTGTCTCATAGTTGCCTTGCCGACGCAGCACATCGCCTAAACGTGCTAATGCGAAAACATCATTTGGTTTTGTAGTAAGCGCTTGTTCGAAGTGCTGTTTCGCGCCCTCAAGATTGCCTTGGTGACGCAGCACCTCTCCTAAACGTGCTACTGTGAAAACATCATTTGGTTTTAAAGTAAGCGCTTGTTCAAGACGCTGTTTCGCGCCCTCAAAATTGCCTTGTTGACGAAGCACATCTCCTAAACCTGCCAATGCAAGCGCCCTATCAGGTTCAAGAGCAAGCGCTCGTTCAAAGCGCTGCTTCGCATCCTCAAGATTGCCTTGTTGCAGAAGCGCATGTCCTAAACGTGCTAATGTACAAACAGCACCAGGAACAATAGCAAGTACTTCTTTAAAGCGCTGCTCCGCTGCCTCAAGATTGCCTTGCAGGCGAAGAACCTCTCCTAAACATGACAATGTAAAAACATCGTCAGGTGTAATGACAAGTGCTCGTTCAAGATACAATTTTGCTGTTTCAAGATCACAATTTTGTTCACGAAGTACATCCCCTAAAATCGCCAATGTAAAATCATCATTAGGCGCAAGGGCAAGCGCTCGTTCGAGATGCTGTTTCGCGGCCTCAAGATTGCCTTGTTGACGTAGCACATCGCCTAAACGCGCTAATGTGAACACATCGTTAGGCTCAAGGGCAAGCGCTTGTCCGAGGCACTGTTTCGCGCCCTCAAGATTGTCTTGTTGACGAAGCACATTTCCTAAACAGCGCAGTGCACAAACATCGTTAGGATTTCTTTGTAGTATGTGTTCGAAACGCTGTTTTTTAGTTGCAGTATCTCTAGCATAAAAAGCAAAATAGGTAGCCGTGTTCCACCTGGTTGCAAGAGCTATGACGAGCTCTCGCTCTTCCCTTGAAAGGCCCTGTAGAATTGAGTCAGCATTCTTTAAGCTGTACGTGCGTGTTATCACTGGGAAAAGGAGCGCAGCATAATTCCAGATCACTTCAATACGTTCAATGAACGCTGCAATGCTTGCATTACCCGCATGTGCGGCTTTTAGGGACTCGAGCATTGCAAAGGGTGTATACCCTGGATTGTTTCGTTTCTGCCATGCAAGTCGTTTTACAGCAGCTGTATAATCACCCGCAATACATGCCTCTTCAAAAGAAGGTATTTTACGACAATTTGCTATATCTTGTAGTAATCGACGTATGCCATCATGTTCACAGAGAACAGACTGTTCCGTATTGAGACCATTTACGGTGTAACGATACAGACAAAGCCCACCATATGGATGCTGAAGATACCATGTACCTACTTGAGTATCTCTGCCCCATATTTCAGCATCCGTGAGCTCTCCTGCCCCCTCATCATCGGTGATTTGTGCACAGAGTGCTTTTATTTGCTGTATAGAAAGAATTCCTGGGTAACGTGCTTCTGCCAATTCTTGCTCGGCCATTTCTTGTGAGTTCGTAAAGGCGCGATGTGTTTTCAAAAAAGAAAGAGCACCCATATTTTCTATTGCTTCAGTAATGCTTCTCCAGTTTTTCTCATATATTTTTATTGATCCTTGCATTGTGCCAAAAGTCCATCGCTGGGGACTGATTGTACACCATCCACCAGTTAATTTAGTATTTATTTCATGAAGTGCACGAACTTGACTTAAAATACAATTTCTAATAATAATAATTTTATTTATTGCATCTTCTCCAAAACTACAAAAAATATACGAATCAGCAGGGAATAAAGCTGTCATCTCTTTTATCGCTTGTTGGTGCATTTCGTTATTTGGACAATTCTCCACCTGCACCAAAATATCATAAAAACACTCATTGTATTTTTCTAATAGATTTTTTAAATCAAAATGAAATATAACTATTTTTGAATTTATTTCTTTAATAATATTTTCGATTTCTTTTATTTTAGTGATAAAAGTACACCACCAAAGTGCCCCTACGCTTCCGATAAGGAGATTGTGATACCTGTTATTCATGAGTAAGTGACTACTTATTATTTCACTTACTTTTTTTTCGCCCATTCGCCAGCAAACGTTGCTTATGTGATCGGCATTACGAGTGGTTAAAGCTGCATCTATTGCAATTTTTACTTGTCGTTGATTAAGAAAATTCTGGAGTACTGTGTTTATATACGGATACATCAAACCCTGTGTTTCGGCAGCATACAATGCATTATCTAAGTCTTCTTCAGAATGCGCCCAAGAGAGCAAAATATGTTGTAATTGGGAGAAATCACGCGTTTCAATCGCCTCCCGTAGAATGCACAAAAATTCCTGACTGTAATCAGGAGATTGCGGTGTTGACTCTGATACTAATGGTACTGCTGCTGATACCGGAATCGATGCCTGACTGCCTGATGATGAAATGGTATTCATATTCCTCCTGTAATTGTGTATATATGACCGCAACCGAAGCAATGTTGCTGTGCCAAGGAAATTATATTAAAAATTTTTGCTCAACTCACCACTACGCATCAAGATAGCCAAGACTGCACTCTCTTTAAAGGCATCTTGTATCTTCCATTTGCGAGGATCATTTTCTGTCCATGTTCGCGGATCGCTCACAAACACTTCTCTGGCAAGATATTCAGCTCTCCGAACCCCAAGAATGGCGGGATCTATCTTGGCAATCAAGCTATCGATTGTATCACCTTCTTCTATTCGCACAAAAGCCTTCAGATACTGCTTTACTTCCTCAAAGGTTTTTCCTTCAGCCTTCATCTGCAGCGCTTTTTGTTTTGCTTCTTCAAGCTCCATCACTTCTGGTAATTGCCTGCCCCACTCAGCTGGCAAGAGCTCATAGCAATACTGCATAAACTGATTTCGAAGCTCTTCACTCATTGTAGACCCAAGCTCAGCGTACAAGCTGGAAAAGATCGTATATGGCGTGTAGGCACGCTCAAAGCTACTTTCTGCGTCAGCTGCGACAATCTCTGACGCAAATAAATCTCTATAACTTTGAAGAGCACGCCAGCCAGGTATTGCGAATTTTTCACCCAAGACTTGTACCAGGGCAGCATAATAATGCGTATTGCCTCTATCTTCAAACTCGGCACAAGTGCGTACAATAACTTCTCGAATTGTTTGTAGATTCTGATGTACCAAAGAAACAAAATCTCCATGTATTGCTAATACATGCTGTTGATAGACATTCAGTGCATCAATTGCCTGCCTTGCGCCACAGAAATCTGCCCCTGCAAGAATAGTATTGATGATTTGAGTTTGATTCATTTTCAGGAGACGCAATGCCTCTGTCCGTTCAGAATTGTTCAGCGCATTTGCTGTCGATTCTAGCTGCTCTACATGGATGAGTGTATGCATAATGGGCATTTCGATATTTTGATAAAATTGCTCCAGCGCCTCTCTGTCTGTAGCTGGGGGCGTTGCCTGACGCACTACACGGGTTGATACCCATCCGATATAATCATCCAGTTTTTGCAACGCAGCACGACTGTCCTGCTCATTATAGACTTTGAGAAAAAGTGCACGAAGACGCGGCCCAAATTCTTCTCGTGGACAGCAGCTTGCAGGAAGCGGTGGAATACCACTCAAAGATCGAGCTTTTCGATAGTGCTCATCCGTGATGCGATATCGTGTGTTAATAAGCAGTTGCTGCAGCAGCTGTTTATCTGCAGCATCTTCTCCTATAGACTCTTTTAAATATGGGCAATAATAATCAAGGCCACGAAGATGAGCGTCCTCAATTATTTTTCTGATTCTTTCTCCAATTCCATGCATTTCCCTACTGCTATGATATATGGCTGCTTTTTTCGCTTTCATACGCATCTTTTCGTGGATGAGATCTGCCTTATCTTTATTGAGTGCTTCCAATACATTCGGTGCAATGACTGTCCCGTCTCGCTGCGCATTGGCTATCCTATTTTCTTCCTGTTCAATTTTATTTTGTTTCTTAGAAACTGCTCTTTGTAGAAGATGATACTCCAGGAGGAATTCGTCCTGTTTTTTTACATGACGCAGATATTTGTCTATCTCTATTTTGAGATTGCGAAAAAGAGTTACCTCTTTCTCGAACACCTGTCGGTTCTCTAAAGACAATCGATTGTCGCTTTGTATTATTTGAAGAAATAAAGGAAAATTTTCAATGTTTGATTTTTGCATTCGTACAGTGGCTTCGGTTGTCGACATTTCCCTTGAAACCATTTTTTGTATACATTCTTCAAATAATACAAAGCGACAATCGATAGTTTGATTGCCAAGATAGATCCCGCCATTCTT
>JABDDE010000003.1:64824-69576 GCA_013287775.1 Chlamydiota bacterium
ACATTTCCCTTGAAACCATTTTTTGTATACATTCTTCAAGTGTCTCTAACATAATAAAGCTATTGGGAGTTGTGTTTTCAGGATCATTACAAATCATGCCTGCCAATTTAAAAAGAAATTGCTTTTGTGTGACCAAAGAAGAGGGACAAGGATACAAACCACGTACATTTTGGGTACGCAATGCTGTCACAAGCCTTTCGCTCTGTGCACAGAGTGTTGTGTTTTCTAAAAATATTTGTTTATCATACTCGAAATAACGACGATAGAGCTCGCTGGATATCCCCTGCGTCCTATAGTTAGCTAGCTGCTGATACAGGGCGACGTATCGTTGATTCAAGCTCTGTATACGCTCTTGAGAAGTCATTTTTGCAACTTTTGCAAGTGCAAGAGCATCTTGAAGAGTACTCAGCTCACCATTTTTGCGATCAATTATTTGCTGCGTCATGACTTGTTCAGGAGCAAGAGCATCCAATTGATGTGCTGTAAGCAAATTCACCAGGGTCTCTGCTTCTTGTATTTGCTGTTCGGTATCACGTATAGTTTTCACGGCTTGTGTATACTGAGCAACAGCTGCAGCTCTTTGAGAAACGATAAGTACCAGGGTAGCCATAATCTCATCAAGCCGTGTTATATGATGCTCTTCTGCCTTAAAAGTCTCTCGAAGTAATCCTCGCACTGCTACCAGATTATGAGGTGCAATGGCAAGCGCTCGTTCATAGCGCTGCTTCGCTGCCTCAAGATTGCCTTGCTGGCGCAGCACATCTCCTAAATGCGATAATACGAAAGCATCGTTAGGCTTAATGACAAGCACTTGTTCGAAGCGTTGTTTTGCTACCTCATAATTGCCTTGCTGGCGCAGAACTTCTCCTAAACGTGATAATGTAAAAGCATCGTTAGGCTTAAGGGCAAGTGCTTGTTCGAGGCGTTGTTTTGCTACCTCATAATTGCCTTGAAGGCGCAGCATATCCCCTAAAGTTGCCAATGTGAAAACATAGTTAGGCTTAAGGGCAAGTGCTCGTTCGAGGCGCTGTTTTGCCGCCTCATAATTGCCTTGCTGGCGCAGCACATCTCCTAAATGCGATAATACGAAAGCATCGTTAGGATTAATGACAAGCGCTTGTTCGAGGCGTTGTTTTGCTGCCTCATAATTGCCTCGCAGGCGCAGCACCTCTCCTAAACGTGATAATGTAAAAGCATCGTTAGGCTTAAGGGCAAGTGCTTGTTCGAGGCGTTGTTTTGCTGCCTCATAGTTGCCTTGCTGATACAGTACCTCTCCTAAAATTTTCAATATGAAAGCATTGTTAGGCTCAAGGGCAAGTGCTTGTTCGAGATGCTGTTTTGCCGCCTCATCATTGCCTTGCATGCGCAGCACATCCCCTAAAGTTGCCAATGTGACAGCATCATTAGGCGTAAGGGCAAATGCTTGTTCAAGGCGTTGTTTTGCTGCCTCATAATTGCCTTGCCGACGTAGCACATCTCCTAAACGTGATAATGTAAAAGCATCATTAGAATCAAGGGCAAATGCTTGTTCAAGGCGTTGTTTTGCTGCCTCATAATTGCCTTGCTGGCGCAGCACATCTCCTAAACGTGACAATGTAAAAGCATCGTTAGGCTTAAGGGCAAGTGCTTGTTCAAGACGCTGTTTTGCTGCCTCATAATTGCCTTGCTCACGTAGCACATCCCCTAAAGTTGCCAATGTGAAAACATTGTTAGGCTTAAGAGCAAGCGCGCGTTCGAGATGCTGTTTTGCCGCCTCATCATTGCCTTGCGAGCGCAGCACATCTCCTAAACGTGATAATGTAAAAGCATCGTTAGGCTCAAGGGCAAGCGCTTGTTCAAGACGCTGTTTCGCTGCCTCATAGTTGCCTTGCTGGCGCAGCACATTTCCTAAACGTGATAATATAAAAGCATCGTTAGGCTCAAGGACAAGTGCCTGTTCAAGACACTGTTTTGCTGCCTCATAGTTGCCTTGCTGGCGCAGCACATCTCCTAAACTTTTCAATATGAAAGCATCGTTAGGCTCAAGGGCAAGCGCTTGTTCAAGACGCTGTTTTGCTGCCTCAAGATTGCCTTGCATGCGCAGCACATCTCCTAAAGTTGCCAATGTAAAAGGATCGTTAGGCTCAAGGACAAGCGCTTGTTCAAGACGCTGTTTTGCTACCTCAAGATTGCCTTGTTGACACAGCACATCCCCTAAACGTGATAATGTAAAAGCATCGTTAGGCTCAAGGGCAAGTGCTTGTTCAAGACGCTGTTTTGCTGCCTCATAGTTGTCTTGCTGGCGCAGCACATCTCCTAAACTTGCCAATGCGAAAGCATAGTTAGGCTTAAGGGCAAGTGCTTGTTCGAGGCGTTGTTTTGCTGCCTCATAGTTGCCTTGCTTACGTAGCACATCTCCTAAACGTGATAATGTGAAAACATTGTTAGGCTTAAGGGCAAGCGCGCGTTCGAGATGCTGTTTTGCTACCTCATCATTGTTTTGCAGGCGCAGCACATCTCCTAGATGTGATAATATGAAAGCATCATTAGAATCAAGGGCAAATGCTTGTTCGAGGCATTGTTTTGCTGCCTCATAGTTGCCTTGTAGGCACAGCACACCTCCTAAACGTGCTAATGCAAAAGCATCGTTAGGATTAATGACAAGCGCTTGTTCGAGGCGTTGTTTTGCTGCCTCATAGTTGCCTTGTAGGCACAGCACCTCTCCTAAACGTGATAATGTGAACACATCGTTAGGATTAATGACAAGCGCTTGTTCGAGGTGCTGTTTTGCTGCCTCATAATTGCCTTGTTGTAGAAGCCCATCTCCTAAACAACGCAGTGCACAAGCATCGCTAGGATTCCCATGCGCACGTCCAAGACTTCCCTCTAAAGATGCTGCCAGCAAAGAGGCTTGCGCAGGTACAGATACTACTATGTTATTCATGGCTATTTTGTTATATTTTTTTTATGTACTCAACTCACCACTACGCCTCAAGATGAGCCCTATGAGCGCAAAATCCCGTTGGATTGTGTGTTCATAGCAGGCAAAGCAATGTTGCTGTGCCGAAGCAATTATGCCATAAATAAAAATAATAGTCTATAAAATTATTTCAATTATGTTCGGTGATTTTGTAACATGATTATTGCGATAAATAGGAGAACATGTTACGCTTATCGAAATGCTTGTAAAAAACAATAAAAGTATAGGAAGTACTTGACAAATGGCTAATATGACATATAATACAACAACAGCACTTGCTACATACAATCAACAGCAAGATATTTATGCTATACTTCAGGGCGTTGATTTTTTTCGTTTTTTAAGGCCCAAATTCGATGATTTTGGCAGTGGGGAAAACCCTTTCGTAAATCGACATACTCAACGAGTAGGCGATTTGCGAAGAGTTTTGCCCAATGACAAAAGCGCGGATTTTGGCCTAAAAACGAAAAAAATCAACGCCCTGAAGTATAAATCCTTTCAGGCGCAAATTGCTGACAACCAGTACTTTCGCCAATATGGTCAAGAATTGCATGGTAAGGAACGGCTTACGCCACTGACAATTCGAGTGCAGCTGCCCAATAATCGCGAACAACTGCTTAATGAGCTTTTCCTGTTGCATCGTTATATTGATCGCCAATACCTTGCTTTGCCATGGCCAGCACATATGCAAAAAATCGTTATATTTACGCATATGCGGGGTGGCCTCGGAGATCTTTCTGCAGCTGCTAAGGCCATACAGATTATGCAGCGCATCTGCCCTACCTCTGTTCTTGATTGGGTAGTGATGAACAATGCAGGCACGACTGATCCTACACTATTTTTGCACAATGCTGACCCATCAAAAATACGTGTAAGGGAATCGCGTAGACCACCGCCTCCTGAAACCTCGCCTGTAGATTTTATACTCGCCGGACCTACTCAATTGACTTATCGTAATGAGTATGTAGAAAGCCATATCCTAAGAAAAATTGCAGGGCCAATTTTTAACTTTCTAGAAATTGCGGAGGAGCCTTCCACTCTCTATTTTATGTACGTACATCACTCCATGATCGCACCTGAAAGTAGAGAAACATATCGTGCTTGGCACTCACGGATTTTCCCTTTTAGGGCCCACCATGGAAAGAATTCCTTACCAATGGGATTACAGCCGGGCTCTGGAGTACTTCTCGATCGAAGCCGCATGGAGGCAAAGCTCTCACGCAGATACTCATGCCCCTCCTATCTTCTGCAAATCCAGGATGCAGCGCTTCGTCAAGATATACTGCAAGCTATGGAGTGCACGACAGCACAACCAGCGCCCGATTATGATCGTTATTCCTTCAATTTTGGCTATGCTCATTACTCTACTTCTTGGGCCAAATTTATTGATGCGGTTGCCGTCCATGTTACTGTCCATGAACCACATAAAAATGTGGTGATTGCCTTAAATCAAAGAGGATGTGAGAACAACTGTACAACCCAAGGATTCTGTAATGCCATTTTCACACCTGATCGACTTGAGTATCTGCAACAAAAAGGATATGGGAGAATTTGTGTAAAAGGACAAGAGCAAGAGGCTATTTGCGTGCTCTCAAGAGAGAGTGCCCAACACCATAGAATGCTCTCTATTATTCTACGACCATCCTTTACTCCACATGATGTCAAGATGCTACAGCTGGGAGCGGAACGCCTTTTAGCTACGGGTGATAACAGTGCTATTGAGGCGTGGTGTGCTCGTTGTAAATTATATCTTTATGAAGATGTTACTAATGGGGCTTGTAAATGGCGCTTTT
>JABDDE010000003.1:69586-71509 GCA_013287775.1 Chlamydiota bacterium
GAGCAACAGGTTGACCTGGCACATAAGATTTCACCAACAATGAGCAGGCTCCTAGCCTTATTTGGTGGTGATCAAAGGCTTGCCGACCCACAACTCAATCAACCACTGAGTCGCGAGCGTATGGCCGAAATGGAACAGCTACTCCAAGACCCAAGCCTGCCTGAAGCCACTCTGCAGTTCTGCAACCATATCACAAAGCGATATTCTTTCGATACCGTGCTCGAAGCTGCTATCAAACGATGTGCTTGGATACATACTCTGCCAGAACTCACTGCCTTAGAAGAGGCCACGATGGGCACTGAATTTAGCGACAGCATACTTGCCTATCTTTATCGCGATCAGCCTTCACCCGAGACACTCACCGTACGGACACTACCCGAACTTGGCAGACGCATCAAACGTATCGTCGGAGCTCATGTCATGCATTCCTAGGAGACAACACATGTTTGTTAATAATAATATAATAGATAACTCAACAACAGCACTTGCTACATACAATCAACAGCAAGATATTTATGCCAAATCCTTTCAGGCGCAAATTGCTGACAACCAGTACTTTCGCCAATATGGTCAAGAATGGCATGGTCAAGAATTGCATGGTAAGGAACGGCTTACGCCACTGACAATTCGAGTGCAGCTGCCCAATGATCGCAGCAAACTGCTTAATGAGCTTTTCATGTTGCATCGTTATATTGATCGCCAATACCTTGCATTGCCATGGCCAGCACATATGCAAAAAATCGTTATAGTAACGCTGGAGCAGGCAGGTTTGGGAGATATTTCTGGAGCTGCCAAAGCCGTGCAGATTATGCAACGCATCTGCCCTACCCTTGTTCTTGATTGGGTAATAATGTTCAAGTCAGCTGGTTATGACCCTGCATCATTTTTGCATAACTCTGACCCATCAAAAATACATATAAGGGAATCGCATAGCTCACCGCCCCCTGAAACCACGCCTGTAGATTTTGTACTCACCGGCCCTACTCAGTTGGGTCATACTAATGAGTATGTAGAAAGCCATATCTTAAGAAAAATTGCAGGACCTATCTGTAACTTTCTAGAAATTGCACAATACCCTGCCACCTCATATACAAGGGTCCCATTTCCACCTCCAGAAAGCATACCATATCGTGACTGGCACGGGTGGATTTTTCCTCCTCAGGCTCAAGGTGGACTCAATACATTACCCATGGGATTACAGCCTGGCTCTGGAGTACTTCTCGATCGCAGCCGAATGGAAGCAACGCTCTCACGCAGATACTCATGTCCTTCCTATCTTCTGCAAATTCAGGATACAGCGCTTCGTCAAGATATACTGCAAGCAATGGGGTACACAACAACACAACCAGCGCCCGATTATGATCGTTATTCCTTCAATTTTGGCTATGCTCATCGCTCTACTTCTTGGGCCAAATTTATTGATGCGGTTGCTGTCCATGTTGCTACCCATGAACAAAACAAAAATGTAGTGCTTGTTTTCAATCAAAAAGGAGTCTATGGCAACTATACACCCCAAAAATTCTGTCATGCAATCTTCACACCTGATCGACTTGAGTACCTGCAACAAAAAGGGTATGGGAGAATCTCTATAAAAGGACAAGAGCAGGAGGCTATGTGCGTGCTCTCAAGAGAGAATGCCCAACACCATAGAACACTCTCGATTATTCTACGCCCATTCTTTACTCCGCATGATATCAAGATGCTACAACTGGGAGCGGAGCGGCTTTTAGCTACTGGTGATAACAGTGCTATTGAGGCGTGGTGTGCCCGCTGTAAATTATATCTTTATGAAGATGTTACTAATGGGGCTTGTAAATGGCGCTTTTTACAGCAACAGGTTGACCTGGCACATAAGATTTCACCAACAATGAGCAGGCTCCTAGCCTTATTTGGGGGTGATCGAAGGCTTGCCGACCCACAACT
>JABDDE010000004.1:0-305 GCA_013287775.1 Chlamydiota bacterium
GATAATGACTTCAGGGAGCTTGTGGGTATTGTATTCTACTTGCGTGACAGCCGTTTTTTCTTTGGTTATAGAAGCTATAACCTTGGCTCGATTATCATGCATATCATACTCGTAGCATACCTTACTTAAAAGCTCGCCACTGCCATCTTCTTGCTGCTCAGCAATAACACGATCTACGACATCGTATTTCACGCACGCAGCAACATAATCATGAGCATCTTTGCCATACCATTTCTTGGTTGCAGCCACTCTTCCGAGAGCATCATATTCAAAAGTAGTCTTTGAAAAATTTTCACCACTTTTCT
>JABDDE010000004.1:315-66900 GCA_013287775.1 Chlamydiota bacterium
ATATAAAAATAAGGGAGTTTTTCTCCTATGATAATGAAGGAATTTTAATCAAACATATTGTTGACGACAGCAAATGAAATGCATTGTAGGTGTTAGAGGTACTTGCGAGCTTGTGATCGTGGCTATCATATATTTTTACCTCAGTGATACGGCCCAGAAAATCATACTCATAGCTTGTTTTGGTGCCATTTTTGTCCCATTTATGGTCAAGTTTTCCATTGAGAAAATACTGAAACCGCTCCTCAGATGCGTCTGGATGTTGAATAGTGAGCGGTTGCTTGCGACTTGTGTAGGTATATTTTGTCGTGTTTCCATTGGCGTCTGTTTGCTTTACCACACAGTCCTGCTCGTCATAGCGTTGAGTCACTGTTGGGTGTATTTTTTGCTTATCAGCATCATGCGTCGTAGGATAGGTTGTTTTAACTAAGCGGCTCAGATCATCATATTCAAAGTAGGTAGTATTCCCAAAAGGATCGGTTGTCGACACTTTATTGCCCACCGTGTCATACTCTTGAGATGTCGTGAATGTACCATCAGAATGATGCTCCTTCTCGGCTCCCAACCTGTTCATGAAATCATACATGAAGGTAGTGTAGCAGCCCGATTTCAAGAGCTCCTCACGAGTTTTATTGTTATTGGAATCGTACTCGTAAACCCATGTGCGGCCAATGGGATCCGTTTTCTTGGCCAGATTGCCCTTGTGGTCATATTCAAAAGAGGTAGTTGTTATAAGATGGTCATTGGCATCGCGTATCTCTTCTTGGCTTACAAGGCCTGCTTTGGTGTAGCGATAGTCTTTTTGCAGAAGCTTTACTTCTTTGCCAGTTTCAATATCCAGACAATACTCTTTGACGGTTTCTGGTTGGCCCACACCATATTCACAGCGGCGACCATTAGGAGTGATACGCGTGATTTTACGCTCAGTGACCTCTTTGAGGTTGTCAGAGTCATGTGAGCAGCCGTCGTCAACAATATGTTTGATTAAAATTCCTTCATTATCATAGGAGAAAAACTCCCTTATTTTTATATTATTGTCTTTGCACGTAAATTTGGCTGTTACTAAATCCGTCCCATCTTTGTAGGTATACTTGATACGCGGACCATCATCTTCACTTTCACTGGTTCTGAGGTGCAGACGGCCTTTAGAATAGGTATAGTACTTACGATAGCACTCCACATGAGAATTTAATGGCGCACCATCTGAAGAGAGAGCAAAATCCTCTGGACGCTTTCCAGTAAGGTTGCCGTAGAAAGCTTCTTCAACGATGTTGCCATAATTATCATACTTGGCGCTCCACGAAGCCAAAGCCCTTCCATCCTTATTCTGAAGGGATTTACCTACCAGGTGTCCTTCATCACTTGTATCTCTTTCGCCATAGGTAATATACTCCTTGTCGCCCCAATAAAAATAAATGCCGCGATAGAAATGCTGATCAAGATGGTTCTCAATGCCTTTGAGGCGCTTTTTGTGGGAGTATCGATAAACGGTAAGTATGTCATGCGCATTCCAGACATTGGTGTGGTGCTCATCGGGTTTATACTCAAAGCTATAGATAGTTCTTTTGCCCCCATCTTTTCCTACAGGGGCTTTTTGCGCTTTGACACGGCCTTTATGGTCGTATTCGATTTCCAAGAAGCGGCCATGGGGATGAAAGACTTTACTGATGTAGTGCTTGCGACGGACTTTTGTATAATTAAAATAGGTGGCTTTTGCATCTGTTGCAATGATTTTACGTACGTAGCGAACCCGCTCGTGCATCTTGCTACCATCATCGCCTTCAAAGAAAGTGTAGATTGCCTCTTTACCATTACTGGCAGTAACACGGGCTTTTTTATGCTTATTACTGTAATGGAACTCTAACCAATTGGAAGGATCTTTACCTGTTGGATCGGTGGCGATAATGCGTTTGAGTTTGCCTTCAGAACCATCATGTTCATGATTTTTGCCATACTTGAATTGTATAAAGTTTTTATTTGGTTTTCGCTCCCAGAGCAAGTGCATGCGCTGTTCGAAGGTGTGAACCTTATTGTATTTGCGTGCGCTACCATCGCTCAGAAATCCAAACCACCTGGCCTTACCGCCATCAAGGTCAGGCAGTGGCTCATGACTGAAGAGGTGATAGCGAGTGTTTTTCATGTTAGTCCTGGCAGAGATCAAACCGGAACCGGCATTGGTAAAGCCATCGTGGATGACCTTTGGGTGCAGATAAAAGCCGAGGGATTTGCATCCCTTTTTATTTTGAGCAACATACTGGACTACAGAGCCGCCATCTTCTTCGGCGATCATTTTCAGGTGGTGATCATCGGGCCCTGGGAGTAGTCCCTGCACAAAGGAATTGTAGTTGGTGGCCATGGCAGCATAGCCCATCCAGTTGTTGAAGAAGCAGTCGCTATTGTAGTAGTGGCGAAGATGTAATGGAACAGGACCCGAGACGATGAGATCTGTAGACGTATGAAAAAAAGTCCCTGTGATGGCATTGACAGAGCCATTTACAAAAGAAGATGGTTCAGCTTCAGCAATAGTGGATGGCTCTTGGGTAAGGTAGGGGTGGGTATCGGTTCTTACCGTAGATGGTGGTCCAAAGTATTCAATGTCAGAGAGCTCAGTCTCTTCGACAGGTGGTTTTGGGCGCTCTTCCTCTGACTCAGAAAAGATATATAAAGGAACGAGACAGCAAATCCATAGCACTAAAAGTTTCTGCAAACGACTCATGAAAACCTCCAAAAATATAGGGGCCTCTTTTGTAAATCTTGAGGCGATTTTTTCGCAAGTGCAAAAATAAACGAAAACGCATAACATATCATACTTCTAGTTGATATGGACGCCGACACGGTAGTGTCGGCAAGCTCCTTAGCCCCGCGTGAAACACGGCCGTAGCGCATGCGCTACGGCCTGACGGCAGCGTGGGGACAATTATATCGATTAAGAAATAGAGCTGCGGTAGCAGCGGTACCCATTTGTGTTTGGCATACTAATGCACATACATTTCTGTATCGCTGCTACCGCAGCTCTATTTTTATTTATGCTCCATAACCCCACGTTTCGCCGGCCGTAGCGCGGAGCGCTACGGCCGTGCTCCACGCGGGGCTAATGAATTCCACCGCTGCCGCGGTGGGGTCCTGATTAGTTACAAGTTTCTTTAAGTTGACACCATTGCGTTCACGATCCAGTTTGCAAATTTTGGTCATAAATTCTATCGTTTTTAGGTATAATATATTGCGAAAAATACCTGCACTGTGGTATCGTCAATGGCAACGCCCTCACAAATGGTTCTACGTGAGGCATAAATATTCAAGGTATGCATATGCAGAATAATGAACTGCCCTCATATTGTAAGAAGGGCGTTGAAGATATAAAACGATATCTTCAACTCGCACACCTTAGATGCCTTGCACAAAAAATAGCAACGCATTCAATTGATGAGAACCGGAACCCATTAGATATCGTCCTGTTAGCTGGCGACGAGAAAAAACCACATAACAAACCATTGAGCCGTGCAAATTAGCTATAGGAATATTAGCCCTCTCAGCAGTTTGACAACTGGTTCTAACAACTTGGGGAACGCAATGTAATGTATAGAGAAACAGTTTTTACCTGCCACGAAGAAGATTACGCTACACTGAGCGAACAAGCTATGTTTTTTGCTTGTCGTTTTGCATTAATTGAGTCGAACCTTGTAAACAGCAACAAACCACACACCTTTTTTCAGTTATTAAAAAATTTTCTAGAAACTATTAACACTAAAGATCCTCATAAAGTGCATTATGACATTGCCAGGAATGCGTTGCACCTCCGAAATGATACAACTAAAAATAATATTTATTGTATTGATATGTTGGCCAGAGAATTTGCAGTGTCCTGTCAATTGCTTGATGAACGATTAAAAATGCCAGCTATATACATAAAACTCTTGAAATACAAACAAACGACATCAAAAAACTTTCGTGACCCCTATTTAACGGTTGTACAACTCCCACAGTCATGTGACGTATTTGAGGATCTATTTTTTACAGAAAATGGATTATCGATATGGGATGATGAATATTTACAACTACTCGAAAAAATCGGCCCTACAGGAATAGTACGAAGCACCGAACTCAGAGAGATATTTGCAACTCACAAGAATAGATGGGATGCACTCTTTTGGATGCAACCACAAGATGCAGAGCGTGGTATTTCTTTTTTCCTCTCCCCTGCTTTTCTTGAATTGGCTACCATATTATGGGAGGATAAGGTGAAAATGAAAATTGTATCGTGAACAATTGCAGTCGCATTGATTCCACACATGATAAATACTACTCCATGATATACTGTAACCACCCTCTTGATACACAGCAAAATGCTAACGAGAGGAGTACATGGAGAGTTATACAAAATGCCTCGTTACTCAGCAACACGCAAGCAATGTACTGCTCATAGTGATAGCAGCGACGACCCTATTAGCGCAATTTTTCAATTATGTGCACCGCATCTTCCTCAAAAAACTCTTACACAATCAAGTGCTACGTTTGTGCAAGCAAGTACCGCACTCCATGAAGCCCATGAAAAAATAATAAAACAAATAGCAAGAGAGCCTTTTCTTGCTGCATTCATGGTATGGATTCAGGAAATAAAGCCACTCCACGTGCAGATAATCCCTAGTGTTAAATTGTTATTTGAAGAACGGTTTATCGATATCTTGTGCAAAAAAAAGGGAGTAGTAGTAACCATTGGTGATGCACGTGATTTCGACCATAAAATCATTATTGAAGCAATACGCTGTAGGCGAGAATTACCTCTCTTGATACGAGAACAACTTGTTACGACCTATCTGTCATTCATACAATGGCTGTCAGAAGAGACCTATGGGTATATCAGCAAACTTGGCGATCCCGACCTCATGAAAGTAAAAGATAAAGTGCTGCCTTATGGGCATTTTATAACATTTCTTGATGCTTTGAAAGAGAAAGATCAAATTGTGGCAAAACTCCTGTATTACGGTGGTACACCTACCTTAGAGGAAGTATTGCATGTGCAGATTCAAGATGTCGATTTTGCAAAAAAAACAATTCGATTTCACGCACAAACAGTGTCATATCCTGCCCATGTATTTGCCGATATTCAAGCGATAATCAATACCAGAACACATGGGAAAATATTTTTGAGCCGTCAGAATGCCTCTTTTAGTCCTTCTAGGATATTTCGCAATTTCAAAGAAGCAGCCAAGCAGGTAGGCTTTGCTGCTCCCTTTTCTCCCGCGGTGTTAACCTCCAGTCACTGAATTAACGCGATGTGCGACTTTTGCAATTGTTGCCCTTCAGGCAACATGTGGATGGTGATTGTTTAACCCAGGGCGTTGCCCTGGGCTGTTGCAATTGTTGCCCTTCAGGCAACATGTGGGACATCTTTTCGTTATTTGCAAACCTCGTGCAGTCACTGCATGGCTACCAATGGGCGCAAAATCCAACTGGATTTTGCGCCCATAGCACAAGACATGAGGATAGTGTTTATGAATGGTATTTGGAATGACTTTAAATCAGCGAGAGAGAGTGCCTTCTATCTTTCAAATCTCGCCGGAGGGTATAATATTCATGGGGTGCATAATGCAACCCATGGAAAAATAGCTGATCTTCGCGAGTGTGGGTTAGGATTGCAGCATAGGGCCACAGACCCTGTCCGGCAACTGCACAAGATGTGGGATAATTTTTTTGAAAATAGTTCACCTAATGCCAAACTCTTGATGATCTGTCATAGCCAAGGTGCTATTCATACACGTAATGCGCTTTTGACCTACCCGCCACACTTGCGTGAGCGTATTTTCGTGCTTGCAGTAGCGCCTGGGGCGTATATCCACAAAGAGACTTGTGGTGGCGTGATTCATTACCGTACCAAAAAATGGTATCGAGATATTGTGCCTCGTTTTGATAGGCGTGGGGCGAAAAGAGAAAGGGATACTATTGTAGGTCTTGACTCTCATCCTGATGCTGCATTTTTTGATCATGAATTTCAGAGCCCTACGTATCAAAGACACATACGAAAACATTTGTTAAATTATATTATCAATCAAGGACAATCATTATGAAGTCTATATTCGTTATTACAGGATTTTTATTATCTAGCATTATAGGATTTATTATGCCGAACACATGTGATGATCCTCAAATTTCTAGAGGGGAACAACTTGTTAATGAAATATTGAATACCACTGCAAGAATTATCAAAAAAAAATACGATATCACACCCTGTGGAGAAGGCGCATCAATGCCTGGAGGACCAATAAGAAAGCTAACATTATGCTTCGATACTAAGAAACCATATACCAAAGAAGAATTGAGGAAGTTATTAGTAAAATGTGCTAACGAACTATTAGATCAGGTCAATACAAACACAGAAATACAAACGTATTTATACGAAAAACCATTCACTATACGGAATATTCAAATAATTATTTACAATTTAGATGTAAATGGGCGAGAGGTATGCGATCCTGATATTTCGGTTGGCGAAATATCAAGGGATGAGTTAATGTACCAATCTGTTGACCCTGCTAATACCTTTAGATATAAAAGTCAGTATCGAGAAACCTATGAAGAGGCATTGCAGGTAATTCAAATGGATAGTAAGGGATCATGATCTTATGTCATGTGCAATTTTCCTTCAGGAAAATTGCACATGACGTAAATTAGGCCTTATCCAGCGCTACCTGAGCCTTTCCTGCAAGCACTGCTTCAATCATACTCTTTTCAAGAAGGTCAGGTGTATGAAGCGTGATAGTACTGTAGCAAGGATCTTCCCACAACCGTATTCGCCGCCCTCCGAGGTACACATATGGGGGTATCGAGACCACTGCCTCACTTGCAAGTGTGAGCCCCGCAATGCTCGCTGCTTTGACCACAAATGTGGTACACTGGTTTTCTGTAAAACTGTACTGCGTAAATGGATACTGAGGCACTGTCATCCAATTATATAAAGTTAAAAATTTTTCTTTTGTAATTGCTATGGAGATCGCATAGGTCGGTTTATGGCCCCCGCTCCCAGATTCAAAATAGCCATCTGAGCGGGTGGTAAAGAGAATACGTACGGGGTTGGGCTCAGATTGATTGAGAAGAATACTATCAAGATAGCGCGGCTCAGATATCGCACGCTCTCCAGAGTGCCCTCCCTCTAGGCGCATGCGTTTGCCATCAATAACACCGCTCAGCACAAGCCAAGCATGGCCTACATCTCGCCGCCGACTGCCATTTGGATGTTTGGCTATGGTACTCAGGAGGCGATCCCCATTTGAATAATCGAGGTGCTTTGCATCCACAAGCAGGGTAAGGGAATACTCATTCTCTGGAATAGATGCTTGCTGCTTGAGTGTCGCATCCCTTGCTTCAAGATGTGCATACTGGGTGCGATAATGATCTTGCACACAGCATGGGTGACAACCAGTGAGCAAACATAAGATACTAAAGATTAAAGCCGCCCGCGACTTCGATATTTTGTCCTGTAATATAACTAGTATTCTCATCGAGTAAAAAAGAAACAACGCGAGCGACCTCTTCAGGCGTTCCAGGCCTCTTCATAGGCAAACGAGAACAATCTTGAGGCAAGTTGATAGAATTTGTAAGCTGCCCAGGTGAAACCATGTTCACACGCACGCAGAAGGGGGCAAACTCTTTTGCAAGAGATTTTGTCAAACTCCATAATGCCATCTTGGTCATGGTATATACGGGGGCGCTCTCATTTGCTCGAAAGCTGTGCAGTCCAGATGTCCCAATGTTAATAATACTTCCTTGATGCGCTTTTATTGACGAAGAGAGCGCTTGAATCAGCATAAATGGAGCATGTACATTGGTGTGAAAGAGCTCTAGAGCAATCTCAGGATCAGTTTCTAGTGCTTTGACAATAGGAAAATTGCCCACATTATTAATGAGATTTTTTGTGTCACCAAATTGAGATAGGTAGCGCTGCATCATCTCCTTAGTCGAGGCGGGTGTCGAAAAACTGCCCTGAACTATCTCGGCCTGAACACCATATCCCCTACACTCGGAGGCAACATCGAGCGCCTGTTCTTTACTGGTATTATAGTGTACTACAATCGAATAGCCTGCTCGAGCAAGGATGCAGCATATGCTGCGGCCTACTCCTTTAGCTCCTCCTGTTACTAGTGTCCATGTCATACGAGTACTCTACAAATGCACAAGCCGCCTGCGGCAGAGCCTGGGGCTTCTCTATTCGAATCCATACATTTTGCACAGCGGGGAAGGTGCGACAGATAGCTTCTCCTATATGCCGTGCAAGTGTTTCAAGCAAAAAAAATGCTCCCTGAACTGCAACATCTTGAATAAGGCGAGCAACCAGCGCATAGTCAACCGTGGACTGCACATCGTCACCGCATTTTTCTAGGCGGATATGCATCTGCACATCGATGAACAGCGGCTGCGGCTGCTGCCGTTCCTCCGGATAACATCCTATGATACATTGGATGCTGAGTTTTGTGATACCTATAACTATATCCATTTATCTGGGGGATGCCAAGTTACATCTATTGTCTCTTGTGTAGGGTTGAGGACAGGCGACAAAAATCTAACAAGAAATGCCACAACTTCTTGTAAGGATAATGCATTATGTTGAATTCGATGCTTCTGAAGAAAAGAATTCCACTGAGAAATTTTTAAAGGATCTGTAACAAAAACTTCAGAAAAACATTCAGGAAACGCACTCAATGGTGTGCCTCTTTGATCGAATGTTGCTTTAATAGAATGAGCCAACTGGTTACTTTTAAAAGAGAACTGATGCGCAAGAGTCCAGATATCAAAAAAATCTTTCATTCTGCTATTGAGCAAGCCTCTTTTAATCATAGCTTCCAATTTTTCCGCAATAACACTTTCCCGGGTATATGCTTGCAATGTTGGTGGAGGATAATCTAACAGAGTTGGATAGGGTAATATTTGTGGTGCTGGTGAGATTATATCGCCAAAACCAATATCAATTTGCATATGTACGATCGCTTTATTCAAATCTCCTTCAAATTCAATTCGCACTCCCTCATATTCGGCTTCTGTTTGAATGATTGAGCCTTTCACTGTATTGGCATAGAAACTTATGCCATCCTGACAATCATTTTGTTGACAAATTTCAGAGAAGATATTTTCTAGGTTTTTTACTGAATTTTCAGTTTTGCCAAGAAGATCAATGTCCATTGTAGGTCGTGGGCTAGAAGTATGCCACGCCCTGAACATCAAAGCACCCTTCAAAAAAAACCTATTAGCATAAGGTGATATGGAAAGCCGATACAATAACCGCTCCATGGCATAATACTGGAGTATTTCAAGAAACGGTCTTTTTAAGACCTTTGACTTATTGAGTAAACGATCTCGTACTGAAGCTGGTATATCACGACGACTCATTGATTACAGTCTCAATATAGGGTTTGATAACTTTTTCCATTCGCCCAATTTTGGCATGCTTAAGTATCATATCAAGCTTCGGATGACCTTGCAACCAATATTTCTTAAGAGCTTCAATAGCTACGTCAATGCCAATCTTATGGCGGTATCGAAAACAATCTACCAACGTCTTTTCTTTAGAATAGCATTTTACCTGCACACCATCGAGTTCATAACTTTCAATGCCATCTTCATGAATACTTGCCGTAAACCAGAAAAATGTAACCGGAGGATAGGTAATTTTTGGCGGTTTATATCCTTGCTTTACTGCAAGGTACACAAAATGAGGAATCTGCGTGGTAAGCCCATGAAAGTAAAGAGCAGATATTAAGCAAATAACTCCAGATGGTACTTTTTTTGCTACTGTAACTAGATCAGGATTTGCATGCCCTGGCAGATTCGGGAGACAAAAAAGGCCACGCTCAAGTTGTTCAATTTTCCCCTCTCCCTTCAAGCGATATAGAGTACGGGGGTGAATGCCAAATTTAATTGCATCACTTGAGCGAAGAATACCGCCATGTGCTTGAAACACTTCGACCGCTCTTCGTTCTATAGTTGGATCTTTCTGACGAGCCATACAAATTCTGGATAAATTTCACTATACTTATATACTTATATAGTATTTTCTATCCAGAATTAAGTCAAGACCTTATCTTCTCTTACGAGCGCAAAATCCAGTTGGGTTTGCCGCTCATTGGTAGTCATACAGTGACTGAACGAGATTTGTAAACAACGAGAAGATGCTCCACATGTTGCCTAAAGGGCAACATTGCTAACCCCCCATGGCAACGCCCTGGGTCTTGTTGCAATCCTCGCAGGCAGAATTTTTTGTGTTCACATCCTCATAATTGGCCGAAGGCCATTTATGAGGATGTGAACACACCCATCCCTCTAAACTTCGTGTACCGCTGCTCAAGCAACACTTCGGGCGAAAGATTACTAAATAGAGAACACTTCTCAACAATAAACTGCTTGACTTGCTTGTACATGGCCTGAGGATCATGATGCGCGCCGCCAAGTGGTTCTGGAATGATTTCATCGATGATACCGAGTTTTAAAAGGTCTTCAGCATTAAGCTTGAGCGCAGCAGCAGCAAGCTCTTTCTTGTTGGCATCTTTCCATAAAATACTCGAGCACCCTTCTGGGCTGATAACCGAGTAATATGCATGCTGCAACATCACAATCACATCGCCAACACCTATGCCTAAGGCACCACCAGAACAGCCTTCACCAATAACCAGAACGATAATCGGGGTTTTAAGACATGCCATCTCACGCAAATTAGTAGCAATAGCAATGCCCTGCCCTCTCTCTTCAGCTTCCAAGCCCGCATAGGCACCTTGCGTATCCAGCAAGGTAACCACAGGAAGAGAAAACTTTTCGGCAAGCTTCATGAGGCGCAGCGCTTTTCGAAAACCCTCCGGATTCACACAGCCAAAATTACGAAACACACGACTTTCGGTATCATGTCCCTTTTCTTGACCTATAATCATGCACTTATGCCCACCAATGGTCGCAAAGCCCCCTACAATGGAATGATCGTCGCTATAGGTTCGATCACCATGCAGCTCTATAAATTCTTCTGCAATGTGCGATATATAATGAATCGTATGCGGCCGCTCAGGATGCCGGCAGATGAGCACACGCTCCCAGGGTGTCAATTCTTTATAAACTTTTTCTTTTAATTTATCAAGTTTATTCTCGAGTTTTCGGATTTCAGCCGTGAACATCGGGTTATCTTGATTATGTTTCTTCAGATGTTCTATGGTGCTCAGGTATTCACAAATCTGCTTCTCATGCGGCAGGAAAAAATTTTTCTTTTCTTTTGTTGTCATTGTTTACCTATTATCTGTGGAGCTGCCGAAAAGGGCAGAGCAGGAAAGGGTAATTCAAGCTCTTGAATATCACGGACAATACTTACCGTCGCCTCACGTGTGGTAATAATCGAATAAAGCTCCTCAACATCTTGCTGTGGCAGCCGCACGCAGCCATCACTTTCATGCTTCGCGATACCTAAAAAGCTCGAGACAAGCTGTCCAGTTTTTTCATCATTCACCCAGGGCGTGCCATGAATCCCAAACCCTTTTGCAGGCTCTGTGCAGCGCCCAATCTCTCGTTCAAAGGGGATCCACCTCGTGCCAAATACACGAATAAGTTCCACTCGTTTGCCACGATGCATCCCCATCATCTTTGGGGTAAAGGCTGCAACGCGACTACCAAGCTTGTATGTACCAAGTGGCGTTAAAGCCCCAGACTCCTTTGTAGGATCTAAACGTCCCAAGCCCACACGATATGTTTTTACCAAAAAGCACTTTTTTTCTTTGGGATCCACGATATAGAGCCATAATTTGCAACGGTGCAGATCTAACCCCATGAAAAATGAAAACTCCTTTTCTGGATGCAACACCTGAAACTCAGTGCCCTCTGTCACTGGCTGTATAGCATAATCAGGCCGGCCACCATTGAGGCTTCGCGCTATAAAATCAAGCGTTGTATGGTAATGCGATGCATAATCAACAAGCCAGGCCACCTTCCCAGGCTTCCAGGGCGCTTTTGTACGGTAGCGAACAGTCGTCACATAAGGCAGAGGTGAATTTTTTTGAAAAAGAAGCGCTGTATTATCCACATCTTCAAAAAGCTCTGTAGGCGTTTGAAGAGTAGCTTGAGTAGATTTTGGCTCAGCTGTTTGCTGCGTCGAGGCTATCTTTTGCGGCTGAAAAGACTCCAAATTCACTTCAATGGGCTTACCGTCAAATACAGGTGCACGTGCAACTACAGGTGTGGCTGCAACGCTTGCTACCTGTGGAGATCTTGCAGCTTTTGCCGGCTTTTTCTTATACAGCGAGAGAGCTGCTATAGTGCCAAACAATAGAATCGTTATAATAATAAAAACGCGTGATATTGACATGAATAAATGTTTATTTCCCTATTTTTACGTTACTCAAAGAGAAACGCAGTTTCTTTCCTGCATTAAATTTTACCACAGCTCGCTCAGGAATGACAATAGGAATTGCAGCTTTTAGAGGATTTCGTCCAATTTTACTTTTGCGCACAACTACTTCAAAAATACCAAAATCGCGCAGCTCTAATCGATCACCTTGGGATAAACACTCAGTGATCTTATCTAAAAATTCTTGAATTACATGACCTACATCATGCAGATGTATCCCTCTTTCCTCTGAAATACGTTGAATTAAGTGCTTTTTCGTGATCGTGCGTCTTTTTTCCATACTTACTCTCCTTCTGGTGGCAATTATTGTCATCTTTCATTTCATTTTCGATCAAGCAAAATAACGCCAATGTACAAATTTTCCGTCAGGAAAATTGCATATAATTTATGGGGGTAGTAGAATGGTGGTATGAAAACAGGCGTACTCCTGGTCAACTTAGGTAGCCCCGCCTCATATTCGTCTCATGACGTAAAAAAATACCTCAAGGAATTTCTTCTTGACCCACGTGTCTTAGATCTTCCCTTTATTCTCCGTGAATGGCTTGTTAGGTTTAAGATAATTCCAAATAGATACAAACAAACAATTGAGCAGTATAAGCGCATCTGGTTGGAGACAGGATCCCCTCTTATTCATACAAGTCAGGAAGTGCAAATAGCCTTGCAGCATGCTCTTGGAGATGATTTTATAGTTGCTATGGCCATGCGCTATCAGCCATATGGCGAAGTCTTTTCCATTGAGGCAGGACTTGCCTTCCTGCAACAGGCACATGTGGCTAAGATTGTCGTGCTGCCCTTATTCCCTCAATATGCCTCTGCGACCTCAGGATCTATCCTTGAGCAGGTCTACTCTTGTGTCATGCACTCGTACGCCATTCCCCACTTGCATACTATCAGCCACTTTCATAGGCATCCTGCATTTATTGAGGCATGGACTGTACGTGGCAATCAGTACCCTCTTTCTGACTATGATCATATCCTATTTAGCTTCCACGGACTCCCTGAAAGACACCTTGCAAAAATAGAAAATGAAACCCTGTGCTATCGCACGCAATGCATGCAAACGGCTGAGGCAATAGCCGATGCTTTGAAAATACCTCCTCATAAATATACGATCACCTTTCAGTCTCGCTTAGGAAAAGAGCCATGGCTTGGGCCTTCCACTCCCGATGTCACCCTAAAGCTTGCCGGACGCGGAGTAAAAAAAATACTTGTCTTCTCCCCCTCTTTTGTTGCTGATTGTCTAGAAACCTTGTACGAAATTGGCATTGAATTAGAAGAGCAATTTATAAACGCTCGTGGAGAGCGGCTAGAGCTCGTACGCTCGCTCAACAGTCATCCTCAATGGATACAAGCCCTCAAAAACATTATTATAAACTATGATCAATTGGTTTAAAAAAGAATTTCTTCGGATGCTTCCGATTTTTATTTTTTTCTTGATTATTTTCAGCCTTGCAGATCTCACAAGACTTGTCATGGCCAAAAATCGTGAGAGCGCCTCCTCTAGTTTTGCGGTGATTCTCATGGGAGCTTTGATAATGGGCAAAGTCGTGCTCCTCTCCGAGCGCCTCCCTTTTATCAATCTTTTTGGGACTAAGCCTCTTATCTACAATACGATATGGAAAACGATGATCTATCTCCTCTGCTCCCTTGTAATTCGGCTTGTAGAGCGTATGGTCTCTTTTTGCGTAGAAAGTGCAAATCCTGCTGAGCTTTATGCAAAAATGTCCCAAGATGTGGAGAAAATGCCTTTTTGGCTGAGTCAAGCATGGCTTTTTGTGCTGCTCCTTATCTTTGTCGCCTATCAGGAGCTCGTCTATGCTGTCGGCATCGATAAAGTGAGGAAGATGTTTTTTGGTGGTTATTCACCGCCCCCGCCCCCCTAACGTGGAGAGAATGCCTCTACACCTCGTCTCGATAAATTTTCTCACGGTATTCTGCCATAAGCTGCACCATGTAATGTATGTTATGGATCGTGGCAAGTGTGTAAAATGTCAGCTCACCAGCTTTGTAGAGGTGGTGTAGATACGCTCGTGTATACTGCATACATGTAGGACAGCTGCACCCTTCTTCAATAGGCGTAAAATCCTTCGCAAATGAGGCCTGCTTAATGCGAACCTCCCCTGTATGGGTCATCAGGTGGCCATGCCGTGCAGCTTTAGTAGGAAACGAGCTATCAAAGGTATCAATACCCTCTGGAATAGCGCCAGCAAGGCATACTTGATCTCCAATCCCTAAAAGATGCAGAGGATACTGCTCAGGAATAAAGGGCCTGATATCATGAAGCAGCACAAACATCTCTTGCTTGGTTTTGCCGACACTACCCCCAATAGCAAAGCCGTCAAAAGCAAGCGAAGATAAGTACTGACAGCTTATTTTACGAAGCTCACTATCAAGCCCTCCATGAATCACCCCATACATGGCTTGATTTTGCGGAGATTTCAGGTGCGCCTCAAGTGACCTTGTCTCCCATCGATGGGTACGATCAAGTGACGCTCTTAAATCTGCCTTTTCAATATGATATGGAGGCAGTTCATCAAACGGTATAATAATATCTGCACCAAAATCCTTCTGTGCCTCAACGGAGCTCTCAGGTGTAAGAAAAATTTTTGAACCATCGCGATAGGAGCGAAAGAGCACCCCTTCTTCTGTTATTTTTACGACCGTATTATTAAGCTTCTTCTGCCCTCGGCTCTTGAGCTCATCTGCCACAGACCCATACGCCAGGCTAAACACCTGAAAGCCACCCGAATCGGTGATAATGGGGTTCTTCCTGTGCATAAAGCGATGCAGCCCACCGGCCGCTTTGATAACCTCTCTTCCTGGCTGTACAATGAGGTGGTAGGTGTTGCAAAACATCAGCTGCACACCCAAGGCATCGCAGGTGGCGCTATCGACAGCTTTTATGGTGCTATTTGTCCCCACAGCAACAAAATGTGGTGTATCAATGATACCATGCGGTGTATGAATTCTTCCAACTCGCGCCTTGGACTTTTTTGAGGTATGTAAGATCTCAAACTTGAAAGAACCACTTGCATAACTCGCTTTGGTGCCAAAATTCGATGATTTTGGCGATGGGGAAGATCCGCCGCAAATTGACATACTCCCATCGAGTAGGCGATTTGCGGAGGATCTTGACCAACGACAAAAGCACGGATTTTGGCCCAAATCGGAGTTATGCAAGTGGTTCGATAGGTTCATTTTTTAAGAGAGGTAAGAAAAAGGCGTACAGGCAAGTAATGCCCAACTTAATTGTGTAACTGATGATAATAATATCCCAAAGGGCATGGACCGTCCCATAGAGGCCAAGATAGGAAAAGAGGACTGTATCCATAAACTGCACTATCGCCCCTATCACACAGGCTCGTATAGGAAGAGGAATACGCCTAAGCTGTATAAAGAGGCGAAATAGCCAAATTTCTACGCTTTGGGTGAGAAGATATGATACACAGGACGCAAAGCACAGGCGCGGCGCTGTCTGCAAGCAAGCGGCATAATGCATGTGCGAGCTATCATGAGGCGAGGGAGTGTATAAAAGATGAAAATAACTTGCCCCCATACCGAAAAAGAGAAGGAGAAAACTTATCCACACAGTGCGCTTGACAAGCTGCGCTCCCCAATACTGCTGCAGCACAAAACAGCCAAACATGGCGCCTATAGTGTAGACGTCACTTGCAGTGACTTCGTATCCAAAAAGCACTATCTCTTTATGGACAAAAAAATTGGCAAAGAGCCCACAGCATACTACGAAGGCTATCAGAGCCTCTTTCCCCAATCGGAGCACGACAAAAAGAGTGCTCAGCACGAGGGCTGAGTGGATCAAAAAAATATAGGCGTTCATACTGTGGGGTGATGTAGTGTGTCATGTGCAATTTTCCTACGGAAAAATTGCACATGACAAAAATAAATAGTATAACACACAGGGCGTGTTTCACGCAACGGATGAACGCCGTACTGCCCCTCTATCAACAACAATACCACGCTCACGCAGTCGCTGGACAGCGCCAGAAGTAATCTGATCGCAACCGGTAAGATTGACACTTTGAATTGGAAGCCGTAAGAGGGTATCGATGCAAGCATCAGTCAGATCAGAATGACCGGAGAGATTCAATTCTTGTAACTCAGTCAAGGGTAAAAGATGTTGCAAGTCATTATCCCTTAAGCCGCCCCCCACCGCCCCCTGATCTAGCAAGCAGGAAGAGCAGAAAGATAAGCGCTGCAGCTGTGTAAAACGAGCTATATCTTGCATAATCACACTTGAGAAACCAGGCTCTCGAGAAAAATCTGAATTCAAGATTAAATTCAATTCCTGCATCCGCTCAGGTTGTGTTATCGACGATAAACAAGGATCCATTGCTCCAACGGGAAGAGACAGCCGAGTAAGCTGTGGAAGACAGTTGACACCCGCGGCCATGGCTGATGGACTTATATTGAGCGAGCGAAAGTTCTCAAAAGCCGTGAGCGCAGGGCACGCTCTACATAATGCAATAAATTGATCCTGAGGTAGCGGTACCGCACGATGCAGGTTGAGTGTCGACAACTGGCTTAAACTTGGTTTGACAGTCCCCTCTATAAATCCTTGTAACTCAGTATTATTTATTACTCCCTCTTTAGTCCTGAATAATGATCGAAGAGAGGTAGCATTTCGTATTCTTGTCAGATTATAGATAACCAGAGGATCGCGTAAAAGACGGCCAACAAGGGCCTCTCGAGCAGTAGTTTGTGCAAACATACTTTGAATAATCGAACGAAGAAATTGCTGTAGCCCAGCTTCATTTACTACTCCATCTGTTGTGAATAATTCTCTGAGAAAAGCATCATTTCTCATGCTCTCATACGAAATCTCAGGCGCGCCATGTTTTGCTAAAAATGCATTCACTATTTTTGCGCTGTCACCTGTCGTCAGTAGTTGCCGCAGCATTTCCTGCCCCGTTTCTATGTCTACCTGAGATAAAGATGAGCGTATATAGTCTTCGATATGACTACAGTCTGGCGTCATTCGCAGTGTATCCAAGTGATGGTCATATATATTCTGGATGCATTCTTGCAGGGCCATGTTATTTGTAGTTCCAAATATTTCTCGAATCAGGGGATGCTGCCTCATTTCCTCTATAGTAAAATGAGATTCTCGTAGGATACGATTTGCCATAATTGCATTTCCACCGGGCTGCCTCATCATTGTCTGAAAAATAGTCATACGTTGCTCTTGAGGGCAGGCCTTTACAAAACGTATAACTCCATCGGTATACTCAGCGATGTGATGTACGCCCTTAATACAAGAAGTAACATGAATGGAGCGCAACCAATGTCCTGCATTCAAGGAAAGAGTTCCCTTCAATACATTAAGCTGCTCTGTGCTGATACCACTCAAGCTTGCTCGGAACTCTGTAAGCCCGTCGTGGCCACCAAGTAGTATCGTGCCATACAGCATCCCTAAATGTATCTGTGGGTTTGGATGACTCGCGATCCCCAACAAAATCTGATAGATATAGTCATCTATCTGTGCTTTACCCATTTCAGGGAATATTCCTTGAAGGTAGTGCACCATCCCTGAAACCCCTCTACCTTCAGAATAAAGCTGATTTACAAGATGAGTATTCATTTCCGGGTTTGTGATACGTGCTAGAAACCGAGCTTTTCGCTCCTCTAGCGGCAGTGACTGAATCGATTCTGCCACGCTTCGCAACGTGTTAGGTGTCGTATATTGAGCCACGATTGATACTGCATCGCGAGGCAAATACTGCGCTAGAAGTGTTTCAGGAGTTTCAATTCTTGCTCGCTGTGTATGATGACCTGCATCAGCTTCTTCGTCAAACACTTCCTGCCCCCTTCTCCTTCTACCAAGTACTGTGGGTCCAAGTACTGTGGGTATGGTAGTCAGGGATTGCGAGGAAGAAGATGATGACGATGAAGAGAAAGCTGGTGTCGATGACATTGATGAGGCTAGAGGAAATAAGATTTGTTTAACAGCTTGAATACACTGAGCATCAGAGCGTCTTATAGTGAAACTTGGCGAAATAGTGACATTTTGCACTACTGCTTGCTCTAAATTATATATATTAAAATCAGAAGTGCTTTCGTTTCTCGGCTCTCTCATAACATCCATCACACGTGCCGCTACGGCTTCTTGATCGGTTACTGGATGAGAGCCTGATTGGTCGAGTGGCACACACCTCAGCTGATTACCTTCCACAAAAAGCCGACTAGAGCCTCTATTGTGAACGTAATAATTAATTGCGGCAAATCCCGTCAATGCTTGAGATTCTGTAGGTTGCGTCATAAATTTTTATTCTCATTAATTTGATATTTATTATATTTAATGTTTAATAAAAGATTGTATACGAAATATCACATTCTTTGCAATTAGTAATTTATTTTTTGCTATACCTAAAGATTCTTAAAGATTGCCTACGGAATTTATTGATTGTTCCCCTAGTCTTCAATGTCGCTCCGCGGCATGAAGACCGGGGTATTGAATACGGAATTTATTGATTGTTCCCCAGGTTTCAGATGTCGCTTACGCGAACACTGAAACCTGGGTAGTCGGGCACGGGCACGGGCACGGGCTCGGGCACGGAAATTCGGAATAATTGGTTGTTCCGTTGGCCTTCGCGGACGCTAACGCGCCGCTCGGCCCGGAATCGGAATAATTGTTTGTTCCCTCGTTCTTCATGCCGCTCCGCGGTATGAAGAACGAGGGCATTGATCGGAATTTATTGATTGTTCCCCAGGTTTCAGATGTCGCTTACGCGAACACTGAAACCTTAGTAATCGGGCACGGGCCATGCTGTTACCCACAAGTCAAAAGGTGCCCTGAAGCTGCTTTTAGAATGCTATTTTAAGTAGAGAGCTGACGCAGGATCTTATGGTATGGACAGTTACAAGCCCTGGCTGCTTTTTTTTACAGGGAGAGCCACTTATAAGACCATAATGATTTCTTAGCTTTCTCTCTACTCTCCCCACTATCCAGACCTTAATCACCAATGCACCCCAGCACCCCTAACGCCTCTGACAAGCTCTCTCTGTAAGCTATCTCCTGTGGCTCTCCCTGTGAAAAAAAGTCCTCACAACTTGTAACTGCCAAAACCCTAAGATCCTGCGTCATCTCCGTGCTCTCCTCTAAACTCTCTTTTCTCTTATCGCCAAAGACGTTCTTTATTCTACTGCCCCGAGCGCAGGGCAGTAGGATACACCCACAAACAGCAGCGGATGATCATCGATAAGCTGGCCGTACATATGCATTTTTCGGAGCATACTCTCCACTTGCTTTTGAGGAGAAAGTGTACTAGTCTCTTCAAAAATATCTTCAATAAATTCCCTTACAGCTTTGGTTGATGTTGGAGTGATTTTCACAAAAGAGCTCATAAAAGCACTTTTGGGATGCCCTACAAAGAGAAATCGATCATTAGGAGTAAAGTAGCCTTGCTGCACTTGTCCTTGTCCTTGCTTTTGTCCTTCAATAAGAGAGCATTGCTTGAGCCGTGCTTCATGGTGCAGGAGCATGCCATAGCCTGTATGCAAATACGTAAACTCAAGCTTTGTAAGATCAAAGAAAATACATGAAAGGCCCACAGGAAATTCGTGGTTTTCATCGCGAATATAGGATTGCAGTTTTGTAAAAAATTCCGTATCAGATGCCCACTGCCTCTCTTTCAGAAGCACACGTACAATGGTTCGAAGCATGGTGGCATACAATATACCCTCGACCCCTTTGACACCCATCTCAGCCGCAATAAAACATTTTTTTGTATCATCTAGACTCAAAAACTCATAATAGAGTCCATGATGGCCAATGCCTGCAAGGTGGGCGTAGCCGATTTCGAGAGGAGGCCAGAAAGGAGGGACAGCCGGGACAAGAGTTGTCTGAAATTGTTCCAATTTTTCAAATACTTCAAAGAAATAATCAGAGCCTTGTCGATCCTTTTCTACATCTGCCGAATGCATATAGTGAGCTACATCACTAATAAAATCGACAATATCCTGATAGCGCTCTGTAAGCTTTGGCTGCAGAGCCTTAGAAAGAATTTGCTGCATCCCTTTTGGAGCCACAGAAAGGACCACACGCCCGTGCGTAATTTTGCCAATCACTAACTCATAAGCGATAATACCAAGAGAATAAATATCTGATTGAAACGTTACTTGCAACGGGCTCTCGCGTGCCTCTGGGCTCATATAAATAGGCGTCCCTATCAAGCGCGCATCTGCCTTTTTTTTTGCTACTTCATGATGATTATTCATAATCGTCGCAATGCCAAAATCGATGAGCTTGACCACCCCATCATCAGTAACGAGAATATTTTCAGGCTTGAGATCGCCATGAATGATGCCATGCGTATGCAAATGACACAGCGCATAGGCTATCTGCAGTATGATTTCGAGTGCTCGCTTGAGTGAAAAGGGAGTGAGCTGCAGCATCTTGCGAAGTGTTGAGCCCTGGATAAATTCCATCGCGATGTAGAGCCCTCCTTCCCAAGAGCCATAATCGTAGAGCTTAATAATATTAGGATGATCAGCTAAAGAAATGACATGGGCTTCATTCATAAACCGCTCTGCCACTTGCTCATCAGAAGCAAATTTTGGAAGAAGTACCTTCACTATAACGGGTTCATGACTTTCTGGATGCACGCCCAGATATAACAGGCTCATGCCACCTGTCTCCAAAAGCCCTTCAATAGGGTAGCGACCAATAGTGGCAGGAAGTTCTATTTTAGGTTTTGGAAGCTCCGGCGCCGCCGCATTGCTACTTTCCGAGCTCGAGGATACGGACACCGAGTGTTTCTCCAATTTTAATAATTTCACCCTTTCCAATAATTTTTCCATTCACGACAAGCAGAGCTGGAGCATCGGGAGTCACTGCCAGGTCTAACATATTCCCTGGCTGCAGCTGCAAAAGCTGTTTTACGCTGATTTTTAGCTCAGCAAGTTCAATCGACACCGTAAGCGGAATCGAACTCACTGAAAATGGCTCTGGCGGCACTTCTGGGGCTATCTGTGTTGCAGCAACATGGGTCTCTTTTCTCGTTTCTTGAGGAGGTTTTGGTGGAAGAGCTGGCCCTTTTGCTGGCACTTCAGAATCTTCTATTTCAAGATCAAATTCTTCCTCATCATCAAGCGCATCCTCAAAGGACTCTTCACCCTCATCAAGAAAAGGCTCTTCATTTTCATTAAATGGCTCCAGAAACTCACCTGCACCATTTTCTATGTGCTCAGGCGGATCAATTTGTAATGCACCATTTTGTAATGGAGCATTTTTTGTAGGTGTTGGGGCTTGTGGGGGTGTTTTACTTACCATGTAGAACCTCATGATGTACTGGGATTTGAAGAATTTTTAGACTACTCCCTTGAATCTGCGCCCGAACAAGCGGCTGCCCGCATACAGTGAGCATACATTCATTTTTATTCACTGCGGGATTATAAAACGCATTTTCAATACAGAGGCAGTCTCCTGGCTGTAGCGAACTTAGTTCCTCTTGTGACAGCGTCACTCTTCCTGCTTCAACATGCACAACTACTTGCAGTGCATCCGATGGCAGAGGCGCATCTTGTGCTGCTATAGCAGCACTCCAGCTACTACGAAAGGCAGGCGTGATAATAAGGCGTGCAAGCATTCGATGCTGCGAGATAGTTATCCAAATATCTTGGCAGAGAGCTGCTTGCTCTGTAAGTTCATTATGCGGCGTCATCTTAAAGGAGAAATTTTTCGAAAAATCATATTTACTGATAAGATGCAGCGTTTCAATAGTTAAAAAATCAAAAAAGCTCTCTGCAAAGTCATGAGGAACAAGTTGCACCGCACTCGGATCTGCTTGAAGAATGAGTCCCATAATGGTATCAATATCTCTCTCTGAAAATACGACAGCACACTCGCCTTCTAGCCCCGCAGATTGAATATGTTCTACCACAAATGGCTCAGGCAGCCCTTTCAGGAGATTTGCAGCCTCAAGCCACTCAAGTGTGCCCGCCTCAATGCCTATATCATCAAGGCCAAAAACACGCTGTAGATCAGCACTCAGCTTATCCCATGGAAACTGCCTTGGGGCAGCTCCGAGAAGCGGTTTCTCATCCAAGCGATATAACTCACGACTTATTGATTTTGCCCATGCAAACATAAATATACTCTCGTTTTCTCCTCTATACCATAATAGTATAAAGAAATCCAGAATTGTTCTACTACCCCTAATTCACGCGATGTGCATATGCGTCAGGCTAACATCCTTATCTCAGGGGGCAAGAAAAGAGGGAGAAAACGCACTTGCAAAATAATCTGCTCTCTGTAATAACATACGATATGTTATCATGGATGAACGAAGTCATAGACGCATGAAAAAAAACGTATATATCAATAAATTTTTCTCCCAAGTTGTTCTCCTTCTGGTGCTGAGCTCAGGGCTCTTTGCACAGATTGAGGCCCCTGCCCCAAAGCTGCCAACCCTCGTGCAACCACAGCCAGCACCGGGGCCTGCTACTCCAGGGCCTGCTACTCCAGGGCCTGCTACTCAGGGACCCGCTACTACCGTACAGCAGTCGCAGCAACCGACGCAACAAGAAGGTATAGGGCCTGTTATTAACTTTAATAACGTGAGCATTGTGGAGTTTTTGCGCTTTATCAGCAGACTTACAGGCAGGAATTTTGTGTTTGATCCTGCAGAGCTCCAATTCCCCGTAACGATTATTTCTGAAAGCCCTGCTTCGATCGATGACATCATGGCCATGCTCTTACAAAACCTTCGTATTCATGGCTTTGAACTTATTGAACAGGGGCCTAATTTCCTTATCCACATGAATCCCAACATAAAAAGCCCTGCAGATATGTACCGAGAAGATCATGGAGAAGAGCCCCAAATAGCTACACAAGTATTTCTCATTCAGTATGTCGATCCACAACGCGTGGCTACGATTGTCAAGACCATGCTCTCTAAAGACGCCATCGCTGAACTCATCCCTGAAAGCAAGCGTTTAGTGATCACAGATGTTGCTGCAAATATCACCAAAGTAAGTGAGCTATTAAAAAAATTAGACTCACCAAAAAGCGGTCTAGAAATTGGCCTCTATATTGGGCAAAATGCCTCTTCAGGCTCTCTTGCGGCCATGGCATCAGAGCTTTTAGCACCGCTTCTCTATGGGCAGACCTTTGTTGTCGTCCCTCATCCCCCATCCAATGGCGTCTTTGTCATTTCATCACCGTTCCTTGTAGACAAAGCCTTGGCAATCATGCAGCAAATTGATCTTGGCGAAAATATCTCCTCCATTTTTTCCCTAGACGCCATGAAATTCAATCCAGAGCTTGCCAAGCAGCGAAGAGCTGCACTCACACAACCTGGCTTTTCTGCAGGAGAAATACAACAGCTTGGAGAAGACCAAATTCGTAACCTCCTCCATGAACTCGGCTATTCGGACGATCAAATACGACGCATGAGTGCTGCCGAGATTCAAGCCATTCTGCAGCATATGAAAGAAGCGGGACCCGCTGCACTCGCTGCACAAAATGAAATAAGAAGAAAGAAAATTTTTGAAAGCTCGCTTCCTTTGGGTCAAGTAGAGTCAACGCAATTTAGCCTGCATAAGCTCCAATATAGAAATGTCCAAGAAGTGATAAAGGCGCTTCATGCCATTGCCACAAGCTTGCAGGCATCATCAGGGCCTCAGTCGACCAGTCAGTCAGATCTCATCACGACGCTGAACACCGTGCAGGGAATTGACGAAAGCAACACTCTCGTGATTACGGGCACAAAAACAACGCTCCAAAAAACGAAAGACCTTGTCGCAGAAATTGATAGCCCAGTAAGGCAAGTACTTATTGAAGTGCTTGTACTAGATACCACGATCAACAACTCCCTGAATTTTAGCGTGCAATATGGCGGCACTATACAGAACAAAAACTACGCAGTAGAAGGCGGCCTCTTTGCAAATGGGAGCAACTTTATCAATGGAAACCTTGCCACCTTTACGGGAACAACACCCGCTACTTTAAGTCCACAAGGGCTTTTTGCACCCCTCTCCTCTGGAAGTACCCCTCAGACGCCGGGCGGTGCCCAGCCACCTGCTCCAGGCTTAACTCTGGGTGCTATTGGCCGTGTCCTCAGATGGAAAAATATCGGATTTGTAACCCTTGCAGCCCTTTTGAATGCCCTTAGAAACGATGATGATACGCGCATTGTAATAAACCCAAAAATCACCACTGAGCACAATGTACCTGCAGAGATATTTGTGGGCTCATTAATCCCCATTAAAACACAAACGATTACCAACACAAATAGCGATTTTACTACTGCCAACTATGAAACGCAGCAAACAGGTGTCACGCTGAAAGTAACACCACTTATTGCTTCCAAAGACACGGTCACTCTTATCATTGAGCAAACTATTAGCACTGCGAACCAGCAACAAGTCAACTCACAAGGTGCTAATAACGCAGCTCCTGCAACTATTAATGAAACAAGAACGCTCACAAGAGTGCACCTGCCCTCCGATCACTTCATCATGATGAGCGGGATGATCAATGATACCACAGAATTTCAATCAAGCCGCATTCCCTGTCTTGGATCGCTGCCATTCATTGGTATGCTGTTCACAACCTCTGCAGTAGATACACAAACCAAAAGAAACCTGATTCTGTTTATACGTCCGCATGTCATGGAAAACACAGGTGATATCGATGACACAACGAAGAAACAGCAAGAAAACTTTAAAGAGCGCGAGCGCCCAGGTGGAAAAGATGCGGATTGGACTATACTCGATGATGCGAAATTCCTTCTTAACTTTAATCCTTCTGTGCCTTAGTGCGACAAGTTGTAGCAAGCACGAGGAGCTCACGCCCTCCATTTCCTACACACCACCGCACCATGTGGTACATCAAATGGCCTCAGGCTTTGCCCCGCTTACAGATAGCGAAGTCCAAAGCGACTGGGGCAGAGAGCTTCTCATTGGGTCGACGCTCGCCCAGGAGCAGGATTTTTATCAAGCTATCCTTGCTTTAAAACGAGCGCGCATACTACAAAAACACCATACCGGCCCGAGAACACCTATACCTCGCCAAGATCAAGTGGCCTATGATATGTGCCTGGCATACATGCTGAGCTCTAAATATGATGTCATCACACACGCCTTCGAAACAGGAAAACTCGATGCCATCACTCCTGAAAGCCCTGTGTTTACCTCAGCGCTCATCATCCTCTACGATGCATACCTCCATCAGAAAAATCCCGCCAAGGCGCAGGAGATATATGACGTTATTGAAAATCAATCTAAACCCAAAGCTGCGCAGCTAAAAGCATATAAAAATATTTTTACTCTTGATAAAGAAGGGCTCCTGAGTGATCCTAAAACAGAGGTGCTGTACACAAGCTATTCCGCTCGCAAAAAACACCCTATGACCGCGGGAGCGTTAAATGCTGTACTCCCGGGCAGTGGCTACGTGTATGTCGGCCAGATACAATCGGGAGTGACGTCACTCATGCTCAACGCGCTCTTCATTGCGGCCACCTATCAATTTGCCACTCATCATCAAGTGGCGCCTGCAATCATCAGTTTTGGATTTGAAATGGGCTGGTATGTAGGCGGCATCCATGGAGCCTACCTTGCTGCTGAGGAGTACAATAATACCCTGTACTCAGCGCACGCTAATGAGTACCTGCGCAAAGAAAAATTATTTCCCATCTTCCAGATTGAATATGGATTCTAATATCATCTATCATTTCCTTTCAGGAAATGATAAATGATATTAAAAAGAACGCAGACTATCAGGATCTCGCCACGGTAGTGGCATATGCATCAGGCTAAGGGAGTTGGTATAATAAACGTTATGGCTGATATAGGCTTCTGGGGCATTTTTCACCACAGAGTGCACAGAGGACACAGAGAGAACAGGACCAAAGATGCATTTTCAGCGAGCGTATGCTCGCTGAAGTCCAAACATATAAAAATCGCATGGCAAATAAATTTGCCAATCGATTTTTATATGCTTGGACTTTTCCACTTTCAGTGGAAAAATGCATCGAACACCCCAAACTTCTCTGTGTGCTCTGTGTCCTCTGTGGTAAAAAAATTGCCAAATCAGGGATTTACAGGGCCGTGGCCTTAGCCTGATGCGTATGCGGTAGTGGCGAAATTTGCGGCTCTAGCCCCGCGTGAAGCACAGGTCGTGCGCATGCGCACGGCCTGGCGGAACGTGGGGTTTGGGGAAACAGTAAAAAAAACAGAGCTGCGGTAGCAGCGACACAGAAATGTCTAGAAAAGGAAATATGTCAATTTTTCACAACAATATAATTGCTCTTATTGTGTATAGCATCTGCTTATATTGCCCATTATTGGCAGCAGTTGAGCCTTGGGGGCAAGATGCGGATATGGTGTCTGAAAAACCGCCCGAAACTATACATCATGACAGCGTTGGCTTCAACACTATCATTACCTTTCACCAACGCATAGTCTCACCTGCAGATGGCCCTAGAAGCCATTTTTACCCGAGTAGCTCGCAATATATGCGGCTCGCAATACGAAAATATGGATTTTTCACAGGGTTTTGTATGGGCTGTGACAGACTCATGCGGGAAAACAGCGACCCCTGGTTCTACTCTTTTGTCCAGACCAAGGATGGACAGCTACTGAAACTGGACCCGCCGTAACATTCCTTCTCCGCTGCATTCTCCCAAAAAACATAATGTAACATTGACACAATGTGTCGCATAATGGTAAACTGAAGATATAAGGAGGAAAAAATATGGCATTTACTCTTAATTTAGACGCAAGACACCGTGTTAATTTAACAAAATTACTGCCGGACTTAAACATTCACTCAGTTAAAGCATACGTGGAAGGAGATAGAATTATCTTAGAACCACTAGTAACAATCCCAGCCAGGGAATTATGGTTGTATAAAAATCCAGAAGCCTTAGAAGCGGTAAAAATAGGATTGAAAGAAGCTGGTGAAGGGAAGATTGTTGATGGAGGTTCATTCGCGCAGTATGTCGACGATGAAATTTGAAATAAAACTTACCAACAGAGCCCGTACCCAACTTACTGCCCTCGAAACTGCAAATGACAAAAAACTGGTTTTAAAAGCGGTAAGAAAAACCTTAGGCTACATGGAAACAAATATCCGTCATCCCTCATTACGTACCCATAAATTTGATAGTCTTAAAGGTACAAACGGCGAAGACGTTTTTGAAGCATATGTTCAAAATAACACACCTTGTGCTTGGCGTATCTTTTGGCATTATGGACCAGCAAAAACTCAGATTACAATAGTTGCAATAACCGCTCATCCTTAATACATTTTTCTCTTGCAATCCGAATGGAGTATACCGATGCGTAAATTAAAAACTCATGCTAAAGTAAGAGAAATTAGTCCAACAAAAATGTTAACAGACGAGACTTTTATCGCGAAGACAGTTTGGGAATGTTTAAAGAACAACGATCCAAAAGGAGTGATAGAAACTTTAGCCGCCTATTTCGAAGCGATAAATAAATTACAATTTTCAGGAGAAACTCAAATACCGCGAGCGACGTTATATCACTTTTTGAATGGCAAGAATCCTACTTTAAAAACGCTAGCAAAAATTGTACATGCTGTCATATAAATTATTTATTATATTACCCCTCAAGCGTAGCGAAGAGGGGCAGTATAATATTTCCTTCACTACTGCAATGCCGGGCTATCGAGCGCAACGCCCATGGCGTGCATACCGCAATCCACATAGAGTATTGTGCCCGTGATGCCTGAAGCGAGCGATGAGGTCAAAAATGCTGCAGTGTTGGCAACTTCTTCGGTATTAACTTGACGCTGGAGTGGAGAGTTTCTGATAGAATATTCAATCATTTTATCAATAAAGCCAATGGCCTTTGCAGCACGGCTACCATAAGCTCCTGCAGAAATCACGTTCACACGTATGCCAAAGCGCCTTGCAGCTTCAAAAGCAAGCGTTCTCGTATCGCTTTCAAGAGCCGCTTTTGCCGAACTCATACCACCACCGTAGCCAGGAATCACTGTCTCGGAGGCTATGTATGTCAGCGATAGCGCAGCGCCTCCCTTGCTCATAATAGGGCCAAGATGGGACACCAAGCTCACAAAAGAATATGCTGAAGAGCTCATAGCAGCCAGATACCCCTTTCGAGAAGTATCTAGTAGTGGCTTTTGCACCTCAGGCGCATTGGCAAGCGAATGAATAAAGATATCAATGGTGCCAAAGTCTTTTTGAATAGCCTCAGCAACTTCAGAAATAGTATAGCCACCAACATCTTTGTAGCGCCTATTTTCTTTAATATCTGATGGAACATCTTCTGGAGTATCGAATGAAGCGTCTAATGGATAAATTTTTGAAAAAGATAAAAGCTGCCCAGATTTGAGCTTTCTGGCCTCATCAAACTTACCCGTATTTAACCCCATGGTAAAAATCTGGAGCATGGGTGTCCATGTGCCGACAAGGATTTCACATCCAGCTTCTGCGAGCGCCTTGGCGATAGCCCAGCCAAATCCACGCTCATCCCCAATTCCCGCAATAAATGCGCGTTTGCCTCGTAAATCTATAGATAACATATACTACTACCCCTCGCAAGCGAGGGGTAGTAGTGTATGTTATTACTGCTCCACGCTTACAAAAAAAATCAATCTTAAAGCTATGATTATACCCTATTACGAATATGGAAAGCAACATACAAGCTCTCTTGTCAACCTCACGCTGCCGCCCATACTGTTACTCACAAGTCAAAAAGTACCCTAAAGCTACTTTTCAGGATGCTATTTTTAAGATAGATAGTGCCACGGCTTGGTGACAAAGAGAATAGAGAGTTTAGAGGAGAATAAGAGTGGACGCAGGATCTTACGGTATGGAAAGTTACAAGTATTGGGAGCTTTTTTTAAGAGGGAGATCACAGAGGTGCAGAGAGAAGTCTGGGCTGTGCGATGCATTTTTCCGCTGGAAGCGGAAAAGTCCAGACATATAAAAATAGACTGACAAATTTATTTGTCAGTCTATTTTTATATGTCTGGACTTCAACGAGCATATGCTCGTTGAAAATGCATCTTTGTTGCTTCTTATAAGCCCATAATGATCCCTCAGCTTTCTCTCTAATCTCCCCACTACCCAGACCTTTCTCACCAACGCGCCTAAGCACCCCTAACGCCTCTGACAAGCTCTCTCTGTAAGCTTTCTCCTGTGGCTCTCCCTGTAAAAAAAAAGTCCCCACAACTTGCAACTGCCAAAACCCTAAGATCCTGCGTCATCTCTCAAGTCTCCTCTAAACTCCTTGCTCTCTTGCCGCCCAGGACGTTAGTCATTACTATTGCACATGACGCATACGTCAATGGTCGTTCGGATAGAAAGGCTCAATATGCACGACGACTTCACGAACTTGGGGCCATGCCCTCTGAATAGACAGACGCACCTGCTGGCTGATGGTGTGCGCTTGCTCCACACGTATGTTTGGATCAACTTCAACATCAATGTCTACATGTGCATCTGGCCCAGAATGCTGCATGCGGATCTTTTCTACGCCCAGCACACCAGCGGTTTTCATGGCTGCTTGCCTCACGGTAGCAAAATAGCGATTGTCTGGAATGCGATCGAGAAGCTGATTACAGTTCGTCTTTGCTGCGTATACACCAATCCCTATCATAAAAATTGCAATAGCCATAGCCCCAAATGCATCAAAAATCCAGCTCGCATCAGGCACCACTGCGCCTGCAACCGTGGCAACAAGTGCTAGGATGCTACTCAGGGAGTCAATACGGAAATGAAATGCCTCTGAGGTGAGCACTGAAGCCTGCTCTTGCCGGGCAATGTGCTGCATGCGGCGCCCTGCCATCTCCAAAAGAGCGCATGCCACTAAAGGTACAAGCCATACTGTGCGCTCGAGTGGTGGCTTTGGTTCTAAATGCAAAAATTGCATCCACTCATGAATAAGCATTGCAGTACCGCTCAGAACAAAAAAAATGCCGAGCTGCATGCCAATAAGGGGCTCATATTTTCCATGCCCAAATGGATGGTCTTTATCAGGTGGCCTTTCTGCCAATTTTATAGAAACAATAACAGCAATCGATGAGGCAACATCAGCAATTGTTGCCAGGCCGTCCAAAAGAAGCGCGCTACTTCCAAAAAGAGCATATCCTATAAGTTCCCCTGTTGCAATCAAAAGCCGCAGCGACATCCCCAGTAGCACAATGTATAAAAGCGTTCTACTGCGCGCCTTTCTTGCATAAGATACTTCGTCAGGAATAGGAATAGGAGCTGGAAATACCATTTACAACCTAAAAAGCCTCTGGGCATTATCCCAGCTTACATTAGCACACTCTTCAAGAGTCATGCCCCGAAGTGCAGCTATCACCTGCGCAGTATGCACCAAATATGCAGGCTCGTTTTGTTTGCCTCGCAAGGGCTGTGGAGCAAGAAAGGGACTATCCGTTTCAATAAGAAGCCGCTCTTGTGGTATCGACTTCGCAACCGCCTTCAGCGCCGCACTCTTTGGAAATGTCACAATACCGCTAAACGATACATAAAGTCCCCGTCGTACACACTCTGCAGCTTCTTCTTCAGTCCCTGTAAAACAATGCAGCACCCCTCTTTGTGCTCCCTCTTCATCCCAAATAGTAAAAAAATCATGAAAAGCATCACGACAATGGATCACCAGCGGCAAATCATACTGCAGTGCAAGCTGTATGTATCTTCGCAGATGCTGCTGCTGCATGTCACGCGGCGCATGCTCATAATAGTAATCAAGCCCCGTCTCGCCTATGGCCACCAGTTTTGAAGCCGCCGCTGCTTCTTGTACTACCGAAAAAAATGCCTCCCCGTGCGTGTGGACATCATGAGGTGTTGCAGAAGCTGTAAGATATATTTTTACTTTGTCAAATTGTTGCTGGTACTTTAGCCCCTTTTCGTATGTCGCTGCATCGGTACAAATATTGACGATAGCTCTAAGACCTGCATCGTAAGCACGGAGTAATAGACCTTCAACGATATCCTCGTCAAAGTATCCTAAATGAGCATGTGAGTCTATAAAATCCATAATACGTTTTTTTCGTCATGTGCGATTTTCCGAAGGAAAATCGCACATGACTCCCCCCACGTTCCGTGCAGGGCGTGCGCTAATGCACACGCCCGCACTTCACGCGGGGCTAACCACTGCCGCCACTACCGTGGCGGAGCTGCCAGTTCCATTAAATTCCCAACATTTTTTCGTCATGTGCGATTTTCCGAAGGAAAATCACACATGACGCTACACTTCTTTCAGGGCTTCTATCACCATAGCGGGCGTTAAGATTTCGGGAAGAAGTGTCGGCGGGTCATTTTCGTTTTTCCCATAAAGCGCATATACAGGCACGCCATTTCTCCCAAGCGCACGAAGGGCTTTTGTGATTTTTTCATCATTATTGGTCCAGTCAGCCTCCATTTTAACAACGCCATAACGAATGAAGGCCTCTTTCACAGAAGCGGCTTCGAGGACAAGACTGTTTGCCTGGCAGGTAAGGCACCACTTTGCCGTAAAATCGACAAATACAGGAATATGGGCCTTACGATATTCTGCAAGCTTTGTTGCAGAATAGGGCACCCACTCGGCTCCGATTACAGCCCGGCTCTGAGGCTCTTCCAAGAGCAGCGGCATTTGCGGACGCGATACCACCTCTGCCGTTTTGACTTCATACAAAAATAGAGCGACCCCGGCAAGGAGAATAAGAAATGAAATCGGCTTTACTATGGCTCTCAGCATCTTGCCTCTATCAAAACCACCCCACGTACCATACACCCACAACCCGAAACTCATGAGGAAAAAGGCAGCAAAAAGGGATGCTAAAGGCAAATTGGAGGTTTCAGCCTCAAGCACCCACAAAAGCCAGAAGATCGTTGCAAGCAAGAAAAAGCCCATAAGCTCTTTAAATGTTACCATCCAGCGTCCAGGCCGCGGTATCCACTTAAGAAGTGATGGAAATAGGGAAAGGAGAAAATAGGGAAAGGCCATGCCTATACCCAAACAGGTAAATACAAGAAATGAATAGATGGGATCGAGTGTTGCGGCGAAGCCAATAGTTGAGCCAAGGAGTGGCCCTGTACAGGGAGTTGCTACAATGGTTGCCAAGATGCCACTCCAGAATGAAGTCAGGGGGGAAGTGGCCACTTGAGCGATAGGTGAGCCTACTTTGGCAATCTCGTCAAGATGCGCGGCGATTGAGGCAACCTTGGTACCAAATTCAAAAACCCCAAAAAGGCTTAAGCTCAAGATAAAAAGAATAATAACGAGAATGGCTACAAATAGTGGCTCTTGTAATTGAAATCCCCAACCCACTGTTGTACCAAGCATTTGAAGCACGAAAATTGCCCCAGCCAATATCCAAAAGCATAAAATTACCCCACACGAAAAAGCAACACCATGTTTTACTGTGGTGCCTCTTCCCTGCCCTTGGAGCTGCACAAAATGCAGCACCTTCAAACTCACTACCGGAAGCACACAAGGCATGATATTGAGAAGCATACCGCCGAAAAACGCAGAAAGGAGTATGAGGAGAAAATTTGCTGAAAAAATACCTTGAATATGAGTGAGCGTCCGTTTATACCAGCTTTGTGCCTCGATTTGTGGCTTTACTCCATAAACGGGCGCTTTTTGCTCCGCTTCATTCTGCTGTAGCCCTTGGCGCGCTTTTACAAAAATATCTTTACACTTATCTGATTTTTGTGGTGGGCCAGCTGCAGCCATGATAGAGAGCGAGACATCTGTTTTGCCCGGCACACATAGCGTTGAACAGGCAATCCAAGAAATAGTTGCTTTGATAGTATACTCTGTACTCTGTGCAGTCGTGGCTACTTGGAGCGGAATCAGGCAATAGGTCGTGCCCGTGTATCCAAAACCGGTAACACCTCCCTCAGTAAATCGTTCGGGCTGTGGCCATTGTATTTGCCCTATTTGAATGCCTTCAGGAAGCGTCCAGGAAATAATAGGGGGGCCATTGATATTGTTACTGCCCGGCCCATACAAATGCCAACCAGGTTCAATGGTAAAGGCCATGAGGAGAGAGGCATCATGGCCTGGCTGCAGTGTTTCATCTTCTGCGATGAGCTCTATGTTGACAATGTTTTGAGAGCTGTTTGCAAAAATATGCACTCCAAAAAATGCCTGGAGCGCTACAATAGCTAGGATAATATAGTGTTTCATAACCATTAACGTCATGTGCAACTTTTCCTTACGGAAAAGTGCACATGACGGAAAAATTTTAAGGAAAATGGATTACCCAGCTTAGAGCAACCGCGAAGCGGCTGGAGAAGCGGGGAACAAACAACCATTCCGCATACTACGCCATGTGCACTTTTCCATAAGGAAAAGTCGCACATGGTATAAACATATATTGTACATAACTTAGGTGGATTTTTACCATGATCTTTATACTTACAAGTAATCCTTTTATCGAAGCATTCGTCGAATCCGATGCCATCGGCAAGCTGATTTTTATCGCGCTCATTGTGCTCTCAATTATTTCGTGGAGCATTATTTTGCAAAAAATATGGCTTCTGTATCAGGTAAAAGAGACCTCTTTTGCCTTTAGACGCACTTTTCAGGAGCACAAAAATACGCCCCTCACAATACAGTATCAGGCGAGAAATCGCCCTGAATACCCAAACTCTTTTTTTATTATTTATGAGATTGTGAAGACGAAAACGAAAGAGCTCTTTGGAAAGAACCAACAAGAGGTGCTCTCTTCGGATGATATTGCCTGTCTTGATGTTGCCACCGAATCAGCAATCGCTTCATTAAAAAAATATCTTGATAAACACCTCTATATTCTTTCAACCATAGTCACGCTAGCTCCTTTTTTAGGGCTTCTGGGTACCGTGTACGGCATTTTAATTACCTTTTCAGGAATGAAAGCAGACCCTATCAACGCCTCGAATCAGGCTGTATTGGGAGGCCTGTCTCTGGCACTCACCACAACGGTTATTGGTCTGATCAATGCCATCCCAGCACTTATTGGGTATAATGCCCTGAAAAATAGTGTGCAGGGATTCGAGGTGGAAATGAATCGCTTTGCCACAGAGGTGGTGGAGCGCATGGTATTCACATCACCTCGTAAACTCGGGGATGTGAATAAATAATCCACTTACCACAATGTAAGTACAGCTTTCTCTCTTCGCCACTGTCCAGACCTTTCCCTGTGCTGTTGCAATTGTTGCCCTTCAGGCAACATGTGGGGCATCTTCTCGTTATTTAAAATCTCATTCAGTCACTGCATGGCTACCTATGAGCGCAAAATCCAACTGGATTTTGCGCTCATAGAAAAAAATGTTACTGCTTAACATATTATTAGATAAAAATCAAAAAATGGTTTTTGGAGTTTGTGTAGGCTATAATATTGCCAAAATTCATGCATGTTTCAATGGTATGATTGTTCACCCAATACGTGGAAGTGCCATAGCCCCCGCCACGGTAGTGGCGGCTGGTGTTAGCCCCGCGTGACCGTGGGAGCACGCATTGCGTGCGACCGAGGGAACGTGGGGTTGGGCAGCGGTTAAAAAACAGAGCTGCGGTAGCAGCGAAACCCATTTGTGTTGACATATTTAACGTACATATTATTGTTACAGATACAATTCTGTTTCGCTGCTACCGCAGCTCTATTTTTATTTATGCATCTGTAACCCCACGTTGCGCCGGCCGTAGCGCACGCGCTACGGCCGCGCTCCACGCGGGGCTAATGAATTCCACCGCTGCCGCGGTGGGGTCCATATCAACTAGAATCTTAATATGTTACGCGTTTGCCTTAAGTTGACACCACTCCAGCCTTAGCCTGATGCGTATGCCACTACCGTGGCGGGGGCTATGACACTTGCGCGTATTGGGTGAACAGTCATGTCATTGAAACACGCATAGATTCTTGCAAAATTATGGCCTACGCGATGCGTAAAACCATTTCTGATTTTTTATCTAATAATAGCTTGAAACAGTAATATTTTTTACACGAATCGAGAGTGAAGGGCAACAACAAAAAAAAGTCGCACATCGCGTAAACACCCAAAGCCTATGAGAGTCATGGCCTTAGCCTAATGTATATACTATTCGTGAAAATTATAATTTGACAAAGAAAAATTTAAAATTTATTATGAAGTTATGTATCAAACAATGAGGAAGTTATGACTACCAATATGAATACGGGCATGAGCCCAGCATTATCAAGGCAATTTGAAGCAATTAGAACATATGTTCACGGCGCACCCAACACGCAGCGTTTGGTGCTTCAGGATGGTGAAGTGAGGTGTGTATCGGAGACCCAGTCCACTGCATCGTTGGCCCAGAGAGCTATCGCAAACCGTGTGGTGACTGTTATGCAACAGTACCAAACATTTCAGAGCACTACTGATCCTACGATGAGCGACCTGATAACAGCAAGCACAGACCCATTACGTTTACCGACAGAGCGTAGTCAAGCTGTGCGAGACATCTTATTTCCACACGCCTCGTTGCCTTCTACAATGAGCTCTTCATCACTATCATCATCCTCGTCCTCGTCACAATCGTCCTCGTCACTATCATCATCGTCACAATCATCATCGTCTCTATCATCACCAACACCTATGGCCACTGACAGGCCCAGAATAACCCGACCTCGTGAAGAGGCACCAGAAGAGGCAGAGACTGGTCACAGGCGACGCCGAGCCAGAATTGAGCCTACCACGTATACTGGGCAAGTAAGAAACCTTTTAGGGACAGTCTTACCGCCCGATCTACACACTCTCGTGCAAGAATACGCAGGCCCTCCTGACACCTTAAGAGGCCTAATGCACATGATACCCACGACACTCTCTCAAGCAGAGCGAAGAGAGCGGTTTAAGACAATTATTACTGATCCGGCCATCAATGTACCTATTGTCAATCAGCTCTTCGATGAGGCTGACCTAAACGTCGTGAAAAATAAACCTGTGCTTCGGCAGCTGTTCACTGACGTGAATGGCAACGTCGATGAAGGAGCGTTACATACATTTATATATGATATTTTTATGGGCATTATAGCTCAACCAAGCCCGGAGATAACTATTGTACGCAAATTATTTGATTTCGGCACGACTCCTGCTCCCTTTTTAGCTCCCGCTCACGTGTTTTTGCAAGCCCTATGCGGGGGAGACATAGAAAAACACTCGCGCTGTATGGCAGCTCTTTCGCAGCATGTGTGGAATTTTATGCCATCTGATGAAAATCACTGCCGTATGGCTGTAGAATATGTATGCTTACTTCCTCAAGAAGAGCGCATTCCTCTTTTTCTGAAAATGATTACACAGCCAGGTGGGAACCCGCATATTGCCAACTTCATCCTTCGTGAATCTGGTTTTAGTGAGGCAGGAATAAGACAAAACGAAGTGCTCCAAGACATATTTGGAAGTACGAATAACACTCAATTGCGAAGATGTACGCAATCTCTATACGATAATAGGCTGAAGACACTACAGAGAACCGATGAGTTTAGCAATATTCAAACCTACATATGGTCACTTCCACCCGAACAACGCCAAAACGCTTTTTATGAGCTTCTTACTCAAGATGGCTCCGACAACTTAGTGAAATTGTTTTTAATAGAGATGTGTGATGATGATGGCAACATCTCCTATGAACAAATGAAAAATAATCCTTTCCTTCGTGAACTATGTAACAACAATGAAACAACGCTCAATCAACTTCTCGTGCGTATTTTTGAAGAAATATTTAAATCAGCAGCCACCAATTATAGACTTTTGAACCACATCTTAGCCGATCCAGAAGTCGGCTATAACGTAGATCGCATATCGCACTCTACGCTTCTTACCTCATTATTTACGATAAATGGAGACCTCGATGCACCGGCATTAACTACATTTATTAATACCCACGTTGTGCCGAATTTATCCCAGCTGGGTGGTCTTAACCTGGAAGCTCGAGTAACTGACAGGCGATTCATAGACTTATGTACACAAGTCACGGAATTATATAATACTAACGAGGACAATATAAGCGAGGCAGATCTGGCGGACATGATTAATCGACTCCCTCTGGTAAATGACCTAGACATTGCTGTACATGATGGCTCGTGTCTGGGATTGATAACAGAACCAGAACGAATACTACATTTAGAGGTCAGTCTGCCCGGTGTTTTGGATCCACATTCCTTAGCCACGCTTATGTTTGACATAGGTCGCTTTACTCAGCTCCAGAGCTTAACGGTGGCAGAGAGCCCTGGGCAGCTACTTACTGATACCGACTTACAATACCTTCTCTCTCTAACCGAGCTTGACTATCTGAATCTTTCTGGCCAAGTGCAGCTGACCGATGCCTGCATCGATACTCTTTTGCAGCTTCCTTCTCTTGAGACAGTAGATTTGAATGATTGTGACAACTTAAGTCTTGATGGTGTAAACCGACTACGCGCACGAGGCATTAATGTCCTGATTGACGATTGATTTTTTCAGGTTCGGACACCTATTCTTCTCGATGCAACTTTTATGGCATGTGTCCTTTTTTTGAAGGAAAATAACACATGACGAAAAGTTGCTTCTTTTTTTTCCGATTCATGGTATGGTAAGGGGATAACAAACTCAAAAAGGAGTACAACCTATGAAAAAAAATGGCAAAAAGATGCAGAAACGATCCATCACCCTCGTGGAATTGATTGTCGTTATTGCACTTATTGGTATAATTACAGGGGCTTTGGCGTTTAACTATCGTGGTAGCCTGGAAACAGGACGAGCATTTAAAACACGAGAGCTCATCAATAAAATCGAGCAGCTTAGTGCCATCGCTTCAGCAGAAGAAGGCACTGTCGATCCTAAAGTCATTGAGCGCAAGATCAAAGAATCGCCTCTTTTGACAGAAGATGATCGCCAATTAAAAGATGCATGGAAACAACCTATTAGCATTGAGTATGATGCACAACAAAATCGATTTACCGCTAAGTCCCAAGGACTCAACGACTATGAAAAGCACAACAAACCAAAACCAGGCTCTAACCAAAGTGGATCCTCAGGATAGTCACAAGCCCCTTCGGGGGCTTTCATTCTCTCTTATAGAACTAATCATTGTTTTGTTATTTATCTCAACACTGGGTGTTTGGGCAGCTGTGCGCACGATGCGCAGTGTGGATAGTACAAAATTCCGTTCAGACTGCAAAGCCCTTCAAGAAAGGGTGTACAGTGCTTTAGATCTTGCACAACTTACTAATGGCAGCGTCACTCTTATTATTAATCGTGAAATAAAACGCACCCCTTCTGGCAAAACAAAACAGACATACCTCACCACAGCGCTCAGTGGCACCCAGTTTACTGAAAAAGCCGGCCGTGTCGGCGGCCTTGTTGCAAAGCTCCAGACGCAAGGATTAATACCTGCACTCAAAGACCAAACTTTCCATAAATTTCCCATAAAACTTACCTTCAATGCTGCTGGAGAGTGCATTTTAGAAACTGAGAAGCCAGTGCACATTACAGAACTACTCATCTATCCTCCCACAACAAACGCTCAGCCTGCTATAATAATGCTGGCGAGGCCTACATATGTTGATCCATCTCTCTCAGAGCACATGTACAAGTACATTCCCATCAGCAAAAAGCAGACCCAAGCACCCAACAACCAAGGGTAGACGACATTTTACCTTGGTTGAGGTCATGGTAGCTATGACGCTGCTGATTATGGTTGGCTTTACCTTTTTGAAAGCTGACTCAAGATATGCAAGGCAACTTGCTACGGCAAAAAAAAGCGCAGAAGTCGACCGGGTACTCTATATTGCAGCCGGCGCTTTTTTGGAAGAGCTATATAAGAATCAAATACAGCTCGAAAAAAGCACCCGCCTCTTGCTTGACCGCTACAAAGCTATGAACTGGACAGCTACCTACACCATCGACCGCAAAGAGTATGCAGAAAAAAAAGCCACTCGTCTCAGTGTTTGCATCGAGCTGTATCACCCTGATTATAAAGCATTTTTAGAGCAGCACCCAACTGACAAAACAACATTTACCTTTCTTGTAAAACAAACATGAAAAAACCCCATACAAAAAGATCCTTCACGATTATTGAGGTGACTATCTCCGCAGTCCTTTTTGCCTGCATTGTGAGCTCAGTTTTTGGCTATTATCGATGGCACACACTGCTCTCTCAATGCTTCCTTGTAAAAAAAGAAGAAGTAGCAAAAGAGCGACTTATGCAAACACGCCTCGCTGAAGTGTTTGCAAGTATACGCTATTCGTGTTCGCGCTCACCAGAAGATGGATTCTTCTTTACATTGAGCAATCCCCACGACCGTTACGGAGAAAGATTAATTTTTAATTTTAAAAATACAGCCGACAGTGACTATGCGCTTTCAGGCCCGGTAATTGGAACATTATTTCTGAATAAATCATCAGGAAAATCTGAAGGGACACTGACGCTACTTATGTGGCCAGCGCCGCAAAACAAGCTAAAAAAGCCAACAGAGCATATGCGCCGCATAGCGCTCCTTGACAATGTAGAGTCATATTCTCTAGAATTTTGGGTTCCTAAAAAACTCCATAGGTATACTAAGGGGAAAGAAGCGAGCGCCTCAAAAACGCTCAATTCTGCTATACAGCTACCAGAAAATGAGTGGATCTCATCATGGAAGCAAGAATATCTTGCTATTCCCCCGATGATACGTCTTACTATAACTAAGGACAAAAAACCCCAGGCCTTTCTCTTTTTTATCCCGAAAGGCATACAAGGGATTGAGGCATAAATGCAAATTCTTTTTCTCACTCTTGGTTTCATATCGCTATTTCTCATTTTTGCAACTGCTGAGCTGCAAAAATCCCAGGAGCTTCGTGTGACGGATACTATCTTCACGGAGCATCTTACACAAAATGCCCTCGTTTGTGCGAAGAAGCTCAAAGAAGAAGTGCAAAGTGAGGTAAAAAAATTTCGTCGTATACCTGGCTCTGCAAGGACACTATCACGCCATTTGCATATTCACTTCTTGTTCCATAAAAAGGAAGAATCGCCGCATCAGTATAAAGACCTCGTACGTCGCCTCTTTATAAAACTCCTCCAAAGCCTCTATGAGCAGCAAGAGTTTTTCCAGAATGCAGTACGACAAGATCCTCAATTTCTTGAACACTTCGTACAGCGGCTCGTGGAAAAAAGCCAGCTACTCTATGAAGAAGGCAGGCTTGAGAGCGCCTCTGATCTTGCAGCTGCCTGCCTCAACGATCGGGAATATCAGGATATTCTCTACAAAATGGTAACCGGCAATCGGCCACGCGATCGGAAAAAAAATATCCCCTTAGACACCTATTATCCGCCGCTCTCTGATTATATTGCCATTATGCCTCATGACAGCGACCAAAAATACATTGCCTACCCCTTCCTTGCCCGAAAACCAGTTCTCGACACGATCTTTGACGCACAGACTACCGAGCACATTCTTCAGATACGCAAGACCATCTGGAAGGAGGTGAGCAATAGAAACAGTAATAATTCAGCTCCTACTACCAATACTGCGAGCGTTGACGATGATGAAGACGACGATGACGATAATGCGAGTTCAAAAGATCCTCAAGTAGCAAGCCAGGCCCAAAGACGACAGCAAATAAAAGAACAAAAGAAAATGCAGTTTGAGAAAGAGTGCCAGCCCACTATCCCACACGACATCCCCGCCTCGCTCCTCTATTTTGGAGTCTCGAGTACCGAGCCGTGGGAGTGATATTGATTAAAGCCCTATGCAATGCTCAGTCGCTTCGCTCCTTGCGCTTGCACAGGGCTTTAATAAAAAAGACTTAACATACCTCTTTCCAAAATTTACGATCATTCGTCGCAAGAAACCTGCTGTTCAAAACACACTGATTGCCATACCTTTTCATCGATACAATGTTTTTGCAGATACCGATAACCCTACGTTTCGCTGGGTCATGCGCATGCCCGTGCTCCACCAGGCCATAGCCTCCACCACGGTAGTGGCGAAATGCAGCCCTAGCCCCGCGTGCAGTGAAGGCCGCGCGCGGCGGCGCGGGCCGAGCGGAACGTGGGGTTTTGTAACCAATCAGAACCGAGCCACGGTAGTGGCGAAATGCGGCTCTAGCCCCGCGTGCAGTGAAGGCCGCGCGCGGCGCGCGCGGGCCGAGCGGAACGTGGGGTTTTGTAACCAATCAGAACAGAGCCACGGTAGTGGCGAAATGCGGCTCTAGCCCCGCGTGCAGTGAAGGCTGCGCGCATCGCGCGCAGGCCGAGCGGAACGTGGGGTTAGAGAAACGGGTAAAAAAACAGAGCTGCGGTAGCAGCGACACAGAATTGTATCTGCAACAACAATTATGTGCATTGATTATGCCACACACAAATGGGTTTCGCTGCTACCGCAGCTCTATTTTTATTTCATGCACCTGTAACCCCACGTTTCGTAGGCCGTAGCGCGTCCGCGCTACAGCCGCGCTCCACGCGGGGCTAATGAATTCCACCGCTGCCGCGGTGGGGTCCATATCAACTAGAAGCATAATATGTTACGCGTTTGTCTTAAGTTGACACCACTCCAACCTTAGCCTGATGCGTATGCCTCTACCTACGATTATTCGTCGCAAAAAAACTGCTGTTCAAAATACACTGATTGCCGTACCTTTTCAGGGAAATGACTTTCTTCGGCAAGATCTTTGGAGTGATGTCCCTTACGGTAGATACAATGTTTTTGCAGGTACCGAAGATATTCGCGTACTTCTTTCTTTTTTGAGCCTATGAGAATGACATACTGAGGCGTTTGAGGGCCTTCGTCATAGGGTTTGTTTTCTTTTTTACTCCCATTATAACATATTTTTTTTGTCTTCTTGAAAATAGACCGCCAATGGGGAGATGGCAACCCTACTTCTTCAATAAGAGAGTTAAAAAAACCGTTTGTCAAATATGACCCCCTGCTGGGAATAAACTCCTTACTCGGAAAGACAAGATGAGTTACATGACGATCTGAATCCCCTCCAGCTGCTTCACCAGGCGCTGCAGCAGAAATAATAAGTACTCCACATCGTTTAAAAAACAGTTTACGAAAGTTAGCAGCAACACGTGGATCATTGCTACGCTTCAGCTGAAATGATTTAATTGTTCTTGAATCAGAAGACTTGGACACAAACGTATTGCAGCAATCGAATAACACAATAGTCAAAGCTGCCCTTTTAGAAAATAGTTTTTCAATAGTTTTTTCAGCATCTACTTTACAGTCACTAAATCGCATACGTGGCCATATCATCTGGGTATGTTTTGCACTACGATCTCCATGACCTGTGAAATAAAAAATAATCACATCATTTGGTGCTACATTGGCTTCTTGCACACAGGCTTCTAGATGAGCTGTTGTAAGTGTTTTATCAGTACTCGTAATTTTTCGAGTATATAAGGGGACTCTACATTGCTCAGCAATATATGAAAAAACTGTTTCTACATTCTCACAATCTTTTCGCGAGCTAAAACGAAGTAGCTCGTCTTCCGTATCGCCAGCAAGAAAGAGATGCATTGCTTTTGCAGTAAGAATATTTCCAGTAAAAAAAAGAACACAGAAAAATACAGCAGTGAAAATACGCATTTTATTTGCTCTCCTTGCCGTATCGCTTACTTAATTTTTTGTGCACTTTTTTCAAACCTAAATACTTATCAACACATTTTTCTACAGCCTTTTTCACAGGCATCACCCAACATACATGCTGTTTATTAATATGCTCTCTCGTTATTTCCCGAATCCCCTTTTTAGTTACAGCATATTTCAGTACAGAACGTGGATTGCCCCCAGATCTATTCCTATGAGGGGAAAACGTTGCAAGAGCCACAATTATTGACTTTTTCCCTTTTCCTGTAGCTTCTTTCTTAATATGTATCCAGACCGGTATTGGCGGATATGCATGGGGTGTATGTGACTTGGGATCTAGCGAATAAAAAGCACTCATCTCACATTCATCTGATGACTGTATACGAAAAGGATGACGGACCGGTATTGCATGAGGCAGACGCAGCGTACTTTTGCTACTCATATCGCTGCTGCCACAGCGACACATGCTTCGTATTATTTTATTCAATGGCGTATACCAGACAGAGGAAGAATGAATATGCTCTTTTGTGAGCTCCAACTTGTTATGCTTGCCCTCTTCGAAGGATATAACACCTTGTTGATTATCAATAATGCATTGAAGAGCGCCATCAAAACGACCTGCATACATAGTACAATGCATGGGGCACCCCTTCACAACATGCGCACTGCGCCCTACCCAAAACTGCACATCCAGTGGAGGGGAAGCAGCATGAGATAATAGATTGATTCTATAGGCACAAGCAAATATATACCCCGCAGGGCGTATCGTCACTTTAGGAACATGCTGCCTTGCATATAAAGAAGATATGAGGCTAGTAAGGCCTAGCAATAGGCTTACTGTGAATAACATTGTTTTCATAACAAAAGTTTTCATTTTACATGCTCCTTTTAAGTGGATTGCAAAGTTTTTGTGGACTTGCCTACACGGTAGCATATCGTTTTTTGATTTGTCAACAGAAAAAATATAACACCTTGCGTACTTTTCCTGGCGGAAAAGTACGCATGCCGAACAGGGATAACACGTCTCCATCATGACACTTTTTCGCTGCAAAATCGTCATCTGAATGACGTTTTTTCCAGGAAATTGCGTCACGATTGCTATTCTCCTGCCCTGAGTTTACGAAGGGTAGGAGAAAATTACGCTACATCCATCGTGGATAGTCGACCTGGATACCTAAAGCCTCGACGCTGCGGGCAACAATAAAGTCTTCGATGTCAGATACCGTTTGGGGACGCATATACCAAGCAGGCATGGGTGGAACGAAAACTACCCCCATGCGCGAAAGCTTGAGCATATTTTCAAGATGAATCTCACTGAGCGGTGCCTCTCTTGGCACGATGACAAGACGTCTTCTTTCTTTCAAAGTCACGTCTGCAGCCCTCCTAAGGAGGTTGTCGGATAGGCCACAAGCAATGGCAGCAAGGCTTGCCATACTGCAAGGAATAATAAGCATGCCGAGCGTCGGATAGGTGCCACTTGCAATAGATGCTGTAAAATCATGCAGAGCATGCACCTTGAGTGCCAGGCGTACCTGTTCAGGGAAACTCTGTATATACTTCTCAGGTGTCCCAAATTCCTTGCCCATCTCCTCTATAGCCGTAAGAAAGGCATGTTTGGTCATTACAAGATCCACCGTATAACCTAAAGAGGTAATGAGCGCAATTGCCTTATGTGCAAGAGGCGCCCCTGATGCCCCAGAAACCCCTACCACCACATGCGCCATACTCCCTCCCCTATCACCGATGCCAACACCACAACCCCTGTAGCTGTATTTGTAAAAGCAAACAATTCATTTATTTTAAACACATTGTTGTGGAGCGCTTTGTGCATTCGCAGGAGGATACCAGCATAGACAATAACACCCGTAAAATAGAGCCACGAGAACCCACCAACAACCCCTACCATGATGAGGCTGCAACAGGACAGCAGATGAAGAAGCCTGACAATACGATGTGTATTTGCTTCTCCATAGCGGGCAGGAATGCTATATAACCCCTCTTGCCGATCAAAGTGCATATCTTGCAGCGCATAAATACAGTCATTGGCAGCGATCGCGCTTCCAAGGCTGAGTCCTAAAAAGAGGGATTCTGGAGAGACTGCCCCTGTAATTGCAATCGATGCAGCCATAGGGACAATGCATTGAATAAGGCCAAGGACAAAATGGCAGAGCGCTGTTATTCGCTTCGTAAACGAATAGGCCAGTAGCAGTATACTTACAGGTAGCGAGAGTACAAAACAGCTCGTATTAATGGCATACGCAGCGCCGTAGAAGATGCATAAAAAGCCAGCAGCGTATAAGACCACTTGCCTGCGTGACAAGGCTCCTCGAGGCAGTGCTCGGAGAGCTGTTCTTGGATTTTTGGCATCGATCTCATGATCTATAAGGCGGTTTAAACACATGCCTGCAAGGCGTGCTGCCATAAACGCAACGATCATAAGAGCCCATGTCCACCAAGGCCGCGACCATGAATAGGCATCATACATAGCAATCGGAAGAAGCCCCCCAGCTATCATCCAGGGGAGCCCAAAAAAAGATTGCCGAAGAAGAAGCACTTCGCTTAGTGGATGCACTCGTGTATGTATCATGCAACCACAATAGCGTACTGTCACGAAAAAAGCAACTTTATGTGCGCATTCTCTGAAGGGAATTGCTGGATGTTCCGTTCAAAAAACCGAGTATAGTCTGTAGAGGCCTTGTGAGACTTTTCTTCTCAGGCGCCTTATTATCAGTGACAGAAAGCACCCGATGTACGACTGCCAGTCTTGTTTCTTGAGGAGATGATGCGCTTTGATGCTTAGAGAGAGATGGGGTCACACTTTGCGACCCTGGAGCCTGAGTACACTGCATAGGCTGGCTCATGCTTTGCGGCCCTGGAGCCTGCGTATTTTGTGGCAAACATGGATTTAGCACGGGATTTGGCACGTTTCGCTTGCTCTGTAATTGCGCTTGCCGTGCAGCTCTCTGTCGTCGCAATTCGCGTTCGCGATTAGACTCTGCCGGACAAGCCTTAAAAAGCCGTGGCCATTTAGGATTTTGATTTATATTTTGCACAGGATTCATAATAACTCCTTTTGGTTTTTATTTATGAATCATTGTATCAAAAACAATAAATTAATGCAAAACAGAAAATAGCTTATAAAAAGCTTAGTACGGTCGCTATAGGATTTGTGAGATTTTGCTGCACACATGCCTGATTATTAGGGGTATTACGCATCCAAAGTACAGAGAGCACGTCCGTTAATTGAGGAGATACCTCGCTTTCATCCTGAGCGCATTGCATAGGTATAGGCGGACTCACATTTTGAGACTCTTGCGCTTGTACAATTTGTTGCATACGCGGCCAAGGTATGTTTCGCATTCTTTGTATTTGCTCTTGCCGAGCACCTCTCTGCCGCTGTAATTCACGATTGTCACAGGAATCTATGGATTGAGCCTTAAAAGGTCTTGGCCACTCATGATTTTCATTCATATTTTTTGTAATATTCATAGCAACACTCCTTTTTTTATTATAGACCAATTGTATCATAAATATTATTTTAATTCAAGGGTAGATCACTCAAAAAAATCATATGGACACAAAATCCAATTGGGCCTACTTAAAGCAATATGATCACCCACTCAATATGGATGGAGATGGAGACTGGACCTTAAGGTACTGCCTCGCCTCAGTTTTTGATATCGCAGTATGCGCCGCCTTAATATTGCAACCGTACGGCAACTGCTGTAAAGAAAAGTAAGCATTGTTAGTAATATTCTGATTATGACCAATATTTAAAGTACGGAGTCGCGTAAGATTGGGGAGGAACCGTAGCCCTTCGTCCGTAATAGCTGTATAGCTCAGATCCAGCTCCCTCAGATTTAAAAGACGCCCTATTGGAGCAAGACCTGCATTAGAAATAGCCGTCCCAGATAGCTTGAGCGAGATAAGGTTTGGCAATCGTATAAGAAGCTGCTGCATACCAAAATTCGTAATAGAGGTGTTATTTAAATTGAGGTGTGTAAGGCTTGTAGGAAGCTCTTCAAGGTCACTATCATCAATTGCAATAGAGGAGAGGTCGAGATTGACAATGGTGCTAAGTCTCTGTAGTGGCCGTATATCCGAGTTCGCAAGCTGCGTACAGCCTGAGAGATTGAGTTGTTGCAAGCGCATAAGTTGCCCACATTCGCTAAATACCACCTTCTTCAGTGCTGTGCACCCATTGAGGTAGAGTACCTCGATGCTTTGGCATCGCGCCACCAGAGATGCCAAAGAGGTAATCTTCGTACAGCGCGAAAAATTCAAAGACGTAAGGGGCAACTCGGATAGAATAGACAGTGTGTTATTTTGCACCCGGCAGTCCGTGCAATTGAGCTCTGTAAGACGTGGAAATCGAGCTCTAATAGTCTCCCAGGTCATTTTATACTCTGCTGGTTTTCTACAACAAAAGAGCCACCTAAAGCACCAACAACCGTTTGCTGCATTCGTATTTCGCAGCTGGATACCCGTAAGATCGAGCGCAGTAACATACGATGCCGTTTGTATAAATGCTGCCTCGCCATACGGCGAAGGATAGCAATTTTTTCGAAAAATAGTGCGGATCATAAAGGCAGCATCGGCGCTCCTTGAAAAGAGGACCTCCATCATTTTGTTATACATGGCACGGCATACAGAACGCATCGTCCCACATTCTGGATCCGGAAAAAAACAATCACTTTCATCGCCCACACAATAGGATAAAATTTTTATCATTAATAAGTTTGATAATTTATCAAAGAGCCGTAGACCTGATACAGGGGGCTGTGTGGGTACCACATCAATGGTGAGCTCTGGTGCTTTGGCCGTACGTATGCTCGATTGAGGACTTGGTGCAGCATCATTGACACCTGGAAGCGACAGCGATGTATACTGCTGCTTGCTTGTTTTTGGGGACAGTGTCGAAAGAGACAGACTACCTCTGCTTGATTGCATTGTTTCTTCAGATATCACTAATGTTGACAGAGATGGTGGCTGCCAAGATGGTGATTGTAAATACACAGAAGACATACAACGCATCCCCCCATTTACTCATATCAATCCTTACCTCCGACGATTCGAAGAATCGTCGGAGGTAAGGATTGATATTACGTCCGTTTATAGAGGATCGCTTTGTTAGACTTATGTGGATCTACAATAGCAGGAGGCAAAATAATACCTAAGGACTCACTGATAAAGGCATAAAAGAGTGGGTCGGTTCCGCCAAGAATGTGGTTTTTGGTTACGGATACGCCGCCACCAAAAAAGGCACTTGAGTGCCCATGAGGATCATAGAGCACTTCTTGACGCTTCCATCCCTTCTTCCCAGCCGCATACACAATAACTCCGCCCTGACAGGCGCCCTTAGGACCTTGTCTCCATGCGTCAGCAATAGCCGCTGTATCGCCATCCAAAGAGACGTGTAAAAGCCCAGTAAGGTTGGTATTATGGCTATCAGAAAAGGCCTTGTGCACTCGCTTCAGGGATTTTTTACCCTTACTATCCTTTAGAATTTCATAAAAGTAGAAGGCACCAGCAAAATGATGACGACGAGTGCGGTTTTCAAATGGAGCGCTAATGAGAGCCCATTTTTCATTCACTGCAATCGCTGCACCAAAGGCATCTCCAACGTCTGTAGGGTCGCCGCGTAAGCTGGATACAACATCTTGTGTTTTTGCTATGAGAGGTACTATGGTCGTGGATTTTTTCTGATCACCATGTACTCGCTGTCTAAAGCGCCATTTTTTGCCTTCTCGCTGGAAAAGATACACCGAAGTCGGTGTGGCTTTTGGAAATGGGAAAATAGGGCTTGCACCAATGAGAGCTACATCGTCTTTGATAGCCACATTGGTTCCAAAGGTATCGTTTTTGCGCACCTTTATTGGGTTTGAAATCTTTTGTATAAACTGCCACTGTCCTGTTTTCTTATTGAGATCAAATGCATAGACGACACCAGCATTTCGTTTCCCCTTCTTTTTTTGTCCTTGAGCAGAGACGAGAAGATGGCCATTTTTTGCATCTAGGCTCAGCGTAAAGCCGAAATTAGCCCCTTCTTCATAGGCATTTGATGGCGGGAAAAAAGTAAAATTCGAATTAGCGCGTGTAAGTCCTTGAAGCCCTGGGCTATTTCTGTCGAGCACTTGCCATTTGTCCCACAATCCTGTTTCATGGTTCAATCGATAGAGTACTACCGACCCTTTAAGATCAAACCCATCAACACCTAGTGTGACAACACTCGAAATGGCTAACCAGTCCCCGTCAGAATCAACCTGAAAGAGGCCAAGCAGATTATCAAACTGAGTGGTAATAATCTGTTGCTGTTTCCATTTGTGTCCATCCTGTTTATAGACATATACTGCTCCTGCTTCTGACGCAAATGTTAATGGAGCTGCAACAAAGATATAGCTACCATTTTTTTTCACTGCGGACCCAAAATCAGGACCTATACTACCGACCCCGGTAAAAATTTCTGGCTTGAGCACTGTCTCAAGCTTAAACTCTTTTGCCGTTATTTGCCCTGTTACTCCCGCGACAAGCGCGGATAGGCAAAGTATTTTTTTGAAAATTTGCATATACCCTCCATATTGGTATGTTTGCACCATATGCAAACTACTTAGTTTAAATCTACTGAAAAAACTATCGTTTGTAGAGAATCGCTTTGTTAGACTGCTGTGGATTCGTAATAGGAGAAGGCAGTGTAATATGTAAAATGTCACTGACAATAGTGTACACAAGCGGATCAGTACCACCCACAATATGTTTCTTGGTCACAGATACGCCGCCACCAAAAAAGGCACTTGGGTATCCATGAGGATCATAGAGTACCTCTTTATGCTTCCATCCCTTTTTCGTAAACTCATACACGATGACTCCACCTTGACACGCCCCTTTAGGACCTTTTCTCCATGCATCGGCAATGGCTGCAGTATTACCATGCAAAGAGACATGAGAAAGACCAGTCAGGTTGGTGTTATGGCTATCAGAAAATGCCTTATGAACTCGTTTCAGCATCTTTTTACCCGAACTATCTTTTACAATTTCAAAAAAGTAAAAGGCGCCAGCAAAAGGATGGACAGCAATGCGGTTTTCAAAAGGTGCACTAATGAGTGCCCATTTTTCATTCACAGCAATTCCTGAACCAAAGCCATCGCCAACTTGTTTAGGATCTACAGACTCTAAACTGGAGATGATGTCTCTGCCTCGAGATAGTAGCGTGGTCGTTTTTTTCTGATCACCATGTACTCTCTGTCTATATCGCCATTTATCGCCCTCTCGTTGAAAAAGATAGACGGATGTCGATGTTGGTTTTATGAATGTGAAAATAGGGCTTGCACCCATCAAAGCCACATCACCTTTAATGGCAATATTGGTTCCAAAGGTATCATTTTCACGTACCTTTTTAGGATTGTGAATTTTCTGTATGAGCTCCCATTGCTGCGTTTTCTTATTGAAATCAAAGGCATACACAACACCGGCATTTCTCTTACCTTGTTTTTTTTGTCCATGGGCAGCAACCAGAAGATGCCCATGTTTTGCATCCAAGCTAAAGGTCGAGCCGAAATTGGCACCTACTTCAAAGGCATTAGATGAAGGAACGAGACCTCCTGTACCTACAGGAGTAAGGCGTTGCAGCCCAGGCGAGTTTCTATCGAGCACTTGCCATTTGTCCCAAAGCCCTGTTTGATGATTTAATCGATATATAACTACCGACCCCTTCATATCAAAATCATTAACACCAGGTGTCACTACACTCGATATCATTAACCAGTCCCCATCAGAATCAACCTGTGCAAGTCCTAAAAGGTTAAGGAAATGTGTCGTGATAATCTGCTGCTGTTTCCACTTGTGTCCATCCTGTTTATAGACATATACTGCTCCTGCCACTGATGACAAGGATGTTGGGGCAGTGACAAAAATATAGCTGCCGTTTTTTTTCACTGCGGACCCAAAATCAGGACCTATACTACCCACTCCGGTAAAAATTTCTGGCCTAAGCACTGTCTCAAGCTTAAACTCTTTTGCTGTTATTTGCCCTGCTACTGCCGCGGCGAGTGCGGAAACACAAAGTATTTTTTTGAAAATTTGCATATACCCTCCTTGGTATGGTTACACCATATGAAGGCTGCAATTTTAAATCCACTGAAAACGTACAATGTAGCAAGAACCATTACCACAAGTGCACCCGTGGAGAGAGGCAGTGAAAAGACGGAGAGCATATGCCTGGAGGTGGCAACGGCAATAATAGAGGCAAGAGAGCCAATGCAAGTAGACAGGAAGAGCAGCCGCATAAAATGCTTTGTCCACAGCCTTGCAATGAGAGGGGGGCCTACAAAAAAGGCCAAGACGAGAAGCACACCCACTGCGCGAAAGGCAGCAACCGATACGATGGCAGTAAGCCCCATAATAAGGTAGGCAAAGAGTGACCCAGAGAGCCCCATGGTATGTGCAAAGGTCGCATCAAAGGTGGTCACAAAAAGGGGCCTCACAAAAAGAAAAATAACGACTAGTATGACAGCTGTCACCTTACACTGTAAAAGAAGATCATCTTGGTGCAGGGCATCAACACTGCCCATAACCAGCTCTGCACCAAGGTGTGCATTATGGCTGCAGAGCGTTACTAACATGACACCCACAGCAAAGAGCACGGTAAATACAATACCACACGCAGCATCCTCACTGATGGCTATGGTGCGAACCAGAAACTGTGTGCCAAAGGCAGTAATAAAGGCCATAAGACAAGCAGCCCCAATAAGAAGCGACTCGCGTGCTAAAAGATAGGACATATCAAAGTGTCCCCCCTCTGCAATAAAGCCTCGAGCCACAAGATACGTGACTACAACTGCTGTAAGCGTCGTGTGCGACAGGGCATTTGCAAGCATCGTCATCTTTCGAAAACAGAGAAAGGTGCCTACAAGAGAGGCTGAGATTGCCATCAAGATAAGCGTCAGCATCTGGAGCTCATCGGAGGCAAGCTGTAAGGGCTTTCCAGTAAAAAAATCCCAGAGGCGACCAGCAAGAGTGAGGAAGAATTCAAAAAAATTGTTATTAAAGTAAGGGTTCATGCTTTTCGTGCCATTATAAATTTACGCGCGACCGCACACACAAAAAAGAGAAATGCAACGAGAACAATAATAGGCCCTGTTGGCAGAGACACTGAACTACTTGTCATACTACTTGCCTCATGTGCTATCACGACACCTAAGAAGCCTGAGATGGCTCCAAGAATGGATGCAGAGACAAGTATCGTCGTCAGCGTATTACTAAATTGCCTACATGAAATACTGGGGATGATGAGCATTGCTGACATAAGGACGACACCGACTGCACGAATACCCACAACAACGGCTACTACGATCATAAAAAAGAGGAGCGCATCCAATTTTTTTCGAGCAAGCCCCAGCATATGCCCAAATGTCGGATCGAAGAGATGGAGACGAATCATGCGGAAAAAGATCACCACCAGAAGAGTCATCACCACAGCAATGGTTGTCAGTATGTGCACATGCACACTTGTCATCGTTGCTGCCTGGCCAAATAAATACGCCTGCAGGCCATTGTAGAGCATGGGATACTCCTCTTGCGTTGCTGACAAAAGCGTCATTGCAGCTCCAAAAAACACAACAAGAGTCCATGAGAGGGCATTATCAGGGGCAAGATGAAGTCGTCTTTCTAGCACTCGAATACTATACAGCCCAAGAAAGGACGTCGCTGCTGCGCCAACAAGCGAGAGGATAGCCGTTGATAGAGCTCCATCATCTATTTGAAAAAAGCAACGCTCGATAATCAGGGCAAGGATTACTCCTGGATAGGAAGTATGTGAGAGCGTCTCCCCTATCAGGGATTTTCCCTGGAGTACCATAAAACTGCCCACCAATGCCGCGATGAATGAGATCAGCATGCACCCGATAGTTGGTGCCTGCAAAACACTGTCAGTGAAATAGGACATCATGTACGAATAATATACCACAACTTTGGCCAAATTACCACTATGCGTCTGGCCTATTTTCGTTATGTGTCATTTTCCGATAGGAAAATTGACACATAACATGATTATTTCAAGTATTGCATCGCCTCTTTTTGCGTTGTATCTGCAAGTGTTGCCACTGCATATAATGGCTTCGAGAAAATAGCATCCGCATGTAAATAATTATTTGACCAAAACCGAATGCCGTTGGGAGATTTTGGGTGTTCCTGGAGAAATTGATGTAAACTTCGTAGCGTAGAACCATGACCACTTTTGACCTCTATAGGACATACAATGCTTTGCTGTTCATATAAATAATCGACCTCTGCAAGCGCACCCTTTGCATCTCTTTTCCAAAAATACAGATCGTGCTTCCATTTCGGCGATGCGTATGCAAGAAGTTCTTGTCCTACAAATGCCTCTGCAATGGTTCCACGATTTACAAGATCCATATCACGATCTAAAAACCATGTTGCAAGATTAAGGCCTAAAATGGCCTGCGAGATACCAACATCTACAAAAATCATCTTAAAATGCTCTAGATTCACCGTAGCTCCAAGTGGTATCCCATGACCAGCAGAGTGTACAATTTGATGCACCACGTTAGCATGCCTGAGCAGCTCTAAACAAGGCGCTAGTTCGCGCTTCTTATATTCACCGTGAATGGAAGAATATTTAAATTGCTCTCCTATGAAATGAGGAATTTGGTTAAAAAGCGTCTCAACATATTTAATTTCGTACTTATTTGCATATTTTGGAAAATCCTGTCGATACGTTTCGATAAGCTGCTTTTGCGCATCACGAACACGCGCAGGATCCTGGGTTTGCGTCCATTCCAAAACTATCTCAGGCATTCCACCAATGGCAAAGTATTGTTTAAGAAGATCTAAAAGCTCGCTATGGTTTACTTCTGACAGTGATTGCTCCTGAAGAATAGCATCTATAAAGAGTGGCTGCCCTATTGCACTCAAAAACTCTACAAAAGAAAGTGGGTATACATAGAGTACATTCACACGACCAACTGGCATCCCCACTTTTTCGATAGCAAAATCAAGCAGCGAACCCGCACCAATAACATGGAGCTCCGGCATGAGTTCATAAAAATAGCGTAGCGCAAGAATGCCTTTTGGTGCTGCCTGAATCTCATCAAAAAAGAGGAGTGTTTTTCCAGGTACAATTGTCTTCTTCGTAAGGAGCTCTAATTCCCACACAATTCGCCGAGGATCTAGATCTTTATCAAAAATAGTTCGGGCTTCGGGCACAAGTTCTAGATTCACCTCTACAAATGTATCAAAAAGCTTGCCAAATTCGCGTACTGCATAGGTTTTGCCTACTTGCCTTGCCCCACGTAACATGAGTGGTTTTCTTCGCAAGTCCTCTTTCCAAACTTGTAAATGCCAGTTAATTAATCGTTTCATGATTTCACCTAATGCCGTTTTCCTAGGAATATACCAGACGATGGTCAAAAAATAAACCAAAATTCCAAAACTATGGTCGAAAAATAAACCAAAATTTCGCAAAAATGGTCGAAAAATAAACCAAAAATCCAAAAAAATGGTCAAAAATCGGGGTACTCTACATGGCGACCATGATTTCCATCGCTACTAAAGAAATTCCATCATGTGCCATTTTCGGCAGGAAAATGGCACATGATGTCATAATTAATCCTCGTGCTCGCTCATATACCCATCTGACTCACTGTCGCTATTGGATCTAGGATTCACACGCACCTCTCTGAGCTCATGCCCTGTAGGAATAATCGACTCACTAAAGCCCTCACGTAGCACTTTGAGCCGCACAAGTATGTGGCGAAGCACTTCTGCCTTGATACACACGCGACCATCATCGCTAACTTCTCGTATGGACATACCATACTCTTGTTGCCTCAGTTGTTCAAGGGCATCCTCAATACGTTGCCCTTCTTGTATTGGCAGCTCATCTTTAAGCGCTTTGTGGATCTCATCAGAGCTTTTGTTTTGCGTCTGCATCTCTGCAAAGCGAGCCTTCAGGATATCTACAACCTCATTCGTCCATCCTGAGGACAAAACGCGCTGGCACCATGCAACACACTGATCTCGTAGATCGCTGTCTTGGTTGATATCAGACGCAATGTATTCGTAAATTGCCCCAGGCGTATAGCGACCAAAAAAGCGTATACGATCTCGCTCTCCTAGAAAACTGCCACCCATGGAAACTATGCCATCAAGAGAGGCCTCACGTGCCACTTCAGCGCCTGAAATGCCGAACTCTACCCCTAATTTGCGCACGACTTCGCTGTAGTATACTACGCTCTCCTCCGTTTGTGGCACTAGCGCCGACTCCACTAATTTGCCTCGAAATTCATCAATCTTTTGATAGATTATATTATCAAACGTTTGGGGGATTCCTTGTACCATTTCTCTATAGCAAGAAATCGCTGTATTTTGAATTCGTGGTCCACAATGCCCTGAAGCATTCACGATATCAATTAAGAAACGCTTTTTATCTGCTTGCGCCTCCCCTGTAGCACCTTTATTATTGATAGCCCGTATCGTATGCTTCAATGCGCGCTCTATGGTACCATAAAAGGCATTCAAAGCATCTGTCCCTTGTCGAGGCGTGCCAATAATCGCAATTCGATCAGTGATGTTACGTATGCACAAGCTCAGACTACTTCGAAGATGGGTAAGATAGGCGGCAGGTAGCTGCTCTGCAGTGGCAGTAGCAACCTCTTCTGCACTCCTCTCTCTATTTTCTACTTGAATATCGCGTCTTAAGGCATTGCGCATTGGCTCCACCTCAAATTCCTGAGTAAAAATACGCACGCGCTCATCATGCGAAAGATGTCCGATGGTGGTATCAAACCAATCAATAAGAGAGGAGAGGGCAACAGTATCTGGGGCAGCAGGAATATCGAGAGTCACACTCCTTCCTTGGTAATGCCATAGATCCACACTGAAGTCTAAACACAACCTTGCACCGTGAATGAATTGTTTTACTAAAGGATGTGAAGCTATCGGGTTTGCTAAAGAGCGCTGTAGTATACCAACATTTGTCACTTTTCGTAAAAGACACAGAACTGTCTGTCTTGCTTGAAAACACAGCTTTTCCGTCTCCAGACATGCTTCCACTGCAGCGGCTACTGCATTCTCGTCTTCTTGATACCGTATAGTAGATTGCGCTGCCTCGACAAGCTGCAAAGACTCACTACCAACCTCAGCAAGCATGCGTAGCTTTTGTTCGGCCTCTACGGGCAACAGTGCTTCGAATAGCTCCGGTCCTGCAGCTGCAGCATAGAGCAACATCGATTTACCGAAGGGATTTCTTGCTTGTATATCTATTCCTGCTCGCATAAGCTCGCAAGCTACTTGAATAAGGTTATTCTTACAGGCATACATGAAAGCGGTTTCATGATAGTCATTCATCGCCGTGATATCCGCACCTTCTTCAATCAGCCGTAAGGCAACGCTTGTGTTTTTTTTCCAACATGCTTTTATAAGCGGCGTATCTTTAAACCTATCGCACGCATCGATATCAGCACCTTCTTCTATCAACCGTATTGCAGCGCAATCAAGTCCTGATTGACAGGCATACATGAGCGGCGTACCGCTATATTTATCTGCTATATTGATAAGCGCACCCGCTTCGATCAGCTGCATAGCCACTTCGCCAAAACCTCTCTTGCAAGCAGCTATGAGTGGCGTATCTCCCTCCGACACAACAATAGTATTCACAGAAACCCCATTTTCAATAAGCCGCTTTACGACCCTAGAAAGACCTCCAAAACATGCCAAGGACAATGCGCTATCCCCTTTACTACTGACCACATGTTCATTAACCCATACTACATCAAGAAGCTTGAGCGCAATCTCTTCACGTCTAAATAAACAAGCATGCATGAGCGCAGTCCAGCCTTTTGCATCTTTAGTGTTAAGAGCTGCACCTGCAGCAATCAGCCGAAGCACTACTTCTGTAGCATAGTCGTTCTGACAGGCCCACATCAGGGCTGTCATACCCCCATTATCTTGAACATCAATATCAGCACCTGCATCAATGAGGCTTATGGCCACTTGTAGGTTCCCACATATGACTGCTTTGATCAGAGGCGACTCACGGGTTATAGGATCTCTTACATCCACATCAACCCCTTCATCAATAAGACGAAGTGCTATCTGAGGATCAGTCGCTAAGTCAAGCGGCCGCCGTCCATTCATATTAGGCCGATCAATTGCCACTCCCTGATCGATAAGTGCGAAAGCAAGGGAGGAATTCCCCCACCCGATTGCCACTCCTAATAAGGATTCTCCACTTTCAAAATGGGCAGTATCTATGGCAGCTGCATCTATATCATCTTGCCGCCGTAAAATCCTGAGTGCCTTGTTGACAATGTTTCCATGAATTTTGCTACTTTTTTGCACGGCATTGTGAATACCCCGATGAACAGCAGCAGAGCCAAGTGACCGCATCATGGTATCTCGAGTAGTATACGCAATACGATATACCCTGAACGCACACTGCATCATCTCGTCCAGCTCAGCAAGAGATGCGGTTTTTATCTTTTTTCCTAGTACTTGGCAGAGCTGCTTTACAGCAGTAGCGGTCTCGGTAGCTACGTCTCTATCCACACGCTCTGCAGGGACAACAGCGAGCGATGTGTCCCGTGGCGTATATCGCAGAGTAAGCTGCCCTGCAGAATTCGCTAAATGATCAACAAATGATGATATAAAATTACTATTATTAATATTAAACATAAAAACCTATTTTGTATTGAAACACAGAAATAAATTATTACATAATTTTGAGTTTATATCAACAAGAATTGAGGTGTGTGACGAATTGAGGTGTGTGAGAAGGAGAACAGCAGGAGAGAGCTTGGGGAGTCAAAGTTGTGACAGTAACAAGCGTGGGCTGTTTTTTTTACAGGGAGAGCTGCAAGAGAAAGCTTACAGAGAGAGCTTGTCAGAGGCGTTAGGGGTGTTTGGGGGTGCTGGTGGTTACGGTCTGGACAAAGAGATTGAGAGAGTGCTAAGAGATTATTATGGGCTTACTAAGAAGCATCAAAGAAGCTCAATGGTGTCAACTTAGGAAAACGCATAACATATCATGCTTCTAGCGTTTGAATGGCCTGTCACATTACCTTAACACCTATTTCAGAATGCTATTTTAAGATGGATAGTGCTCGCCTTGGTGACAAAGAGAATGGAGAGTTTAGAGGAGAATAAGAGTGGACGCAGGATCTTACGGTATGGAGAGTTACAAGTATTGGGAGTTTTTTTTAAGATGGAGGTCTCAGAGATGCAGAGAGGAGTCGGGGCTGTGCGATGCATTTTTCCGCTGGGAGCGGAAAAGTCCAGGCATATAAAAATAGATTCAACGACTATGGACTAAAGTCCATAGAATGCGCAATTAATAACTGAAAGTTGGGTACTAAAGTCTTTGACTGGAAGTCAAGAGTTTTGACTCACGATATGATACAATAAAAAATTTATTTGTCAGTCTATTTTTATATGTCTGGGCTTCAACGAGCGTATGCTCGTTGAAAATGCATCTTTGTTGCTTCTTATAAGCCCTCAATGATCCCTCAGCTTTCTCTCTAATCTCCCCACTACCCAAACCTTCCTCACCAATGCCTCTAGCACCCCACACGCCTCTGACAAGCTCTCTCTGTAAGCTCTCTCCTGTGGCTCTCCCTGTAAAAAAAACTACCCATGCTTGTTACTACCACAACTTTGACTCCCCATCCTTTCTCTTGCCACTCTCTGCTGTGGCTCTCTCTGTTAATAATATGCCTTGGCAAGATTCTCAGGCGTAAAAACATCCTCTTTTGATCCTGCAGCAATAAGACGCCCTTTTAGAAGCACCATCCAATCAAAATAACGCCCAGCCGTATTCAAGTCATGATATACCATACAGATGGTCTTCTGCTTCTTTACCATCTTCTGGAGGATGTCTATAATAATTTCTTCACTTGTATGATCAACCCCTGAGAGAGATTCATCAAGAAAATACATATCGGCATCTTGGAGGAGCGCTCGCGCTAAAAAGGCGCGCTGCTGCTCGCCTCCTGAGAGTTCGCTAATCTGACGATCGAGGTATTTGAGCATGCCAACCATCTCAAGACACTCTCTGCAGGCATCAACATCGGCTTTCGTAATCCAGCGAAACCAGCCAATACGAGGATAGCGCCCCATGAGCACAAGATCCTTTACGGTAATGGGAAAACGCCAGTCAATGGTTTCACGTTGGGGCAGATATGCAATGCGCCCAGCACTCGCTTTAAATGGCTTTCCAAAAAACAAAACGGTTCCCGAGACTGGTTTTATAAGCCCGACTAGGGTTTTGATGAAGGTGCTCTTGCCGGCACCGTTAGGACCCAAAATGCCTATCAACTTGCCTTGTGGTAGATCCAGCGTTATGTCTGAAAGAGCGGTAGAGCCATCATAGCGAACCGTAAGATCTCGAACTTCTATTGCGCTATTTTTGCCATTCATGAACGAGCACCTCAACATTATGTTGCATCATCTCGGCATAATCACCAGCTTTCCCCATAGAATCTGCATATAAAGCTTTAGAAGCAATACAGACAATATGATTCTTCCCTGAAGCTGCGTCTTGAAGCTTTTTTATAGAATCGCGACTTACATTCGATTCCGTAAAAATAACATGAATAGAGTGCTGCACAATGTACTCTACAATCCGCTGGATATCAGCAGTACTCATCTGGCTCTCGGGTGCCAACCCCTCTGGTGCCTGGCAGCGCCTTCGAAAGCTCTCATCTACACACTCTGTCGGCTCCGCCAAATAACGCCTGGTAAAGTAGGTAAAGGCATCATGAGACGTGACAAGATACCTCTTGGCTTCAGGAATTGCACGCAGCTTGCTTTGTAGAGTACATGAAAGCTCTTGAAGGGCGAGCATGCTGGCTCTGCAGTTTTCTGCAAATTGAGGATTTGGGCGTATTTTATTGAGCTCTTCAGCAATAAAAGGGCATGTCTCGGAGAAAAGATACATATCCATCCAAATATGCGGGTCAGCAACACCATCGGCATACAGTACACTCTCTGGATGCATTTGCCGCACATACTCACCAAGGGAAAAAGCTTTGGCACTTGGCTCAAGATAGCGATGCAAACTGGGCCCATGTTCTAGCCCAAGGCCGTTATAGAAGACAATATCCGCGCGGCTAAACTTTTCATCATCGCCTTTAACAAGCTGATACGAATGCGGATCATGCTCGCCTCGTATAAGCGTCAGGCAATCTATAGCATCGCCCCCGACTCGCTGCACGACATCTGCAACCATCGACGTCGTGCATAGCACTTTTATTTTTCCATTATCGGCAAACCATTTTTGTAGCTCTTCTTGATGCCCTTCTTGACGAAAACTCTCATCACGTGTACAACTAAAGCTTAGTAGTGAGAGTGCTACAACGAAAATACAAGAGACAAATATAGTATAAAGGAGGCGATACAACATAATCTTAAAAAACCATTATAACCTACCCCGCCCCTTGTTTTCAAGCATGGCGAAAAAGTATTAATATTTGCACTTGACGCAATTTGTTATTGACGGAATTTGTGAAATATGTCAATATCGTAAGCCCAAATTAAAGTAATGAGTCTGCAAAAAAACAGACTTTAAACAGATTGCTTGATCAAAAACCGAACTTTTTCGATCAAGCACTCAACATAAGGAATAAAATAGTATGACAACTATGCAAAAAGATAAAAAACAAGACGCTATGATAGCTACATCAAGCGTCGAACTTGAAAATCTTATTGAAAATGCCATTAAAAAAGTGGGTGCCCGTAATGAAACTGAGCTCTGCAAATATTTGCCGATGCCAGATGGGTACATGCACCATTTTACACTTCGTAAAATGAAGCACAAACATCCTGAAGAACTCACGAAGATGATTAACACCTTTATCATCGAAACGCAAAATCCTCAGGCTGTTCCTCCAAAACAACGCGCTCCTCGCGGCTCAAAAAAACGCAAAGATCACATTGTTCTTACAAAAACGGAACTCGATGATATTTTAGCACTAGCAAGGAATTCTGGTCTTAAAGATATTGTAAGTAAGCTCGTTCCAAAAAGAGAACTGCGTACCATCAAGCGTGAACTGTCAAGCGCTATACGCAATAACATCGTCGATCAAGAACTGTGGAATGCTTATTGTGAAAGCGTCTGTCAGCAGTCCTAAGAGATGAAAAAGCCAAATTCTATTGTTCGCTCTGCCATTGGGCAGAGCGTGCATCGTTTTGTACCGCCTGATACGGCAAAGCCATGTATTATTGGCGGTATTATTTTTGATAATATGCCTGGTTTTCAGGCAACTTCTGATGGCGATGTGGTATTTTATGCTTTATGTAATGCTATATCAACGCTGACACATGTGTCTATCATTGGCGGCTATGCCGATGAGCTGCTCGCAAAAGAAGGTATTACAGATAGTAGCGTATTTCTAAAAGAAGCGGCCAAAACGCTCAAACACCAAAAAATTACTCATATATCCCTCTCACTCGAGGCACAAAGACCTCTTTTGAAGGAGGCTATCCCACAGATGCGCAAAAAAATTGCCCAGGTGCTTAAAATTTCAGAAGATCTCGTTGGCATCACAGCGATTTCTGCAGATGCCCTTACCGAATGTGGCTGTGGCAATGGCGTCAGCTGTCTTGCTGTTATAACCACTCAAGAAGATATCCAATAAATGTCAGGCTTTGATCGCAATACCCCTTTTCTTTGCAAGCTGCTCACCCGCTATCCCCTCAATACTGCCTCAAGCTCAAGGCAAACATGGCATGTAGTACTCGACCTTCAGGACTCTCAGATTCTGTATGAGCCTGGTGATAGCATTGCAGTACTGCCGCAAAATGACCCCCAAAGAGTGCAGGGTATTATTAGAGCGCTGCATGCAACCGGCAATGAGCCTGTAACCACCAGCACAGGGCAGATTTTTTCCTTGGAACATTTTTTACTCTATAAGGCCAATATTGCAACTGCTACCAAAAAACTCCTCTCAGCCTGCAATGTCTCGTTTGACTCTGAAAGTGATACTACAGCTTTGCAACAATACATCTCGGCACATGATGTGTATGAAGTCATTACAGAAAATAACGCCCGCCTTCCTCTTGATGTCTTTACCGCTACTCTACAACCCCTTTTGCCCCGTTTTTATTCCATTGCCTCTTCACAGCGCTCAAATCCAGAAACCGTAGACCTCACGGTTGCCTATGTCAGCTATAGCGTGCATGGAAAAGAGCGCCGAGGAGTCTGTTCGCATTTTCTGTGTGATCTTGTGCCACTGGGTAGCCCCACTGTCCCTATCTACCTCCAAAAAAGCCGTGACTTTCACCTGCCTCAAAATAATATGGTACCTATCATCATGATAGGGCCTGGCACTGGCGTTGCCCCTTTTCGCGCCTTTATGCAAGAGAGAGAGAGACAAGAGAGAGCGCTACAAGAGAGAGCACTACAGGAACACTCAGGGAAAAACTGGCTCTTTTTCGGAGAGCGAAACAGGCAGAGTGACTTTTTCTACGAACAGTATTGGCAAGAACTGGTATTAAAAAATTTACTTACCATAGATACGGCATTTTCGCGCGATCAAGAAGAAAAAATCTACGTCCAGCACCGTCTCTGGGAAAAAAGAGTAGAGCTGTTTACCTGGATTGCTGCAGGCGCTGTCTTGTATGTATGCGGAGATGCTTCGAGGATGGCCAAAGACGTTGACCACACCCTCCACCGCATTGTCCAGGAAGAGGGCCGCCTCTCAGAAGATGAGGCCAAAGCCTTTATAAAACGGCTTAGGCAAGAGAAGCGGTATCTGCGAGACGTCTACTAATTTGATAAGTGGTCAGTCTCCCTACATCACCCCCTGCGGGGGTGATGTAGGGAGACTGACCACAAAAAAATAGCGCACATAGTATAATTAAAGACATATGTAGGAATTTAGACGACTTCTGGGAACAGATGGGAGTAAATCCTCGTGCTCTCGATTAAATATGATGCATCAAATCAATACAGTGACTGCATTTTTTGTAATTCTCATGAGCTCCGCAGGAGCTCATGAGGATTACATCAGCTCGATTGCCAGCCCTGCAAGCTCGGAGCGCTCCGTCTTTTCTAAGAACATGTGCGTGAAAATAGGGTGATGAGAAAACTTGCCTACCGTATAGGTCAGTCCATTGGAGTTTTGATCGAGGTAGGGATTATCTATCTGCGTAGGATCGCCTGCTAAGACCACCTTTGTATCTACGCCAGCGCGAGAAATAAAGGTTTTTAGCTCGTGTGGAGTCAGGTTTTGCGCCTCGTCAATAATAATGAACATCTTGGGCAAAGAACGGCCTCGAATATAGGTCACAGCCTCCATTTCTATTTTTTTACTCTCTAAAATCCACTGGAGCGTATCTACGGGTTCATCACCAATTGATGCGGCAAGCAGCTCTAAGTTGTCGAAAATAGGTTGCATCCAGCTGGTGAGCTTTTCTTCTTTTGTTCCTGGCAAATACCCAATATCGCGCCCGAGAGGCACTATGGGGCGAGAGACGAGGATTTTTTTGTAGGAGCCTTCATCAAAGACCTTTCTCAGGGCACATGCAAGGGCAAGAAGGGTTTTGCCAGTGCCTGCTGGGCCAAGCAGCGTAACGAGCTTCACATCATCTCTGAGAAGCGCATCGATAGCACATTTTTGCTCAATGTTTCGCGGCTTTATACCCCAAAGAGGAGGAATTTTTACTAAGGGCTCGAGTTGTTTTTTAGTGCCGTTATAGTGTGCAACTGCTGAGGAATGCTCGGGACAAGAAAGGATAAAATATTCGTTCGGCCTCGCCTCTATATCTGGAACAAAGAGCTCTCCATCTTTATAAAAATGATCTATCTGCGTCTTTTCAAGCTCGAGAGTGCGTATACCACGTGCAATTCCTTGATAAGAAAATTTTAAGTTTTCATAATCTTCTGCTTCTAAGCCTATAGCTTCGGCTTTGACGCGTGCAGCAAAATCCTTAGATACAAATACTACCCGCTTACCCTGCTCAAACAGGTAATAGGCAGCCATGATAATTTTGTTGTCATTAACGGATAATGCAAAGCTTTTATTATAATCGCTCTTAATTTCCATCAAGATGCGAATTGTCGCTTCATTATCGAGTGTAACACCCTTATGCAGATCGCCCTGTCCTTTTGATTTGCATGATTCAATAATACGAAGAGCACTTCGTGCACTCTTGCCGAGCTCTCCAGGTGTGCGCTTCAACTTATCAAGCTCTTCAAGCACCGTCACAGGAATAGCAACTTCATGCCGAGGAAACTTAAAAATGGACTCTGGATCATGCAAGAGCACATTGGTGTCGATTACAAATACTTTTTCACTCACAATGTTTTTTCATCCTGTTGTTGCTCTTCAGGCAACAATATTTGGGCCAGGCCGAAGGCCTGGCCACCCAGGGTTTAGTCGCCCCTTCGGGGCTTCTGCACCCTGGGCTATACACATTTCGGCCCTACGGGCCTTTACCAGGGCTACGGCCTGGTTTCCTATATTAACAATCTCACTGAGTCCACCATACTATTTTCATTGTACCACGAATCCAAATTACAGTACCCAGGAAAAAAGGCTAGCCAAAAGGCAGCACAACTTGCGCAAAGCTTGCGACAAATTCATCTACAATGTTATTATTTCCACTACCACATTTTTTTGTGTAATAAAATAAAGGAGAAAATATGCAAGTAAATAACACAAACCCCACAGGTAGTAGCGCAACATATGCAGCTACATCCACTACACAGGGAACAGCGCTTGATGACACGTTTACAACTTTGTCGCAAGAACTGCAAAACCGTATAGAGGCACTCAACACGACCATTAGAGAAAATGGTACGGCATCAGCAATTGGCGAGCGTTTAAATGCAATTAAAAATTTTAATAATGAACAAGTAGCGCCTGCTATTGCTCGCTTTAAAGAAGATAAAAGCCTCAAGGCATACATCACATCCAAAGAAAATGCGCTCCGAGAGATTGCGCAGCAACCAGAAAAAGTGGGGACACTTGCAAAAAAAATAGCCAGCATGGGATTCCAACCAAAGTTTGCCCTTTCCCACTTTTCGTTCATGGCAGATCTTGAAGAGAGCCGCGTCCTCTATAGAATAAAATGTCTGCGTCATAGCACTGCAGCAGGCCGTGAGCTTCATGATATCCGAGAAATAGATAATAGACCAGCAGTACGAGTAGACGGAGTGTGGATGACAGCTGAGGCCTTTCAAAGGCAAATACGCTTTGACACACCACGATATCGATATGTCACTAAGACAGATGAAGTCGAGGGTTGGAATTACATTTCTCCTGACGGCTTTGTACGCCGTGAGCGTAATGATTTTGAAAGGCTCTACCCTGTCGAAGAGATAAGCACCAGAGAATATAATAGCCTTTTTGCCCATGCCCAAACCTTCCATCTTAATGAATCAGCCCCTGAAGAAAACAGACATGTATTTCAGGTAGTGACGAGTGAAGTAGGCAACTGGTGTGACATGCCTGTGCCAAGAACACCGCTAACAACAAACCTCGTGAATAGTGCCCCTCGACATGTTTCGTGCCGTATTATTACTCCTCCGGGACGTGACGGAAAATCTAAAGTGTATTCTTTTGGTTTTCAGCAAGATCCTGTTGAAAGCTATTTTGCAATAGAGGCGCCAATACTTCACGCCGTAGGTACCACACGAGGTCGCTTTGGGACCTTGGATTGTGAGGATGCTCGGTTATTTGTCAACAGAACAGTGACGAGCCTTCCTCTTTCAGAAGAGGCTGCGCAGCGTGTATTTGACTTTGTCTATCGGACAAACCGAAACGTGACCAGCTTTAACTATGCAACTCGTAACTGTGCATATTTTGGAGGCCTTGTACTCAAACAAGCAGGCATTAATGTCAACACCGCTCTTACTGTGGGGAATTTCTTTTCAAGGGTAGCTCCACCGCTTCACGCTATTCCTGTTGTTGGAAAGTCGCTTTCTTCAGTTATGTCAGGGGTACAAAAAGCGTGTAGCACAGTGGCATCTTATCTGCCACGTACGCTACGTCCAATTGGTGGTTGGACACTTGGCACACTGGGAGCTGTTGCCGCCACATCGTATCTACCACAAAATCTTTGTATACCTGGTGCGTTGGCACTAGGCGCAGTTGCCTCTGGCGCAGTAAGTACCATAGCCGCAACCTTGCTCATGGCATGTCTTGGAGGACGCAAAGTGCGCCCATTAAAGTTTGTAGATCCTCTTGCAGCCAGACTACGAGAGAGAATCAGAAAAACCGAGGCGGCAGAGATAGAAGATGTAGAAGGCAAAGATACCAGCCGCCGAGCAAGCGCGCTACCAGAAACAACAGAGCTTCGGCCGGTTATTCAAAGTGGTATGGATTTATTGCGAGCTCGCACCTGTGTGCTGCATAATTCGTTTAGCGTCGTTGAATGGCAGAACCAGCAACGATCCACCATCACGTACCCCTATCCAGGCCACCCATCTCTCTGTCTATTGCCACCAGGAACTGTAGAAGAAATTGATGAGAACAAATCGTCCTCATCATCTTCATCGTCATCCTCATCCTCATCCTCATCCTCATCCTCATCCTCATCCTCATCGTCTTCGACGTCCTCATCGTCGCCATTGTCATTTTCATCCACTTCTATCTCTTCCTCCACATCGTCATCCTCTTCCTCGGCTGCTGTGTAACTCTGCAGCAACGTCATATGCGAATTTTCCTGAAGGGAAAGTCGCATATGACGACTTCTTTTCATACTAACATGC